>JBCCXH010000141.1:0-11000 GCA_039192005.1 Bacteroidota bacterium
ATTTTATAAATTCCGATACTCTTTTTGGACACTGAATGAGTTCTTGCCAAGCTGTAAGCTTTATTTGTTGTGACCTCTCTTTTTAAAATTCCTAATTCAGCCAGACTCTCGACTAATTGTCGGTACTTTTCAGTGTCCACTATCCCTACATTATCAAATATCTCTTTCGGAGAGATAAGTCGATCATTAACTCCAAGCTTTATGACTGTTTTTTGCTCTCTTGACAATGAGAATTCTTTGAAATTGTCAAGCCAAACCTTCTCCTCCTTAGAATAGATAAATTTGTAAAACAGCGTAACTATGAATGACTTATTGGGTGATGCTATTTGAGGCTCAATGAGTTCGTTAGTTTTCATAACCTCGAACATTCTTCTAATTCCTTCACCAAGCTCCCTTATATATCCATATTCTCGTAAAACTCGCGCTACATAAGCGTTTCTTGTTTCGTGAGCCCCTTTCAACTCTTTTAAATCTTCTATAGTTAGTTTGGAAAGAAGTTTTCCTGGACTCAAAACCTCCAAACGATCTGTAAATATTCTTATCTCAATGCCACGCCCTTCTAAACTGTAATCTCTATGCGTAATTGCATTTATTAATGCTTCTCTACATGCCGACTCCGGATAAATTACTTGTGTCTTGAATAAACCGTCCTCAGAATAACGAGTTTCGCTTAATGCAGGACGTAAAGCTTCCCAACTATCGGCTGCAAGTTCAAATACGTTTCCAGAGACGTCTGCGATTTCGGTAACGTTATATTCAGGGGCTGACTTTTCTTCTAGTCCGCTTACTTTTAATATCCTTACTCTTGACCTTGGGTGCCACTTGTTTGGGTTTTTAGCAAACAATAGCAATGCAGCCTTTCTTAATCTAAGTCTATCACCATCAAACTCCGCAAGTTCCATGTATTGAAGGAACTTTTCAGGAGAGATATCTTTAATCTTTGTACATTCAAAAGCAACAGCTGTAACAAGTGACAAATCTAAATCAGTTACTGTGGCTAAATCCTCAAATTCTCTATCGTATTGTCTTGAAGATGCTTCATCCCGAACGAATCTGATCGTATCTGCCGACGTAGGAATACTGTCCTTATCTTCTCTTTTAAAGCATTCTCCTTTACTAGTTTGATGAATAAATTTTGAACCTTTATCGACTGAAAAATAGATTACTTTTTTTCCCAGGTATTCAATTATAGTTCGTCGTTTTATTGGAAGGGGGGTATCTTTTAAAATGTAATTAGATGACGCTTGCAAGATTTGATTTAGTTGTTCATCCGAATGTGGCAATCCTGTAATTTGATTATCATCTTCAATTCCAAGAAACAATTCTCCGCCATCAGCATTAGCAAATGCCACTAACTCTTTTGCTACGTTGTAACATATATCTTTAAAGTCACGTGGTTTCTTGTCATTAGGTGCACCCTGGTAACCGCTTTTGAATTCACGGTAGTAACTCTCTCCAAGTTCAACTGCAATTTCTACCCTTTCCGTTAGCCTAAGTAAATGCTCAGTACTCAATTCTTATCAATTTTCTATTCGGCTTAAAGTTACGAAACATCCTTTCTGAATGACACTTTATGAGCGGAAGTGACAGGGCGATTGCATGTTAATATTTTAGGCTTATTTATGGACGAAAATTCGACTTAAAAAAGATGTTTTAAGTCATACCTACCCCAAACCCATTCAGGAAGGGCCACCCATGAAAGGGGCCGCCATGGAATGGAATATAGGTCCTTTTTTAAGCCGCGTGGAACAGCCGCGTGGAACAGTCGAATTTTTTAACATGCAATCGCCCTGGCGGAAGTTGTGACATATAACATTGAGTATAAATTACGTAGCCGATTGCGTGTCACTTTCCTATCGAACTACACGAAAGTTGGAGCAATCTACAAACTTTGATTTTAATACTATCTCGGCTATGGAATTTATGTAGTGGTGTCCGGCCAAAATCTACATTATCCTTACACCCGGGTGGGCCCAGGTGGGTAGGCCGATGGAACGGAAAGGAATTAACAACAATTTAGAATCAAATCAGTTCCACCTGCGGCAGCTCCACTGGGGCAGCTCCACTGGGGCAGGCTTAGCGCAAATTCTTGATGATGCTGATGAATAATGAGGGTGTCATGATTCACTTCTCTCCTACCGCCTGTCAATTCGCCAGATAAATGAAACTACCACCAATGATGGAAATGACGATTCCTACAATCTTTGGCAACGTCACTTTTTCTCCCAGTAGTTTGAATCCCAGAAAAGCCCCAACAACGATGCTCAACTGCCTTAATCCGCCTACGTAAGTGGCCTTACTCATTGTCAACGCAACGAGGATGAGGATATAGGTAAAGCTGTTAAAGAATCCTACCTGTATGATCCTGTTGCGATTTAGCTTCCACTCCTTTTTTAGCTCATCTTTTCCAAATTTGACGAACGTCACCAAATTGTAGAAAATAGCTACAATCAAGGTGTAGAGGTAGAAGTAAAGAAATGGCTCCATCTTAGCAATGGAAAGTTTGTCCCAAATCGTATACCCAGCTACGGTGAGTGCCGCCAGAAGTGCATAAAGACTTCCTTTGTTGCCTATGTTTTTGACTATCGTTTTTACTCCGGCTACGCTCAGGTCCTCCATGTGCATCACGAAAGTTCCCAATAAAATAAAAGAAACGGCTAATACGCCGATGTGATCAATGCTTTCTCCAATGAAGTAGTAAGCAAACACCGGGAGAAAAATGATGCTGGATCTGGAAACGGGATACACCAACGAGAGGTCGCCATATTTATAGGAACTCGCCAAAAAGAAGTAATTCAAAAACGTGATGAACGCAGCAACAGAAATAAGCAGCAGGAACTCCATTCTGAATGCGGTAGTGAATAGCAGGTAAATGGCAGGAACTCCGAATATGGCTACTTCTGCAAGTTTACTCAAACCGGTAAAGGCGTGTTTGTTCTTTGAGCTCTTGATTAGATAATTCCAGTACGCATGGGTAAAGATTGAAACCAATACAAGAGAAAAAGGGAGTACTGTCATGAAATGAGCTTAAGGGTTTAAAAAGCTACTTTGGTTAACAACACCTGGCTTAAAAACCGTAAACTGATCGTTTTTATGTAGGCAAAATAACCTGATTCTTTCCTTGCTAACAAATCGCTCGTGGTCTAGGAGTTTAAGCCGCCTGTGTCTTTAATGTTCGTTTAGCATTATTATGAATTGGCACTTTCAAAGCTTCAATTAAACCTGCCAATTGATCAGTTAGTATCTGAGAGTTACTCCCAGCTCCTAAGTAGATGGGTTGATCGTGCTCGAATTTCAAATAGGCTGTTGCTCTCCGTTGATGGGTACGCACACGACCGTAATCAATATCGCCATACCTTATTTCCTTATTTACAGGTTGAATGACAACATGTGTAGGTTTGGGTAAAGGTTTGATCTTTCCTGATTTAAACCCTAAGAGCCATACATATTCTCGAAATGTTTGTGACTTCACATCCACCTGTAATCGATGATTAGTAGTAAGGAAAATCATGCCGAAAACTAGAAATACAGGAACCAATAAGTAGTTTGCTTGCCATGTTAGCAGACCTGCTCCAAACAAAAGTCCGATTCCTAACGCGATAAACTGAAGTGGGAAGTAATGAGAGATTCGGATGTCTATCATGGATTTCTAATCATCATCTATAGCAAGATCTTTCAAGCGTGTTGTGTTGAATAAACCTATTTAAAGGCTTGGTAGCTAATAGAATTTATACAATCTATTTAACCAAATAGCCTATGATTACGACCAGATAAGATAGAAAATCAGATTAAGCTAGCTCGATTTGCTTTTGAGATCCTACGTTTTACTGTGAAATGAAGCCTTTCCTTCTCAGGATTGAATCTTTCCTTACCTCATCCCTCCCAGCATATTGGCCAATGCGCGCTTGCCTCCGGATTTGTTCATCATTTTCATCATCTTCCGCATCTGATCAAACTGTTTGATCAGCTGGTTGACTTCCTGGATGCTGGTCCCGCTCCCTTTAGCGATGCGCTGCTTGCGCGTCCCGTTAAGTATTTCGGGCTGCGATCGTTCTTTCGGGGTCATCGACTTGATGATGGCTTCTATAGGTTTTAACGAATCATCGTCAATATCAACGTCCTTCATGGCTTTCCCTACCCCGGGTATCATCCCAATCAGGTCTTTCATGCTTCCCATTTTCTTCATCTGCTCCATCTGAGCCAGGAAGTCATCAAAGCCAAACTGGTTTTTCCGTATCTTCTTGTTGATTCTTCGGGCTTCTTCTTCATCGTACGCTTGTTGGGCACGTTCTACCAGACTGACAACGTCTCCCATCCCCAGGATACGATTGGCCATTCGGTCGGGGTGGAAGAGATCGATGGCATCCATCTTTTCACCTGTACTGATATACTTGATGGGTTTGGTGACTTCTTTCCGAATGGATAACGCCGCTCCACCGCGCGTATCGCCGTCCAGTTTCGTCAGGACGACACCATCAAAATCTAATCGTTCGTTGAAAGTAGCCGCTGTATTTACGGCATCCTGCCCGGTCATGGAGTCCACCACAAAAAGCGTCTCTGCCGGCTTCACTGCTTTCTTGAGGGACTCGATTTCATTCATCATCTCCTCGTCTACCGCCAAGCGACCCGCAGTATCAATGATGAGCGTTTTCTTTCCATTGTCTTTTGCGTACTGAATGGCCTTTTTGGCAATATCTACCGCATTTTTGTTCTCAGGCTCTGCAAATACCTCGACTCCTACCTGTTCCCCCAGTACTTTTAGCTGATCAATCGCCGCAGGTCGGTAGATATCACATGCTGCCAATAACACGGTCCGTCCCTGCTTTTTTAGTAAGTTGGCGAGCTTTCCGGTAAAGGTGGTTTTACCTGATCCCTGGAGACCCGAAATAAGGATGATGTTGGGGCTACCGTCCAGATTGATCGGGACGTTATGATCTCCCATCAACTTGGTCAGCTCCTCGGAAACGATTTTTGTCAGGAGTTGACCCGGAGATACCGAAACCAACACGTCACGGCCCAGCGCTTCCTCTTTGATATTATCTGTTACCTCCTTCGCTACTTTGTAGTTCACATCCGCATCAATCAAAGCCCTTCGGATCTCTTTAATCGTTGATGCAACGTTAATTTCCGTTATGGTACCTTGCCCTTTGAGGGTTTTAAATGCTTTATCAAGTTTTATACTGAGGTTATCAAACATATCTTCGCTTCGAAATAAGACTGCAAATGTACAAACGCTGGAACATTCGGTCTCTATTTGCAATAAATAGTCTGAGTAACACTAAACTTTTATTAATAAGCCTGTAACAAACCACTGCACATCCTAAATCAATGGAAACATTTTAGCCTGATTAGATGATCAGATCGCAGATCGTGTGTACACCGCGAATTTCCCAATGGGTAATCCGCGGCGGTTGTGTTATTGGAATCGAATACGATACCTATGAAATCTATCAATCACTTTATCTACTTGCCTTTAAACATTATTTTCATCCTTGCAATCTGTTTGCTAACCCATCCCTCAGCTGGTCAGATCACCTTACTTAAGGATATCAATACCAATGGACAGGGAAGTTTTCCAACCAACCTGACCATTTCAGGAGGGCTAACGTTCTTTACCGCAGATGATCAACTAACCGGCCTGGAACTTTGGGTCTCTGATGGCACCTCGGAAGGTACAAAGCTTGTAAAAGACATCCACCAAGGGCCTAATGGAAGCAACATCACCGAAATCATTTCGCTAGATGGCATGGTCTATTTTAATGCGGATGATGGTGTCCACGGAAAAGAACTTTGGGTTTCGGATGGAACAGCATCAGGAACAGCGCTGGTCTTGGATATCTATGAGGGAGAACAAAGCAGTCAACTGGAAAACCTCGCCGTATTTCAAGGTAAATTATACTTCAGCGCAAGCTCACAAATAGTTGTAGACGGGTTTCCCACAACCCTTGACGCCCAACTTTGGACCAGTGACGGAACCGAAAATGGAACGCAACTTTTGAAGAACATCCCAAGTAATTTTTCTGGTGCACAACCCGATCTATTCTTCGAATTTTCCAATAAACTGTACTTCAATGCACAAGACGAAGCCCACGGTAAAGAGCTGTGGGTAACTGACGGAACAGAAAGTGGAACACAACTCGTAAAAGACATCAATTCCGGCGAAGCTGATAGTGATCCTTTTGAATTCTTTGCTTATAATGGCCTACTCTATTTTAGCGCCACCGATGAAGCAACAGGGCGTGAGTTGTGGGCTACTGACGGGACAGCAGACGGGACAAGATTGATTAAGGACATTCAGGAAGGTGTTCGCGGAAGTAACCCGGATCAATTCAATACGGTAGCAGGTAAACTATTGTTTGAAGCAAGTGACGGCATCAATGGATTTGAACTTTGGGTCACGGATGGGACTACGGACGAAACCCAATTACTTAAAGACATTCTCCCGGGATCTAAAAGCGGATTTATTTCGAATAACAACGGCACGGTCTTTAACGACAAACTCTACTTCCGTGCCTTTGATGACACCCACGGAACGGAGATCTGGGTCAGCGACGGGACAGAATCAGGAACACAACTCTTAAGGGACATCAATCCGGGAACCTCATCTAGCATCGGTACATTCGCGGAGTTTTTTGTGTTTAACGATCAACTTTACTTTGGCGCAAACGATGGAGTCACCGGAAATGAACTTTGGGTCAGCGACGGCACCAGCGATGGAACCATACCTTTTCGGGACATCAACCCACTCGAAGAAGGGAGTTTTCCCATTCAGTTCACCGAAAGTGAAAGTGAATTTTACTTTGTTGCTTTTACCAAATTGAACGGCTCTGAACTATGGAAAAGCGACGGAACTCCTTCGGGGACGGAACCAGTTGGAGACCTCAACACCGGCTCAGTTGGTAGCGATGCCTCCCACTTTACGCCTTTGGACGGAAAGGTTTTCTTTAGTGCAATAAGTGGAAACGTAGGAGAAGAGTTATGGGTAACAGACGGAACGGCTGAAGGCACACAGCTGGTCAAAGACATCAATCCCGGAACTGCTTCCAGTTTTCCTATTTCTCCGGGTAATTTCAGGAAACCTTTTCCAGTATTTCAGGAAACCTTGATTTTTTCTGCTAAAGATGAGACGCATGGAGAAGAGCTATGGAAAAGTGACGGGACAGCGGCAGGTACGGAATTGATCAAAGACATCAACCCAGGCACGGAAGACGGAGATCTCAATGAGCTTGTACAGCTTGGAGACCGGATGTACTTCAGGGCAGACGACGGAACGTCCGGCGACGAGCTATGGGCCAGTGATGGAACCGCAGCCGGCACCGTTTTACTTAAAGACATTCGTGCAGGTGAATCGGGAAGTAGCCCGTTTGAGTTAACCTTAATGGGTTCACAAATCTTTTTTCAGGCGGACGATGGCGTGAATGGTGCCGAGCTTTGGGTATCTGATGGAACCGCGCCAGGTACGATGCTATTTAAAGACATCAGAGTAGGAAGTGACGGGACATTTCTCCGGGACCTTGGTGTATTCAATGACCTTCTGTACTTCACGGCCGATGATGGAACTAACGGGGAAGAACTATGGATTTCGGATGGGACACCAGATGGCACGCGTATGCTTAAGGACATCAATACGGGTTCTTCAAGTAGCCGACCCTTTAACTTCACCATTCTCAATGATCGATTGTATTTCTCGGCAGATGAGGAAGCTTCCGGGAGAGAACTTTGGGTCACGGATGGGACAGAAGGAGGAACAATTTTAGTAAAAGACATCAATTCGGGAAGTTTTGACAGCAGGCCTTCCGGCTTAGTTGCCTATGGCGAGTTATTGATCTTTAAGACCAGAGGCGAAGAACTTTGGAAAAGTGATGGAACGACCGAGGGGACCGTAAAAATCAAAGACTTAGACCCCAGTGATACCCGGAATATCACACCAACTAACTATGGCCTTTTTAATGATAAACTCTACTTCAACGCAAAAGATGACGTCGCGGGAAATGAACTTTGGGTGACCGATGGAACGGAAGAAGGTACACTAAGAGTATCCGATATGTACCCTGGCTTGCTGGACAGCAACCCGTCCAATCTGATGGTATTCGACAATAAACTCTTACTGACCGCTAATAACGCCAGGAATGGAAATGAAGTCTTTTTATTTACACCTCCTCCTGCTTTATCCATTCTGGATTTTTCTCCAAAATCCGGCCGAACGGGAACATCCGTGACCATAACGGGAAGCAATTTCGGTTCCGATGACCAGTCAACAACGGTCCTTTTCAATGGGTTAGAAGCAGAAGTTACCACATCATCACCTGGCGAAATCTCAGTGGAAGTACCAGAGGAGGCCGAAACGGGCCAAATCACCATCCAATACCTTGGTGAATCCGTCCGGACTTCGGATGACTTTGTGGTGTTGGGACCTTTGAGCGTTACGGATGATTTCCGATCTGACGTAATGTCGATTTACCCCAACCCTGTTGCTAACGCCTTGCAATTCAACGTTGATAAATCAATGAAAACATTGGATTTAGAATTGATCAATAGTACCGGGCAATCCATTTTAACAAAACAATTAGTCATGGATCAGGGAAAGGGTACTTTGGACATTTCTTCCTTGTCGCCAGATATTTACGTATTACGAATATCAAGCAATAGTAAAGTGGCTACCTGGAAGATTATCAAGAAATAAGGCCTGGTGATTGTAACCTTTTACCAGAAGCACGAGTATAACAAGTACCTTGTATTACATAATAACATTATCATGAAAAGGAAACTAACAACCATACTTCTACTTTTATTTGCAGTTGCACTAACGACACACGCACAAAAAGTAAAGGAAAAGGATATTTTGGGTACGTGGAAAATGGTCATTGACATTGATAAAGAATTGGACGAAGAGGCAGAAGAAGCCGATACGTACCTGGAAGAAATCATCATCAAATCCGTATCAGGGGTCGTCAACGGGATCGTCGGAAACATCGACATCTACTTTGATTTCCGAAAAAACAACGAGCTCTTTATTGAGGTAGATGCATTTGGGCAAACCGAAACGGAACAAGCCGAATGGGTCATCAATAAAAAAGGCTACCTGGAAATAGACGGATGGAACGAAGATGGAGATGACAATCATTTCCAATTTTCAAGCGACAACGAAGAGTGGAAGTTGGTAGACGGCGTTTTGGTCTCCGATGATCAGGAAGAAGATAAAAACGTGTACCTGACACGCGTTGACTAATGCCTTTCCTTCATTATTCATTAACCAGATGATTCCAGTCGTCTGGTTAATGAAATGAACTACCCCTCTACGATGCCCTTCAAATCAGCAGGAGAATAGTTAATGGACTTGAGCGTCTTATTGTCTCCTTTTCTAAAAACGAGGTACTTCCCGTCTCGCAACTCGTAATACGCCTCTGTACCTTTCTCCTTTTGGTAGTAGGCTACCGTTTGCTGCGCTTCCTCTTCAGTCTCACAGGCTTTACTCATGTTGGATCGTTGCACTTCATTGAACAGCTCCCCAAATTTTTCCCCCAGACCAAACTCCAATACGGCACCGGACAGCACATATTGGATGTCACAAAGTGCATCGGCTACCTCGACCAAATCTTTGTTTTCAATGGCCTCCCGAAGTTCGTCCAACTCTTCTGCAATCAGAGATACCCGCAGTTTGCACCGATCTTCCGATGGTATCTGAGGAGTTGGTAAAATAGGATGTTGAAACGTCTGATGAAATTCAGCTACCTGGTTAAGCGGATCAATTTTATCCATTGGACTTACGTTCGTTTTTTATGGCTTTAGATAAGAAAAAAAGAAACCCTCCCACAACGATGGAAAGGATCGCAAACATACTGATGATCGCAGAAGTACTCATTTTTTTGCAAATTTTTTAAAAAGAAATCGGTTGATTAAGACGCCAACGAGGATCACTCCACCCCACTGTGTAACCGTAGAGGCATTGCTGTATACGCCGGACACGTCCCAATTCCCCTGATCATCGAACCAGGTAGCGCTGTAGTCCTGTGACAACCACCAGTAGATGAGCCCTACAGCCAGTGCAATGTTGCCAAAGATGGTGATCTTAAAAAATTGTGTGGGCACACGAATGTCCGAACCGACGTCGATCCATTTTTCTTTGAATTGCCCGGGGCCGTTCATGGCCACCCCGATCAGGATAAACAACCCATTGACGATCAGTCCTACCCCCCATACCCAGTCCTGATTCGAAAAGAAGTCAAGCGACCAGGCCGAAGGAAAGCCAAATGCAATGAAACTGGTGATCACAACAGCGAGCGTCACCCGCTTCGGTAAATCCAGGTCACTGATGTTTTTCAGCATCAACTCGATCATAGGAAGTAGCGAGCTGAAAGCCGCTACAAATAAGGCAAGGAAAAAGAGTACGGATAGAAACCCTCCCCCCGAGACGTTGGCAAATAACATGGGGATGATGGTAAATGTCAGTGCCTGGTTTCCAGATTGAAGAAAAGTTTCGGCCTCAGCAGTAGAAGGAGATAAGGCAAATACGGCTGGCAAAATCGCCATCCCGGCCAACAGGGAAGCTGTGTTGTTTCCAAAGGCTCCAATCAGGGTATTTAACGTCACGTCTTCATCGTCTCGTGTAAAAGCAGACAGCGTCATCATTAACCCCCATCCCGCACCGGTAGACCAGGCCGATTGCGAAAGTGCTTCAATCCAAATGGTCGGGTTACCAAAGTGTTCCCACTTGACCGCGTACATGTATTCGAGTCCTTTCACGCCTCCTTCCATCGTCAGGGAGATGATGACAATGATCATCAATAAAACAAACAGACTAGGAATCAACAGTTTGTTCGCCTTTTCCAACCCTTTTTGAACGCCACGAATCAGAATAAAAGCACCCAAAAAAATGACCACAATGTAAATGATCACGGTTGTCCAGTTTCCGTTTGACACGCTCTCCCAAAAAGTAGTCAGATAGTTGGGGTTGCTTTCTATCGTAGTCAAAAGCGACGTAGGACTGAACAGGTCCTGAA
>JBCCXH010000142.1:0-10967 GCA_039192005.1 Bacteroidota bacterium
CTCTTTTTTACTGAATATGAAAACCTAAGGTTCTTGATTTTCCTTTTAAATACCTTCAAATCTTAGGTGTTTCAAAAGGTTAAAGGCTAATCATCACAATTTACAATCGCGTAGGCAAATGTGCCTCGGTCAGTTGCAGACCTGGAATAACTTGATCGGCCCGTTCCTCTCAAGTCATCCTCACCACACGATTTTCTTTTCGTTTCTATGGCTCCTGTGATGAACGTATTGTTTCCATTAATGACTTCCCTTACTTCACCCCAGGCCGTCATCCATTTAGTACCAAGTACTCGGGTTCTGACCGAGGAATTAATCGATCCTCCTCTTGGTCCCCTTTCTAAAATGATTCGTTCCTGATTATCAGGATGCGTAACAAATGGTTCATCTCCCCATACGGTTACTCCTGCATAGCACAAAATTGGGAGAGAGAAACTATTGATCGACTCGTCTCCCTCAATTATTGGTTGAATTATGACCTGATCAATGTCTAAGTGCTCTCCCGTTGGATTGGACAAGACGGACTCCCTGGCCACAACCTCGAATGCTTCATGATTTATTGTTAATCGTCTATCTGGCGACTTCATGATCTTCTTGAGATCCGAAAGTTTGTATTCAAATTCAATTTTCGTATCGCTGACACTGATCACATGAATAGACGAAGTAATGGCATCCGAAGCCTCAATTTCTATCCTGTTCAAAGGCGTTTCATCAGAACAAGACATGAAGACACTGACAATTAGTGTCGAAAAAGTAGTTTTTTTACGGAACCGGTTATGCTTACCGGTTTGAATGATCTGAATTGTTTCATTGTTTTTTTAGATTTATATGAATGCTTATTTATTGCACTGCCTGCCAATTTGTTCCAGCAGTTTTTTTTAAGCTGAACCCATAAAACCGTTTTAAGAAAAGAATTAACCGAACATCAGTAGTTTCTGTCGCTAAAATCATGAGGATCCTAATGCCGTTGACTTAAGGTTTGAAACCGTCTTCACGAACGAAGCCGCCGTGGCCCGGTGAAGTGATCTCATGACCGTTATTTCATCTTATTATTGAGACCGTGTCACGGCGACCGCTTCGTATACTCGCGGAGACGTATCTCTTAAGTCAACGGCATTAATGAGTATCCTGTTAGAAACTGATTTAAGGTACACCTAAGGATGGATCTCACTAGATAACTCCCTGATAACTGAAATTAAAGCAATGAGGTTTTGGGTAGCATTTGAAAACTTTCGGTTCGTAAGGGTAGCATAGAAACCGCGGCACATTAGGGGGTGTTACGCTTATGTCGAATTCTATAGGTAAAGAGGTGCAACCATTACCCGTATTTTCGCATCTGCTCTTAAAACATTAATGAACTGCCAAATACAAAAAGTAGCCTTAATCTCTGGAATTGGAATTTTCTTTATGGTTTTAACAGTACCAGTTGCTGAGTTCGTTATTTTTCCTGGCATATTTAATTATGAGAGTGGAGAAATCACCATCCGGAACATTCGAGAAAACCGTAGCCTGTTTATAACTGGACTATTCTTGCATGTAATTACGTTAATCTGTGATGTTGTAGTTGCATGGGCCTTATATCTATTCCTTAAGCCCGTGAATAGGGATTTTTCGCTACTAGTTGCTTTATTTCGAATTGTTTTTACCGTTCTTACCTTATCAGCGCTATTGAATCTTGTTTCTCTATTGAACTTAACCCAAAACGCAGCGTACCTATCTGCCTTTGGTCAATCTCTTCATTCCCAGGCCATACTTACAATTAAAAACTTCAACCTTCAATGGAGTTTTGCCTTTATATTTTTCGGAATCTATTTAATCATGCTTGGAATTCTGGTCTACCAAGCTTTTTACGTCCCTAAGGTTTTTGGAGTTCTTTTGATCCTCGCTGGAGTAGGCTATTTAATCGATACTTTGAGGCTCTTTTTATTTCCTTCAATAACGATGGATTACATAATGATCACCTTTTTTGGTGAACTGGTATTTATGTTTTGGCTTCTCATTAAGGGTTGGAAAGTAGTCGTCTTCGAAGAAAGTTAGGAAAGAAACGGGATACAACAAGAACCTTCCTACTCTAACGCTCCTTCCGCATCGACATACAGTTGCTTTAACCGTTCCGTCATTTCCTCCGAAGGGTTGCTCCAAAGTTTTCGTTGGATTGCTTCCAGCATCCGTCCTGACATGTCTTGCAGTGCCCAGGGGTTGTGCTGCCGGATAAATGCTTGATTCTCTTCATCCAGTAGGTAAGCTTCAGTGATTCCTTCGTACATAAAATCGTCTATTTGCCCGGTAGTGGCGTCGTACGCAAACAGGTAGTCCATGGTTGCGGCCATCTCGAAAGCACCTTTGTATCCGTGGTCCCGCATTCCCTGCATCCACTTAGGATTTACTACCCGGGAACGGTACACTTTCAACAATTCTTCCTTCAGGGATTTTATTCTGGGGTTTTCCGGCCGGGAGTGGTCGCCAAAATAGGTGGTAGGTGATGTTCCTTTTTCCGAAGTCACCGCAGCGGTCAACCCACCCTGAAACTGGTAGTAGTCATCAGAGTCCAGGAGGTCATGTTCCCTGTTGTCCTGGTTTTGCATGACGATCTCTATGCCTGCCAGTCGCGTTTTAAACGTCTCATGTGCCGGCCTTCCTTCATTTTTTGCACCGTAATAGGCATAGCCGCTCCAATTGATGTAAACCTGGGCCAGGTCCGCCTGGGAGGTCCAGTTACCCTCGTCGATGAGTCCTTGCAGTCCGGCTCCGTACGCACCCGGACGAGAGCCAAATACCCGATACAGGGCGCGTTCCTCAGCGACAGGGAGCTCAAGCCCTTGTTGTTGCCATTCGGAGGTTTCCCGAAGAAAACGTTCCCGGATGGGGTTTTCTTCAATCGACTCATCCAGGCGGGCGACGCGATCCACAGCCGCATTGAAAAGTGAGATCAGATCAGGAAAAGCATCCCTGAAAAAACCGGAAATGCGTAGCGTAACATCGATACGCGGACGTTTCAGCTCCAACAGCGAGATGACCTCAAAGTCTTTGACCCGCCGGTTAGCCCCCTGCCAGACGGGCTTCACACCCATTAATGCCAGCGCCTGCGCGATGTCGTCTCCACTGGTCCGCATCGTAGACGTTCCCCAAACCGAAATGCCGATGGACCGTGGGAAGTCGCCATTTTCCTGCATGTACCGCTCAATGATGTGGGTCGCACTTTTTTTCCCTAGCTCGTAAGCGGCAGGAGAGGGGATCGTACGAACGTCTACCGAATAAAAATTGCGTCCGGTCGGAAGGATGTCCAGTCGGCCACGAGTAGGTGCCCCCGATCCTCCCGGAGCCACGTAAGCTCCCTCCAGTCCCTGTAACAGGTTGGTCACCTCTTCGCTGGTTTGTGCCAGAAGCGGCAACGTATGAAACCGGATGAAGTCAAGTACGCCCGAGGTGTGTTTACCGACCTTTATGGCATGAACTCCACCCAGAAGGTCATGTACCTTCTCTTTAGCTAATGTTTCCAGTACAGCAACCGCCTTTCCGTAGGTCCGGCATTTTGTTCCTGCCAGCTCCTGATCGTAAACCGCCTCATAGCTGACATCCAAAGGATCAAATCCTGCGTCCAGATCATGTGCCAGTGCTTGCAGCAAAGAGGGGGTCTGTTGGTGGGGTAAGCGATGCAGGGCAATCACGAGGTCGGCCAGTTTTTCAGCGATCGGCAGCTCACCGAAGATGTGGAGCCCGCCCCGTATCTGGGCTTCTTTCAGTTCACAGAGGTAGCCATCAATGGTTTCCAGCAACTCGTCTACATCTTCAGCGGTGCTGTTGAGGTCTGTTTTCAGGTGTGTGCTGTTCACCAGGGTTTCGATTTTCTTCTTCAGCAGTGCTGCCCTTCGGCCGTCGACCAGGGCCGATTCGTAGTACTCATCAATGAGTAGCTCTAGCTGCAACAAGTCACCGTAACTGTCTGCACGGGTCATGGGAGGGATGAGGTGGTCAATGATTACGGCGTGGTTTCTACGTTTGGCCTGTGTCCCCTCGCCGGGGTCATTGATGATGAACGGGTAAAAGTGAGGAATGGGAGAAAAGATGGCCGAAGGGAAGCAAGACGCCGGGTCCAGCGCCACACTTTTTCCGGGTAGCCACTCCAGGTTTCCATGCTTGCCGACATGGATGATCGCATCTGCTTTGAATACCTCCTGTACCCAAATGTAATAAGCAAGGTAGGCATAGGTCGGAGGAAGGTCGGGCGAGTGGTAAGAAGCCTGGATGTCCAGGTTGTACCCCCGGGAAGGCTGGATACTAACAAATACGTTTCCCAACAGGAAACCGGGCAGGGAGAGGTGTCCGTTTTGATAATTTGGAGATTCACGAAGCGTCCCCCATTGCGAAGTGATCTTTTCTTTTAGTTCTTCCGAATACGTGTCATAATGTTTGGTGAAAAGTGCTTCCGAAAGGGTCACCGTCGCTTCTTTGATGGGGAGGTCGGTCAGGTCATTGGTGATGCCCTCCGTCAGCAGGCCAATGAGTTCATCGCTGTCCCGGGGCAATTCATTTCCCGTGACGTAGCCGTGCTCGTGTAACGCATGAAGGACGGCCACCGTACTGGCAGGAGTATCCAGTCCCACGCCGTTGGCCAACCGGCTGTTCTTATTGGGATAGTTGGGGAGGATGAGCGCTACCTTCTTTTGATCGTTGGACTTTTTCTGAAGGTTGATCCAGTTAGAAGCCAGGCGGGTTACCGACTCGCAGCCAGGGAGATGTGCTTCGTATTGTACAATTTCCGAATCAGTAAGTTCGTCCCTTCCGCCAGATTCTTTAAAGGAAATGGCGGTGGTAATGATCTTTCCGTCCACTTCCGGGAGGGCGATGTTCATGGCGACATCCGTAGGAGGTAACCCAAACTGACCCGTCTCCCAGGTTTCACGGTTACAAGAAGCCATAATGGCCTGGATGACCGGAACATGCAGGCGGTCAAATAACGAGTGACCTGTATCCTGAAACGAGTTGATGGAAAAACCGGTGGTGTTGATCAATACATCGGGACCAGCGATATGGTGGGATGCGAGCAGTTCATGGATGTCTTGTTCGATGTGCGCGTCCCTAAAACTCAGGGCCATTAGCGTGACAAGCGTGATGCCTCGTTGGGCCATAGACTCCGTCAGTGCTTCGATGGGTTTCAGATTTCCGGCCAGGTAGTGCGACCGGTAAGAAACGGCCAGCGCCACGTGTTCATGTGCAGGGTGCCGATCACGGATCGCTTTTTTGTCTTCCAGAATGCCACTATCCGGGTGATACAAAAAAAGGTTTGGAATAGCAGAAAGGTCTTCGACCGGTAGCGGTGTGTCCCGTAGTAAGTTGACTACTGTTAGTACCGCTTGCGTGATGTTTTGCAGCCCCCCGGCAACGAAGTATTTCCATACATTGTCCAGCAAGGGAAGCGGGACATTGGATAGCTGAGTAAGCTCCACATCCGGACGGTCATCTCCTGGTAACAGCAGCAACTGGAACCCTTTTTCTTCGGCCAGTTCCACCAGGGACTGACACAGGTACGAAAAATACGAGACGCCTCCAAGCAGGCGTAACACGACTACTTTAGCTTCCGACACCACTTCATCCAGGTACGTATCTATGGTCAGCTCTTGCTTGAAGTAGGTAAGGTTGGCCAGCCGAAGGCTAGGCAGTTGGGAATGCTTTTTGTGAAGTTCGTGATAAGCCTGGTTGACCGAGTACAGTTCGGTATCAGCAGCGGAGAGGAAGAGTACTTCTCCAGGTTGTTGTTCGATGTAAAAAACACCCTCTTCATTGGGGTTCCATCCCCCGGGGATGGTAGAGATTAAATGCATAAATCAGTCCTGATGAGCGTTAAAGCTGTGTGATGTTTTTATCGTATTCTTCAGACGGAACATGATCTATCCACACAGTTTTTGGTAAAAATACATCCACTCTTATTAGCCGATATCCTGTGGCTGCAAAGGGCTGCTGTTTCTTAAGTAAATCCGTGATTTCCGACCTCTCCGAAGGCTTACCGCTTGTGATTTTAAGGACACAACCGAGGCAGAAAACTCCATTTTAAGAAATAAGGATTGGAATCGATTCATCGAAAAAATGTAACTATTTAAATAAAAAAATGACTTTTTCCTATATAAAATCAACGCGATTCCTATATTCGCTGAAATAACTATTCAATAATTAACCATTTTATCACAAAACTATGAATACGATATTGAGACGTTTTAACACGTCATTGATGGTTTTTTTACTGTCAATTTCCCTGGCATTTGCTCAAAACCTGGAGCAAAGTCAAAAAATAAGAAGTACTTACGACCTTTCTAAATTATCACAACTCAGTCGGGATTTTTCAGACCAGGCAACAACAAGAAAGAAGTTGGCACTTGACATGGCCGCTAAAAACGGTTGGGAAGAATTTCGATTAAACGCAGATGGCTCTTTCGATGAGCTGATGATGATTTCGGAAGACGGTCAGCCCCTTTATTACACCATTTATAATCAGGATGCTGCCCGATCAACCAGAGCAAATCATTTGAATATTGGCGGTTCACTAGGACTAAGTCTGGACGGTCAGGGAATGACTGCACACGTTTGGGACGGAGGCCCAACTCGTCCAAGTCACCAGGAGTTTGACGGGCCCGGTGGAAACAATCGGGTAGTCATCAATGATGGTGTGACGGCATTAAATGGCAACAGTTACCATGCCCAACACGTGACCGGTACCATTGTCGCATCCGGCGTACGAGCAGACGCCAAAGGAATGGCCCCTCGTGCACGAGCTAAAACACATACGTGGAGTCGGGATTTAGCAGAAGCAACCAGCGAAGCTGCACAAGGCATGCTACTTTCCAATCACTCTTACGGGCTGCGAGCTGATCAGGTGCCGGACTATTATTTTGGCGCATACATCAGAGATTCCAGAGATTGGGACAACCTGATGTATAATTCACCCTTTTACTTAATGGTAGTTGCCGCAGGAAACGATGGCCGGGATAACCAGTCGAACGGAGCGCCACTAGGAGGAAATTCATCGTACGATAAGTTGACAGGGCATTCCACTTCAAAGAATAACCTGGTCGTAGCCAATGGACAAGATGCAAGCGTAAGAAGCGACGGGTCGTTGGTTTCTGTGCGTATCAGTGCGAGCAGTAGCGAAGGACCAACGGACGATTTACGTATCAAGCCCGACATTACCGGAAATGGAACCGGTGTCTTTTCTACGTATGATAATAGCAATACAGCCTATAACTCCATTTCAGGAACATCCATGGCCGCACCAAATGTGACGGGTACGTTGCTTTTGCTACAACAACACTACAACAACCTGAACGGTAATTTTATGAAAGCCGCTACGCTTAAAGGGTTGGCACTTCATACCGCAGATGACGCGGGTGTCGCAGGACCGGACCCGGTTTATGGGTGGGGATTGTTAAATGCCAAAGCTGCGGCAGAGGTGATTAGTGAAAAGGATGCCACGACCATCGTTGATGAACTGAGCCTTTCTTCAGGACAGACCTATACCATTAATGTCACTTCTGACGGCAGCAGCCCGCTTTCCGCAGCCATTTCCTGGACAGATCCTGCTGGAAGCATCAATTCGGGTACAACCAACCTTACGACTCCGGTCCTGGTCAATGACCTGGACATCCGGGTAACTAAAGGGTCGACGACCTCTCGTCCTTACCTATTGACCGGCGTAACTACGAATGGGAGGGGAGACAATCGGGTAGATCCTTTCGAACGCGTAGACGTTTCGGGCGCTTCCGGTACCTACACCATCACGGTGACACACAAAAACACTTTGACATCAGGAAGACAAGCTTTCAGTTTGATTGTCACAGGGTTGGCAACTACCACTCCCGTATGCGATGCAGTCATTCCTGATAACGTCTCTTCCGCGGACGTTGGTTTCACCAGTGCGACAATTTCCTGGACGGCTGTTCCAGAAGCTGCTTATGACGTGCGATATCGTCCACTCGGTGCGACCAATTGGACGACAGATGCCGTTACTACGACAAGTTTGGCACTTTCCGGCTTAGCAAGTGGAACGACCTATGAAGTTCAGGTAAGAAGCAAGTGCCCGGATGGTACAACTTCTTCTTATTCCTCTTCGGTTACTTTCACAACGAACTCCACCAACTGCACCGGAGGCATTGCTTCTTTCCCTTACAGCGAGAGTTTTGAAAATACGCTAGGCGCGTGGAGTCAGGATACCGGAGACGATCTGAACTGGACCATCCAGTCGGGAGGCACTCCATCCAATGGTACCGGACCCTCAGGAGCAAATGACGGAGATTTTTACCTCTACCTGGAAGTATCCGGTGGAGGAACCGGGTATCCGAACAAGCAAGCCATTCTCAACTCGCCATGCGTTGATTTGGATCGGGCGGTTGCCGCTTCCGTAACCTTCGATTATCAAATGACAGGAAATGCCGTGGGTACGGTAGCCCTGGAGTTGAGTAGCGACAATGGAACTAGCTGGACATCTGTCTGGTCGCAGTCGGGCAATCAGGGAAGTGCGTGGAGCACCGCCGATGTAGACCTATCTGCCTATGTAGGTGCCACCATTTTATTGCGATTCAATGCCGTATCGGGAACTTCATGGCAAGGAGACATCGCCATCGATGGTTTTCAAATCGATGCAGAAACGGCTACCGGCTGTTCAGGTACCGTTCAGTTGCCCTATGCTGAAGGTTTTGAGACCAGCACCGGGTGGACGCAAGTACTTGAAGAAGATGACGGGTACTGGATCAGGGATGCCAATGGAACGCCTTCCAACAATACGGGACCCTCTTCGGCCATTGAAGGATCGGTTTACCTCTACATCGAAGCTTCCAGCAATGGGACCAACGGAGAGATCGGTTCCAATGCAACGGCCATGTTGGAAAGCGGATGCTTTGACCTGACCGGTGTTTCTGAAGCCTTTTTCAACCTGAGTTACCACATGTATGGAGCCAATATGGGGTCTTTGACGGTAAGGGCATCCACGGATGATGGCGGAACGTGGGCCGATATGTGGACGCAATCAGGGAATCAGGGAAATGAATGGAAAGAGGCTTCAATCGACCTGGATGCTTACGTTGGTGGAGGTGTACAACTTCGTATTGTTGGTACAACCGGCTCCGGTTGGTCAAGTGACATCGCGATCGATCAATTGTTCATTTCCGAAGGAATCGTTACAACGAATGAATACGAAGTTTCGAGTGAAGAGATAGCGGAATTGACAACGGAACTGTTTAAGGCAGATGTGTATCCTAACCCAGTTGCAGGAGATTTCATTCAGATCCGTTCAAACAAAGACATACCATCCTACAGAATTGTAGACATGATGGGACAGGTGATTCTTAGTGGAGAGTTGGCTGAAACCAGCCTGGACATTAGCCACTTAAGCATCGGAATTTACATCCTTGAATTGGTATCTGGTAAGGAGAAAATCCAAACCCGATTCATGAAACAAGAGTAAAGGATAATTTGTGTGAATACAAAAAGGAAGGTCTGACAGCCTTCCTTTTTTTGTGCCTAATGATTGCCAGATCCTTTTTTTCATTTGTATTTCTCCCTTTTCAAACATGAAATAAGCTAAAGCGTGCATAATGGATCGTGCACTTTCAGGATTTTAATGAAGATGCGAAACATACGTTTATGAAAACCTTTCTCTGACTGTAGCCAGTAGGTCTTAGAAAGTTTGGTTATGTGTTACGGACCAAGAGCAAGGGAGTGTAAATTTGGCTCTTTAGAATTTTAGGTAATTCGTAAAAAGCTATTTAAACCAAACAGCATAAACAGAACGTAACACATGACCTACAAAGCAGCGGAAAACCGGTACGATCGGATGCCTTATAAACGATGCGGTAAAAGTGGAATCAAGCTACCCGTGATCTCTCTCGGTCTTTGGCAAAATTTCGGAGCGATCGATGACCAAAGGCTGGCTACAGAGATCGTATGCACGGCCTTCGATCATGGCATTACCCATTTTGATTTGGCCAATAACTACGGACCTCCTCCCGGATCGGCTGAAGCATTTTTTGGTGAGGTCTTACGAAAGCAATTTGTTCACTACCGCGATGAGCTGATCATTTCTACCAAAGCAGGCTATACCATGTGGGACGGGCCTTATGGTGACTGGGGCTCGAAAAAATACCTCATGGCAAGTCTGGACCAAAGCCTGAAGCGCATGGGGCTGGACTATGTCGATGTTTTTTATTCGCACCGGCCAGACCCTGAGACCCCGATCGAAGAAACGATGGAAGCACTGGCACAGGCGGTCAGACAAGGGAAGGCGCTTTATGTCGGGTTGTCCAATTACCGAACAGAACAGGCGACAAAAGCGATAGAAGTGCTTAAAAGTCTGGGTGTCAGGTGCCTGATTCACCAGCCGAAGTACTCCATGTTTGAACGGTGGACAGAAGAGCAAAACCTCTTTGACCTGCTGGAAGAGGAGGGAGTGGGTTCGATCGCTTTTTCTCCTTTAGCACAAGGTCTCCTCACCAACCGATACCTGGGGGGCATCCCTGAAGACTCACGCGTAGCGAAAGGGCTCGGTTTTCTAAAAGAATCCCACGTGACCGAAGAAAAAGTGGAAAAAGTCCGTGCCTTAAATGAAATCGCCAAAAACAGGAATCAAACGTTGGCCCAACTGGCCTTGGTCTGGGTGTTGCGAGACCGGGTCACTTCCGTATTGATCGGGGTAAGTAAAATCACACAGTTGATGGACAATTTGGGCATCCTTGAAAACCTAAGCTTATCGGAAGAAGAGGTCAACAAGATCGAGGGGATTCTCAGCGCCTGATTTTTTAGGCAGGCTCTGCTGAGAAAGTCCCGGACTGGGCGTCGCCGACTGGGCGTCTCAAGTATGTTAGCCCTGCCTGCTGCAGGCAGGTACGCGGCAGCCGAGGTGAAGTCGTATTCATATACATCGATCCTCGGCAAACAAAGTAGATGATATGCTTGAGGCTAACGTTTCAAATGATTACAAAGTGATC
>JBCCXH010000143.1:0-10927 GCA_039192005.1 Bacteroidota bacterium
CCGTCTTATAATTTTGAGGAATCCCCCTTTCAAAAAGGGGGCAAGGGGGATTTCAAAAGGAACTAAGGTTTAATACTAGAAGTAAATCCAATATGAAAATTCACATCTTCGGAGCATCAGGATCAGGTGTTACCACTTTGGGTAAGGCATTAGCAGAAAAGTTGAAAGTGCCATACTTCGATACCGATGACTACTACTGGAAAAAGACCGACCCTCCCTTTACACAAAAAGAAGCCATACCAGATCGGCAAGCCAATATCTTGAAAGATACCGCTCCCTTAAATGATTGGATTTTAGGAGGGTCGCTGGTCAGTTGGGGGGAATTCATCAAGGACACCTTTGAGCTGGCCATCTTTCTTTACCTACCTGCTGAAATCCGCATGGAAAGACTAAAGAAAAGAGAATATGAAAGGTATGGAAACATCATCTTTGATGATCCGATCCGTCACCAACAGTACCTTGATTTTATCGCTTGGGCCTCCAGATACGATGACGATACCTTTGAAGGGCGAAGTAAGAAAATCCATCTGAACTGGTATGATACACTCAAGAGTCAAAAAATAAAGATAGTAGGTGATCTGACAACCGTAGAACGAATAGAGATGGTCTTGCGGGCTGTTGAGAATTGCGACAAATAACATAGCGATCACATTGACAATTTCTGAGGTCCTCTCAATCGCTAGTTAATAGTTACTTAACACGTATTAGCTGTAGCTAAAGCAGCATGAAAAACCATACACCATGGTGAGATCAAAAGGTATCTTACCGTCAGCCGTCTTTTTTCCCCAATAAGAAGCTGTCGTTCGCACGTTGACCCGAGTTTAACCAATTGCTAACAAACCGCTAAAGCAATCCTAAGACGTTGCCTTCAATTTGAATTGGTGAGGCTATTCCATATATCGTCCAGTGATGAAAAAAATTGGTGGGCAACAAAATGGTAACAGCGGAATCAAAAAAAATTAACCAAACAGAACATCCTATGAAAATTTATTTACCGAAGTCAATACCCGTCAGTAATCGAAGGGTATTAGTACTTGTATTTTCCATGTTGATAACAATTCAGGTCGTCAAAGCCTTGCCGAACGACCTGGCCAGTGGTTCCATCTCTGGAAAAATCAAAGATTCGGAAACCGGCGACTTAATGATTGGCGCAAGCATTGGGATAAAAGGAACCGCCATTGGTGCTTTTTCCGGTCCTGATGGAACCTTTTATATTGCTAAAGCCCCGGAAGGAGATCATTCTTTGGTCATCCGAAGCATCGGGTACATCGAGCAGGAAATCCCCATTCGTATCGTATCAGGTGAGGAAACCAAGGTGAATATTAAGTTGAAATCACAAGCCACTAAACTCGACGAAATCGTTGTGACCGGATTAAGAAAAAGTCAGATCGATGCCATTAACTCCAAAAGGCAATCATTGAACAATAAGGATGTTTTAAAAACAAACGACATTGGAAGACTGCCTGACATTAACGTAGCCGAAGCGTCACAACGTATTGCAGGTGTTTCCATTGAAACCGATAATGGAGAAGGTCGGTTCATTTCCATTCGCGGCATTCAGCCGGCGTTAAACAACGTCACGCTAAACAATACCAACATCGGATCCACCAATCAGGGTAGAGAGACCCCTTTAGACCTTTTGCCCGTAGAGATGATTTCCAGCATCGAGGTCTCCAAAGCCAACACGCCGGATATGGAAGGAACCGCCATAGGTGGAGCGGTAAACATCAATACCATTTCGGCATTCGATCGTGCCCAGTCTGAATTTTTAATCGCCTCTGTCGATGGACTCATCCAAAATCAACAAGCAGACTATCAGGACGATGATTTTCCGTTTCGGGCAGCGGTCACAGGAGGGAAGCGTTTTGGTGAAAAAGAAAAATTCGGTGTCGTCGTCTCCGGTAACTATTTCAAAAGAGACTTTTCCGTTTCAATTGCGGATCCCGATCGGTGGCAGATGGTGGGGTCAAACATTACGGTTCCTGATCCCGACAATCCAGGTGAAACGATAAGAGTCCCATCGTATGCCGATCCGAGCGGCGCCTGGTGGGGTATTGGCCCGCAGGGAGATACCGTACGCACACCAATTCTTGCGCCAAATGAAATTGAGCTACAGATCGAAGATAACGAACGGACCCGGTATGGTTTGACCGCAGATTTTGAGTTCAGGCCTACAGATAAGTCGAAAATATATTTAAGGTCGCTCTTTACTCACACGGACGAGACGGACCTTAATTCAGAATTTGAACTGACCGTTTTTGGATTGGCAGACCAGCAGCTGACCAACTTAACACCTACGACAGGAAGATACAGCCGTGGTTCCGGAGAGCTTGATTTGAGCAGCAATGAGATAGAACAGGATTTATTCAGTCTGACCTTGGGCGGAGAGCATCGGTTTACGCCACGACTAAAGGCGGATGTATATGGGACCATTTCCAGAGCCGATCAAACACTGAACAGCATTGATGGAACCTATGAAAACCCGAACTCCTCGGCTAACAACACGGAGCCACTCTTAGCGGCTACTTACGACATCGCTCCTTTTTTCTTTGACATTACCGCAGAAAACCTCGAAACGGCGCGGGACCCCTCTATCTACGTACTGAGAAACCTCAATTTCAGAAGAAACAATACGGTAGCAGAGGACATGTATGAAGCTTCGCTGGACCTGCGCTATGATTTTGATTTGGGAGATTTTCCCGCTTACCTAAAGGTGGGAGGAAGGATCCGAACCCGGGATAAAGCGGTAGACCGATCAAGGGACGAGTACAACGATGACAGTGAAGACGGACTGAAAGCAATCAACCCCTATTCATTGGATCAGTTCAGCATCGATCCGTTGGCTCCTTATGCAAAAACAGATGAAGAACTGGGTGCGGATCCAAATGTGCACGGTGACGCACTGGCATTTAAAAACTTCTTTGCCAACCCGGCGAGCCTGAGCGATACCACCCGGATCTATTTCCGTCAGGACGATACCAATGATGAAGTATACGACGAAGACATCAACTATGTAGAAGATGTCTCTGCCGCCTATGTGATGGGTGTGGTGGATTTGAAGTTTATGACCGTTACGGCAGGCGTCCGGGTTGAACACACCGCTACCACTTCATCTCCATGGGTAGAAACCGGTGTGGACACCAACCTGGGTTTTGAGCAGTTTGACTTCACGAATGACTACACCAACTGGATGCCTTCCGTGCATTTTAGAACGAATTTCTCTCAAAACTTCATCGGTCGTTTTTCATGGAGCAATACCATAGGAAGACCGGACTACGACCAATTGTCCGGCACATCTGAATTTGAGTTTTTTGAAACGTCCACTCCTGGCGTCTTTACCGGGAGCTTTGAAGGTGCTAACCCTGATTTGAAACCTCTTGAGTCCATGAATTTAGACCTGTCACTGGAATATTATTTTTCAAGTGGTGGCATTGCATCCGTAGGAGGGTTTCATAAGCGTATTGATAACCAGATCTTCAACAACAGGTTCACACAAAACAATACCACATTCAATGGCCTGTTCTTTGAAGACCTTTCCTTTCAGCGATTGGAAAACCTGGAAACAGCAAACCTATGGGGCTTCGAAGCCAGTTATGATCAGGCTTTTACCTTCTTACCTTCACCTTTTGATGGGTTTGGCATCACGGCTAATGTGGCCTTGATTGACTCAGAAGTATCTTATCCGGGAAGAGAAAATGACGACCTCCCACTTTTGAGGCAACCCGAAAATGTGTACAACATTATTCCATATTACCAGAAATATGGATTTGAAGTACGTTTGGCGATTACCCACAGAAGTGACTTTTTGGTGCTGCCAAGGAGTACAGACGATGGATTTGTCAGTGACGCGGTAAACTTTGGAGGATATTCCGTTAAGGAATTTGACAGATTTGAAGGAGCACGTACGGCCGTAGACATCACCGCAGCGTATACGTTCCCTTCCAGAAACTTTAAAATACTGGCACAGGCAAGAAACGTGACCAATGCCCCGGAACAAGAATTTCAAGGAAACGTCAATCGATACGATCGGTATCAGTTATTTGGCGCATCCTATTTCCTTGGGTTTTCAGTGAACTTATAAGCTACTAACATGAAGCATCAAACAAATAAAATGATCGCCCTTTTCACAGGGCTACTGTTACTTTCGAACGTGAGTTTAAGTCAGGAAAAAGCCTATCAGGCTCCCGAGTTTGTCAGTGACTGGCACCTGCCCGGTCACCATCCCGATCACATCGTATTAAACCTGACCGAAGACCCGAGTACGTCGATGAGTGTGACCTGGAGAACGAGTACCGAGGTTTCGGTAGGGTATGCAGAAATCGCAGTGGCTACAGCCGCTCCAAAGTTTTGGAGAAATGCCGAGACCTACGAAGCTAAGACCGAGACGATGGACGCGAGCGAAGTGTTAAACGCTGAAACAACATCCAACTATCATTCGGTGACCTTCAAAAACCTCCAACCAGAGACGCTTTATGCGTATCGCGTAGGAAATGGGAAGATATGGAGTGAGTGGGTCCAGTTTAGAACGGCAAGCAAAGAGGACAAACCGTTTTCGTTTCTTTATGTTGGAGATGCCCAAAACTACATCCTGGAGCTATGGTCGCGCCTGATCCGTGAGGGGTACCGAAAAGCTCCTGACGCGAGTTTCATTATTCACGCAGGCGATTTAGTAACGACGGCTCATAGCGAACGACAATGGCACGAATGGTTCAGTGCCGGTGGCTGGATCCATCGAATGCTTCCTTCTGTCCCGCTTCCCGGCAATCACGAACACCAACCCCGAACCATGGAAGAAAAGGAGAAAGGGATGCGTTCGCTATCCGTGCAGTGGCAGCCTCAGTTTACGCTGCCTGAAAACGGACCCGAGGTGATGCCCAAAGAACTGAAAGAGACGGTCTATTATGTGGATTATCAAGATACGCGGGTCGTTGTGCTGAATACGAGCAAACTTACCGAAGAGCAGGTTCCATGGTTGGAAAACGTACTGTCCAATAACCCTAAGAAATGGACGGTAGCTACGTTTCATCATCCATTTTTTTCCGCATCTGCAGGACGTGACAACGAGGAACTAAGGGCACGTTGGAAACCGCTTTTTGATAAATACAATGTAGACATCGCGCTTCAGGGCCACGATCATAGCTACGCAAGAGGCCGGGTAGCCCCACAAAATGAGCTGGACGGGGTCAATAAGCGTGACGATACGGGAACGGTGTATGTGGTTTCTGTCAGTGGAGGCAAGATGTACAGTTTGAGACCAAACGCATGGGATGGATGGGAAGCAGAAAGAGATCGGGCGGCTGAAAACACACAGCTTGTGCAGGTGATCAATGTGGACGGAGACAAGCTGTCTTATGAGGCTTACACAGCTACCGGAGAACTTTACGATGCGTTTGACCTTGTCAAATCCGAAAAAGGGAAACCAAACAAATTCATCGAGCGAAAAGGAGAAGCCATAGCGGCTCGCAGGCATGAAAATACGATTTCTTATCAGGATCAACTACCAGATGCCATTAAAACGGACGTTGCCAAAAAGTATTCCGGTTATGAATTGGATAAGGTAAATTACGTGAAAAAAGACGATTTCACTGGTTACTACGTAGAGTTAGAGAAAGGGAAAACAGAGGTCAATCTCACCATTGACCTGAGTGGGAAAATTATCAGCGAAGTAGTAGAAGAAGACTAAAAAGCAGCATCATGAAAAACTCCAGAAGAACCTTCATTAAACAATCCATAGCCGTATCCCTGGGCTTTTCAGGGCTTTCTCACTATCTGGCCAGTTGCTCAGGAGGAGGAAAAGCCACTAATGTTGCTGAAAACCTTCCCGTATCCAAAGAATGGATCGACTTGCCCGAAGGCTTTTCGGCAAAGATCATTTCAAGGTGGGGAGATACCATGTCAGATGGTTTCAGGGTACCGGGCCTGGCCGATGGCATGGCAGCATTTAGCGTAGATGGTAACGTGGTGTTGGTTAGAAATCACGAAATCGGAGACAATCAGGAATACGGACCGTTCGGTACAGATCAAACCCTGATGAATGGGCTGAGAAAAGAAGACTTCTTCGACTATGGTTTTGGAAAGCAGCCGTGCATGGGAGGAACGACCAACGTGATTTTCAATGAGGAGACGCAAACGGTGGAAAGCGAGTATTTAAGCCTGATCGGAACCATACGAAATTGTGCCGGTGGCCCTACGCCATGGAATACCTGGATCACCTGCGAGGAAGATGTGACCAAAGCCAGTGACCTCAATGAGACCGCACACGGGTACAACTTTGAGGTGCCAGCGACAGCAAAAGGTCCGGTCAAACCGGTGGCACTTAAGGAAATGGGTAGGTTTAACCATGAGGCCGTATGTGTGGATCCCCGTACCGGGATCGTCTACCAGACCGAGGATCGTCACGACAGTTTGATTTACCGGTACCTCCCGAATGTACCCGGTGAGTTGCACAAGGGAGGGAGGCTACAAGCACTTGCCATTAAAGAGCAGGCGTCCTTTGATACCCGAAATCATAAAGAGCAGGCGATGCAGGTGGGACAGGCACTTGACACGGTATGGATCGATCTGGAAGATACAGATCCTCAGGAAGATGACCTAAGAATCAGAGGATACGAATCAGGCGCAGCCGTATTTGCACGCGGGGAAGGCATGTGGTACGGAAACGAAGAAGTGTACTTTGCCTGTACGAGTGGAGGGAAAAATAAGACGGGGCAGGTATTCAAGTACATTCCCGGTGAGTTTGAAGGCACAGAAAAAGAAGCGGAAAACCCTGGCAAGTTGGTACTTTTCGCAGAACCAAATGATCAGGAGCTTTTGAAATATTGTGATAACCTGACGGTAGCTCCCTGGGGGGATGTGGTGTTGGTGGAAGACGATCAGGATTCGTACATGCGTGGGATTACGCCGGAAGGTAAAATCTACAACATTGCCAGAAACATCGGATCGCAAAGCGAGATGGCCGGTGTGTGCTTTTCTCCTTCAGGGAAGACTTTGTTTGTAAATGTGCAGAAAGATGGGCTAACTTTTGCCATCACAGGCCCATGGGACAAACTACGGGCCTGATCGGGAGGATCAATGGCTGATAAAATATTCATCAAAGAATTTAAAACAGATTACGGAGAATTGCTGCTCGGAGACTACAACGAGCAGCTTTGTCTCTGTGATTGGAAGTACCGACGGATGCGAACGGCTATTGACAGCCGGATACAAGAAGGTTTGCAATCGGAATATGTGGTTGAAACCACTGCATTTCATGAAGAAGTCACCAATCAATTGGAAGCGTATTTCGAAGGCAAGCTAAAAACGTTTGACCTCCCGCTCAAGGCGGTTGGTTCCGCCTTTCAGCAATCGGTCTGGGAGGCGCTGCAGCAGATCCCTTTTGGCTCCAGGGAAACCTATCTGGGTCTTTCCAGAAAGTTAGGCAATGAAAAAGCCATCCGCGCGGTCGCTTCTGCTAACGGAGCGAATGCCATCTCCATCCTTGTCCCTTGTCATCGGGTGGTAGGCTCCAATGGAGAACTGACCGGCTACGCAGGCGGGTTGTCCGCTAAAAGGAAGCTACTAAAAATGGAAGAGAAAGTGGTAGGAGTTGGGCAATTGGATATATTTGAAAAATAGTTCAACCAAGCGCTACCTGTCCTCTTCATAGATGAGATGATAAAATAGATAACTTGATTGAGCTGATGTGAGGAATTAGCGTTTTTCACATGAATCACCGGTAAAACGATTGCGATAAAGGTGATGAAGTAATCATTATTATTGAATGGATCATTCTATTTACAACCAGCAAGAATTTGATATCCGTTTGGAATGGGGCATTCGTGGAGTTGAAGAATTGGCGCCTGTTTCAGATGTTGTGATAATCGTTGACATTCTCTCCTTTTCCTCCAGTGTCAATATCGCTACCGAAAAAGGAGCGTTGATTTATCCCTATCAATGGAAAGATGAAACGGCCATTGCCTTTGCAAAATCAAACAACGCAGAGCTGGCAGGTTTCAATAGGCGGTATACGCAAGGATATTCACTTTCCCCAAGTTCATTGCTCTCCATTCCCAAAGGGACAAAACTGGTGCTACCATCACCTAATGGCTCCACACTGTCTTTAGCTACCGGTAAAAAGTCTACCTTATGCGGGTCCCTACGAAATGCAAGAGCCGTTGCCAAATACGCCATGAAGTTGGGGGAAAAGATCGTAGTCATTCCCGCAGGTGAAAAGTGGTCTGATGGCTCATTGCGAGTGGCTTATGAAGACCTGATAGGTGCAGGAGCCATTGTTTCTTATTTAGAGGGTAAATTATCTCCGGAAGCCCAGGCAGCAAAGGCAACGTTTGATGCATCCAAAAACCAGTTGCTCGAATCCATTAAGGCATGTAGCTCCGGTAAAGAGCTCATTGCCAGAGGTTTTGAAAAGGACGTAGAGCTTGCCTGTGAGTTAAATGTAAGTCGGGCATTGCCCTTACTGACGGATGGATGTTATAAAAGAGTGTCTATGAGTGATTCAAATGCATTGGGTAGCTAAGTGAACGATTCCTTTCGAGCCTTGGAAAGTGTGGATGCGATAAAGTCGGAGGCCTTCTCTTCTTTGAGCATGGCATATACTTTTCTGTCCTGTCTCGCTTCTTTCGCGAGTTGGATTTTAATGGTTTCATAGTGTTTTCTTGCTTCTGCATGGCCCCTTAGATAATTACGAAACAGCAGGTGTTTTTTCAGTTCTTCACTAAAGTCCGGGCACACGTACAAATGATGTTGGATTGAGTCTAGGACCGGGTGAGGTGAGAGCGTACGGTTTCTTTTGAACACCTCCCGATCAGGTATTCCTTGGTTTCCGTTATGAAAGTAGCCGAGCGTTTCAAGGCCATTCTTTATGATTGGAAAGGCCTCCGTACCATGTACGATGTCAATGTCAATGATAGGTTTGGCTGCAAGGCCGGGAACAGCAGTACTTCCAACATGTTCGATTGCGATGGAAGTTTTATCACTCAACACCTCCTCGATGACCGTTTTAATAATGACAAAGTCCCTTGCCCAGTGATCCCGATAAGGCTGTATCAATGGCTGATGGTCGTTCATATTATCATTTACTTTTAGTAAGTGGCTAATACGTTGGTTATATCAGGCCTGTAAGTTAGCCACATGACTGGCAACTCCATCCAAGTAGCGCTGATCGGTGACCGAAACGGCAAGTACCTTCCTCACACCTCAGCAGAATCCATCATTCCGAAAATCGCAGCAGATTTGGCGCTAACAGCGACGGTAAGCTGGATTCCCACCGGAGCGGTGAAAGAAACAGATTTAAGCCAATATCAAATCATTTGGTCGGGTTCAGGGCCGTACCTGAATCCGGAGGGGGCGATAGAGGCGATACGTTTTGCCAGAGAGCATCACGTTCCATTCATAGGGACGTGTTCCGGATTTAAATACACGATCATAGAACTGGCCAAAAATGTTTGCAAATCCGAAAACCCGGAAGCCTACATTTCATTCAACGAAAGTTGTGGAACGGAATACAAAGAATTGACCATTTCACTCCATTCTTCCAAGACCAAAACGTATTATGAATCGGCTCAGGTTAGGGAAACTTCACATTGTCGTTTTGAGATCAACGCCATTCATCAGGAGGAGGTCAATCGGTATTTTACATTTGCCGGCACGGCTAATGATGGACGAATGGTGATTGCTGAACTGACCGAACACCCCTTCTTTTTAGCGACACTCTTCCTGCCCCAACTCAAGACCGGGAGCCAACTGTTGAGTCAACTTATGTTGCACGCAGCGAAGTTAGTATAGGAAAAACCCGGTTTCATCTTTCAAACCACTCACTTTATCTAACTGTTACGTTAAAGTTAATTTTTCAAGGTCTTTTTTTTAGCTTTATGTTAAGAACATCAGCTAAAGGTTAGAAAGATCATCATGAAAAATTCCTGTCTATTCGTCTTTATTCTTCTTATTACATTTTCTGCGAGTGCCCAATTGAACCTAATGAAAGAGGGGAGAGATGCGCTGCTAGTGACTCATCGAGGAGACTCTTTGTGGGGTAAGGCGGAGGTGAATCTTGGTAAACAATTGGTTCAGATGAAGGCTCACAGGGGATTCAGAGTAGTGGATTTTCGGCGGATTGAGTTACTTCGGCTTTACGATGAAGCAGAAAATAGTGTCATTGCTTACCGTACCTATCCCAGAGACAGGTATCGAACGGAGCTGTTGGAACAGGTAGTTGTGGGTTCAATTCATTACTTAAAAAAGTCCAGGCCACGGACGTATGCCAATTACTTAGGGGGTGAAATGATGGGTAGCACGACAGAGGTAGTAGAAAGCAACTACTTTATCTGGTATGAAGGTCGGCTCAACAAAGTAAAAAATTTCAAAAAGCAATTCTTATCTATCCTTAGTAGTGAAGAACAGTTACTTATTACCGACTTTCAAAAAGAAAATCAACTGAAGTTTTATCGTAATTATGATCAGGCAGTTTTTATCAATTACATCAATAACCTTCGACAAAGTCAGGAATTAGCAGCAGTAGACCAAACGTCACATCCGGTTGCTTCTACGCTACAAAAGAAGAAAGTCGAAAGGCATTAATCATTCCTTCCGGACCTTACAATTCACTTATCATTCCTTTAGGAAACGGGTAGCGGTTTTGCTGCAAAGGCTTCCAATTTTTTGAAACATCGTATGTCTTGATTGATTAGAAGTAAGTTACATCTGTTTCTTTATGGAGTTCCAATCCAGGGTCTATGACTCACCGTCTGCCACATACCTGGGAGGAAACTATCTAAATGAGAAGTTGAGAATTAACTGTCCTGTCAATTAATGGTCAAAAACTTATACTGCACTCATACGGGCCTATAAGGTGTTTTCTACCGATTCTTACCTTAAGAGGATGATATGGATACCTTTCAATATCGAAGAAAATTATTGTTTATCAATAATA
>JBCCXH010000144.1:0-10898 GCA_039192005.1 Bacteroidota bacterium
CTGGGAGGTTATAGAATTAAGACACAGCAAGCACCTCAAAGAACTTAGGAAAATAGCCACCATTGAAAGTATTGGTTCATCAACTCGAATAGAAGGAGCAACATTGACAGATGAAGAAGTAGAAAAACTTTTGAACTCAGTAAAAATCAATAAGCTCACTACACGAGAGCAACAAGAGGTAGTGGGTTATTATGATGCGCTACAAGTGATACTCGATAATTACCAAGACTTAGTGTTATCAGAAAGGTACATCCACCAACTGCATGGGATATTGTTAAAACATAGTGCAAAAGATCAGAGCCATAGAGGGCAATACAAAACGCTATCTAACCAAGTAGTAGCAAACTATCCGGACGGAACAAAGCGAACCATATTTAGAACGACAGAACCATCACTGACAGCGAAAGAAATGGAGGTGCTGATCAGTTGGGCAAGGGAAAGAACACAACAAGAAGATATGCATCCGGTGCTGGTCGTAGCAGCTTTTGTCTACGAATTCTTATCCATCCATCCCTACCAAGACGGAAATGGAAGATTATCCAGGTTGCTAACAACATTATTATTGATGCAACAAGGGTATGAGTTCGTTCAATACATCTCTTTTGAGCATATCATAGAAGAGCAGAAAGATCATTACTATCGAGTATTGATGGAAGGTCAAAAGAACCGCTATAAAGAGACGGAGAAGATTGATCAGTGGATGCTGTTTTTTCTGGACTGTTTAGTGACATTAATCAAGCGACTGGAAGCAAAATATGAGCTTTACAGTAAGCTAAAAAAAGAGCTGAATGAAAGACAGCAATCTTTAATGGAGTATGTTAAGAGTAAAGGAAAAGTACGGATGAGTGAAATAGAAGAAGCTTTTGAAGATTACTCTCGAAATACCCTCAAGAAGGATATGACCTATCTGGTTAAGGAAGGACTACTGCTCAAAACAGGAGAGCGAAAAGGCACAAGGTATCATTACCAGGAGTAGCCTAATACTTTTAGCACCTGCCTACGTTTAGGTTGATCTCCGTGGGCGGCCATGCCATGAGTTTGGTAACACGGCAGATTGGTTAAATAAAAAAGATGTGTTGGTCTCCAACAAATCATCCCCTTAACGCCCCTGTTTCATTTGCACTAACGCCCTGTTTCGTGTCCGCCCGAAACACCATAAATGAGCCAAGGATCGGAACTAAGAAGAAAGCACGCCATGCCTTGGCATGCGTCATCACATGCCAAAGCAATAGAATGTTTATTTACGCCTTGTGCAGTTAGTTAAACAAACGCCAACCCTTCGTACTTTTTTCCTAAAATTTTCCCTGCATCTGCGCTTAGCCAGCGATCTAAAATGGTGCTGTAAACCTGCCGAAAGTCGATTTCATGGTTCAGATCACCTTTATCCAGGTGATCCAATGTGGGCAGGTCATTATACAGCCCCTGTTTTTTGAGTGCCCCTCCCGCCAGAAAGAGGCAGTTAGCCTTGCCATGATCGGTCCCTCCACTGGCGTTTTGCTTCACCCTTCGTCCAAACTCCGAAAACGTCAGCACGAGGGTGTTCTTCCATTCCCCGGACTGCTTTAAGTCTTCGACAAATGTCTTCAACGACTCACTGTAGACCTTTAACAACCGTTGTTGCCTGGCTTCCTGGTTGAAATGCGTATCAAAACCGGAGAGACTGGCGTAATAGATGCTGGAATCCACACCAGAATGGATCATCTCGGCGATTTTCTTCAAATCATTTCCGAGCTTCGTTTTTGGATAAGTTTTCTTAGATTGATAGATCTTTTTCTTTTCATAGAGGTAAGAAGCGGTGCTTTTAATGTCCAATACTGTTTTATACAGAAACGAGGCCGTTTCATTTTGACCATCATAGCTCCCGGCGGCCACCTTCCTGGAAGCGTTATAAAACTGATTGATATTTGCTACCGGCGTGCCTTTGAATTCCGCTCCCTTTAACGCCAGGCTGAGCACCTGCCCGATTTCGATGGAAGTTACGTTCGTATTTGCCGTGCATTCATGGTCCAGGTAGCGCCCGAGCCATCCCGTACTTGAGTATTTCCCGGCATCGCTTGCGGTATGCCAGATATCCATCGATCGGAAATGCGAACGATTTGGGTTGGGATACCCTACGCTGTTTAAAACACAGACATCTCCCTCATCAAATAGGCTTCTAAACCCTTCCATTGCTGGGTTGAAGGCCAACTCATCCGAAACCTTAAGGAGTTCGCTTGGCTTTGCTAGGAGCTGTGGCCGGGCTTCATACAAGATGTCATTTCTGAAGGGGACAACCGTATTCAGTCCGTCATTCCCACCAGAAAGCTGTATGACCACCAGTCGGCGCCCACCAAATTTTGGGATGGAATGATCATGAGCATGTAGAAAAGCAGGCGCTATCAATGTGCCGGCGGCGGTCAGGCCGATTTGCTTTAAAAATTGACGACGGTTACCTGTAGTTAGCATAATTGATATTCGGGTTTAGAAGTGAAGTACACGATTTGGTCTAAAAAGGCTAATTCGGGCTGATCGCGTTCCGTGTTCCCCTGAATGAGAAACTCCCCGATTGCGTCCTTTGCAAAAGACCTTTCCAATTGTTCCAGGTCAAAATCAATGGTTATTTTCTTCAGTTTACCTCTTAAAGCAAACTGATCGTTATCATCGAAAGACCGGGTCGGGTGGTTTTGGATGACAGCAGCCTTAAACACGAGCTCTGGAAGCCGGAGTCGAAACATCAGGGAAGCACTATCTATCCATCCTTTCCCGTCCGGCCAACCTGCTACATTGGGAGGATCAAAGAGCGTCTGCCCAAGGGCTTTTTGAAGAAACAAAAGACTTTGCTCATCTGTAATGGCCACCTGAAGCTGCCGTTGCAAACCCACGATAAGCTCAATAGGAGATTTAATACGCGAACCAATGTTTTCCTTATTGAAAAATGCCTGGGAAGTAAAAAGTGCCGTCAGTCCGGTTTTGATGTCATAATTGGACGCATACAAAGCATTGGCGACCTCGGCCTGAAGACGAGAATCTCCTTTGTAGTTGACAAAATAGGCCACCCATTTTTCGCTGATGTAGTTGGCCGTTTGTTTATTTTCCAACAGCATATCCAGGATGTCATCTCCCTTAAAAGCTCCCTTTTTCCCAAAAAAGGTCTTTTGCCCAAAATCATGCGTCCGGGTTCTTTCCACGAATGCCCCCTCCCGGGTAAACCCCCATCCGGTAAACGCCCGAGCCGCTTCCGAAATATCCTGTTCACTGTATCCATTATCCAAGCCAAGCGTAAATAGCTCCATCACCTCTCTGGCAAAGTTTTCATTGGGAGCTGACTTCTTATTTTGTTGATTATTCAGGTATTGAAGCATTGCCGGAGTTTTAGATACCGCTCGCAGCAGGTCTCCAAAATTTCCAAGTGCATGCTGGCGAATGGTTTGTAGATAAGACTGCATGAAATCGACGCGGTTGGATTTGCAGGCAAAATGGTCGTGCCAGAAAAAAGCCAGCTTTTCGTTGATACCTGAGTCAGACTGGACCATTTCCTTTATCCAGAGTGAATTAAGTTCAGCTATTTTACTACGTTGGTCCATACGCATCTGCTGCTTTTCCTCTTTTGTCATCGTTTTAAAAGCAGTTGTATTCAAATCCGATTTAACCTGAATGCGACGAACCGAACGGCTCTCTTTAAATTGATCTTTTAAGATTTTGCTCGCAGGTTGTCCTCGGTAGGCATTTACTACATCGAGTTGGTCGCCAAAGCCAATTCGCATCAAAAGATGTTGTACGTGTTGTTGGGTTAATTTCATCATGACCTTAGACCATCAGTTTGGGGTAAGGTTTAATTTACAGATAATTTTTTTAGAATGGGGCTGTTGAGCGGCCTATTCAGGGCGATTGCATGTTAAATTCGGTTTTTAAAAAGAAACCCATATTCCATTCCATGGCGGCCCCTTCTTTAGAAGGAGCCGCCATGGCCGGGTATTGGGGAAGTTTAGACTTAAAATGTCTTTTTAAAAACCGTCGTGGAGCAGCCGTCGTGGAACAGCCGTCGTGGAGCAGCCGAATTTTCGAAATAAAAACGTAAAAAATAGTAACCTGCAATCGCCCTGGCGGCCTATTGAAGGTTAGCGTGAGGGTTGATCCTTGTATTGGTCAATTAGCAAAGGACTCTTTTGCGACAGATCAGATGCATTGCTTTTATTAGCGAACATGCTATTATATGATGGTGAACCAAGGATTTCAACCATTAATTAAAATGATAAAATCAGGTAGGTTCTACTTTCTGTTGCTTCGTTCATCTAACGAATCAAGTTATTGGACGATTTTCATTCCCTGGCCCTGCTATTGTCCTGCCTCAGATGAGTGATTAACGGAGATTTTGTCATTACTTAGTACTTGACCAGCAATCAAAATCCGAACTAAACTACTACTGCCTGATATGACTAAATTCAAAATCTTAGCTTCTATTTTCAGAAGCGTTACCGTTCTGTTATTACTCATAGCTTGTAGTGATGATGGGAACGATACGACTACCCCTGGTAATACATCGCCCGCATCTTTTCAAGTAACAGTAAGTGATGTAACGAATAGTGGAGCTTCTATTTCATGGACCGAAGCCATAGACGCTGATGGTGACAATGTCACTTACAGTGTTACCATTAATGGATCAACGGTCGCAAGTGCCCTTACTACCAGAACGTATGAATTTTCCGGGTTGAATGCCAATACACTCTATTCGGGATCGGTTACTGCCAGTGATGGAAACGGAGGAGAGACCCAGGCAAATTTTTCGTTTGACACCGGGCAAACGGGAGGGGGAGCAAATCAAAGCCCTGGAAGTTTCACCGTTACACCTTCTGCTCTAACACACAATTCTGCAAACCTGACCTGGACAGCGTCTATTGACCCCGATGGAGATGCCATTACGTATTCAGTAGAGCTGGGTACCACCGAATTGGTGGTGAGTCAGACCGTAACATCGTATACGTTGGAAAACCTTGCGTCTGGTGTAGCGCAGTCAGGAAAAGTAATAGCTTCTGATGGCAACGGAGGGACATCAGAAAGCAGTTTTACGTTTACTTCTTATGTGATAGACATTTCCCGGTACGAAAACATGACGGGTTTTCAGAGTGCAACATTGGTAGACTGTAACTACACCGAGGGAGGTTCGGGGACATGCTACAGCATTCAATTCTCAAGCAATCCGGTTGACGACGACGGGCCTTTCTGCCCGGAGACTACCAACGATGTCGGAGGGTTTGGAAGTTACGATGGCACCACTAATCCCGGGTTCCAGGTGATGAAAGCCTCTCTTTTTCAATCAATGGAAGCTGACGGTTTCGACATCATCTCAAACGTAGCCAATCCTGACGGAAGTTTTGACATCAACATCGAGACCAATGTGCCGGCCGGTGGGCGACAGGACGGCATTTTGATGGGCAGTGCTGCGTGTCTGCAACCCACACCAGACGACAACCTGACGCTTACGTTTGAAATACCCGTCATTCCAACATTAATTGGCACCCCTGATAACATTGAAAGTGTGGAGTTTGTAGGCCTGGCGCTCGATGGGGTACCCATCAACGGAGCACCACCATCTGTTGTAGGAAACAACGGCAAAATTCCTTCACTTGACCGGTGCGGAGGCCATCACGATCCATCGGGCTATTACCACTGGCACTTCCTGGCAGCCCATATGGACGCCACACTGGACTCGGAAGGTCTGCTGGACGTCTCAGGAGGTATCTCATGCACAAAAAAGACACAAAGCGCAACCGCTCTGGTTGGATATGCCAGAGATGGATACCCCATTTACTCCGGGCAGGACGTTGAAGGGATAGATGCTGTCGGTTTAGATGCGTGCAATGGTCACTCACACGCAACGACAGACTATCTTGACGGAGTCTATCATTACCATGCCTCTACGAATATCACGAATGTTCCTCCCTGTATTGTAGGCAAGCAGTCCGAGAAAGGGTTTGACAAACCGATGTAATGAAAACGGTTTTTATCCCATTACTCTTTTGCGGCGCATTTTCTGTCACGGCTCATAATGCCAAAATTTCCACGCTCACACTAAGAGACACGGGAGTTGGTTGGATCATTGAAATGGCGTTTGCGCAGAGCAGTATTGATGCAGAAATGAAACGACAATACGATGAGGAGTCCCTTCAACAACTATCTGAAGCAGCGTATAAGAAAACGGTGGTCAAGTACATCAAAGATCATTTTTACTTGAAAGTAGATGAAATTGAGGTAAGCCTCAGGGAAGGAGGAATCATGATGGGAGACCATCAAACAGACCTCAAATTTGTGCTCCCAGAGATACCCAACCATCCTCAAACAATAGAGGCCCACATTCCTTTTTTTGAATCGTCGTTTAATCATACCAATATTTTCAGGGTCTACAGAGGAGGTGACCGGATGACGAGGACGTTCCTTTCATCAGAAAACGATTTTGGGTTTCGAGGGACCTTCACACCAAATGGAATAGAAGAAACGGCAAGCGACTCAGAAATCTCATACGATACTCAAAATCAAGCCGGTATCGTATTGGGAGGGCTATTGGTTATCGGTATCGTGCTGATTGTTGGTCGGAAGATAAAGCCAATTAAAGAAAATACCGACTAAAGAGGGGGGGAGAAAAGGGACTTCTCCGGTCTTTAGTAAAAGGGTATCAAAAATATTTAAATCAAATACTACTATGAATAAGTACTTATTTCTAATCATATTTTTCGTTTTTCTATTTGGATGCGAAGAAGACGAAGCAGTACCTACTGCCGCTGTAGACGAAGACGAAGAGGAAACAGTGGTTAATTACACGGCATCCATTGCCGGTGAAGGGAGTGTTTCTGAGGATGCCGGGACGACCGCTTTTACTGTTTCAGTCGATCCGGTAAATGAGACAGGTTCAGCAATTACATTAAACTATACGTTAGGAGGAACCGCAACTTCAGGAAGCGATTACGAGGCGCTGTCCGGTTCGGTAGCGATCGCCAATGGACAAAGCCAGGCCACAGTTCAGCTCACAGTTAGTGACGATAGTGACGATGAAGACGACGAAACAATCCGCGTCACACTTGCGTCAACTGGTTTACCTGAAAATGTGTCCATAGGTACGAATAGCGTCATTACCATAACGATTACCGACAACGACGATCCTACCAATGTGGCGGTATGTTCCAATGACAACTCCATTAGTACAGACAACGTAGACTGCAACGAATCGGCCACCGTGAGTAATTCTTACAGTGACAACACCATCAACATGAACAATGAGCGGGAAATTACAACCAATGGGGTTCCGGAACATCAGTTCAGAAATCAACTTAAAAAGATGGGAGTTTCATTAAATACCGATACAAAAAACTATACGGTTTCTTCTCAGCCTTCGAAATCGGCCAGTACAACCTCTGTTTTAACACCTCAAAACCGTCCGAGATACCGTTTTGGAGTAGCCAAAAACGGTGTGCCAATGGATCCTGCTCCTGCAGAGCCTTTCATTTTTGAAAATACCAGTACAGGGGAGTATAACTGGGATTGGGTATTTGAGCCCAACAATAACGCAGACCAGGTAGAACTTGACTGTGCATATGCACATTTTCAACCCGATGGGACCTATCATTATCACGGAGACATGGTGTCGTATGCAAATGAGCTCTTGTCTGGTCTTGGAGATGGGACAACTACGCCTACCAACGCCGTTCAGGTAGGATGGGCAGCGGATGGCTTTCCTGTCTATTACAAATATGGGCCTACCAATACCGACGGTACCGGCGCGGAAGTTTTGTCCTCAAGCTATCAGGTAAAGTCGGGAGAACGTTCTGGTGACGGAGTAAGTGAACCATGTGGAACCTATAATGGCAAATACACCAACGACTACGAATTTGTTTCTGGTGCAGGAGATCTGGATGCGTGTAATGGAATCGATAGAAGTGTGAAAATCGGTACAATTACCTACACCTATTTCTATGTGATTACGGAAAGTTTCCCCATCATCCCACGATGTCTGTCAGGGACTCCCGATGATTCATTCTTGTTAAGTATGTAGACGTTTGGATGATGAAGAATGCCTTAAGTTTAGCACTGCTGACAATAGCATCTTTAGGATATGGCCATGATATTAAAATGGCCATTTTCGAGATTTCAGCAAACGGACCGGAATTATCCATGACGGTAGCGATAGACAAAGAAGACTTCCTGGAAATTATGCAAGAAGAATTTCCAGAGGCTTTTGCCCACCGAGAGTTAAAAGAACTTGCCAGCCAATACCTGGACAGTAAGCTTTCTGTGGAAATCAATGGGTACTGTACCAGTATCCATCTCCACGAGATCGAATACGGAGCGTTGAACATTCAATTAAAAGGGGCGTTGGCAGTGCCAAATGCCCCAATTGAAGAAATTCAGGTGACCAATCGATTCATGATTGACCGGGTGAAAGACCATGATAACATCATGAGGTTTAAGCTGAATGGGAAAAACAGGTCGTTTAGATTAAACAGTGACCGAGTATCCACCATCGCTACCTATCAATAACCATAAAAATTTCAAGATGAATAAATACCTTTTTCTTATCGCATCCCTTCTTTTTCTGATGGGGTGCGAAGACGATGAAGAGACGAATCCCTCGACCGATACTCCGGATGAATTTGCGGCGTCAGTATCTGTATCCAGTTCCGTTTCAAGCATCACGGAAAACGCAGGGTCTTTTACCTTTTCGATTTCGCTGAGTGAGCAAAACACATCAGAATCGACGCTAACTATTCCATTTACCTTATCAGGAACCGCCACTGTCGGGACTGATTATGATCAGGTAAGTCAATCGGCGGCTGTTGCTGTGAATGCTAACTCGGCTACTGTCACGGTCAGCCTCATTGATGATTCAGAGGTAGAAGGTGACGAGACGATTACCATAACGCTTGGAAGTTTACCTGAAAATATTACAGCAGGAAGTACTACCAGTGCTACGGTCACGGTAACAGATGATGATGAGGAGGCGATGGACCCGCCATCGGCGACTATTACATTCGGCAATTCCTCTGGAAATTCGCTCTCCGTAGCTAGTTGGACAGATGTTGGAGCGGATTCCTACCTCGTCGTCATAAATACTGAAAACACATTTACAAATTTTAGCGATCAGGAAAGTCAACTGGCCAGTAGTACGTATGTGGGCTTTGGGGAGCAGGTGGTTTACAATAGTGGTTCCATCTCCGCTTTTGACGTATCGTTGTTGTCATCCTCTTCCACCTATTATTTCAAGGTCATTCCGGTCACTTCAGGAGCGTACGACAACTCACAAGCTGCTGCTAACGCAAGCACAACATCTTGTGAAACAACCAGTACGACCATTGGTGAGGTGTGTTTTGATGTTGGGTCGGATACACGTACCATTTCCTCTAATCAACTTTCTAACCACGACGTAGGAAACTTCCCCAATGCAGACCCTACGGCAACGACCATTTCCAGGGTGTTGGACCTTAGCCCTACTTATACCGGTACCGCCATTTACGTTTACAACGAAACCGGACCTCCCACTCCTTCGAATGCCAATTTTTGGCAGTTTGGCATTGCTACGAATGGAGTAGAATTTCACCCGATGGGCTTAAAACCGTGGGAAAACCCCAATGACGGAGAAGAAAACTGGGAGTGGCAGGCAAAAGTGACGGAACAAAACGAGACCAGTCTGGATGCATTTGGAGCACACGTTACCAGTCAGGGTTTATATCACTACCATGGAGACATTGTAGGACTAGCGGAAGAAGATGGCGCCCGGCATTCGTTGATTTACGGTTTCGCAGCGGATGGCTTCCCCATTTACTACAAGTACGGCTATACCAGTGCCAACGATGCCACAACCTCCATCAAAGAGTTAAAGTCGAGCTATCGGTTGAAAAGCGGCGCAAGAACAGGTACGGGCACGGCAGGAGCAGACTACCCCGACGGTACGCACGACGGTACGTACATTCAGGATTTTGAATTTGTCGATGGCCTGGGAGACCTGGATGAGTGTAATGGCAGGCAGGGTGTGACACCGGAGTATCCGGATGGGACGTACTATTACGTCATTACTGCAGATTTCCCAGTGACCCCCAATTGCTTCTTTGGCACCCCGGATGACGATTGGAAAATCGGGAAGTAGTGAAGTCATTCGAAAAAAATCATAAAAAGCGAGTCAAACCGACTCGCTTTTTTCATTTCATATATTGTAGGAAAATGACCTGATCGCCGGGGCCAATGTTGTTAACTTAAGCTTTTACTATTTCCCTCTCCTAGAGAGGGGCAGGGCCGCCCTGGCAGGGAGAGGAAGAAAGAAAATCTGCTTAAGTTAAGAGCATTGTCGTCGGGTCTGTCAGGCGTTTTACTTCGAAAAGAAGTACCGATTTACCCGGCAACTCCACAGCGATATTCCATAAAAACTTAATGCTAAATCCAATCTTATCGAAGGGGTTTTGAATGAGAATTTCGCCTGTTTTAGCGTCCCTACAGTACAACGTTCGAAAGGTTGATACACCTACCTTTCAACCTAACCCTGATTTTCTGGCATTACTTTCAGCACCATCGGAAAAGAGGTTTCATAAAAATGATAATGCTAACCTGCTATTCGCTACATGAAGGGTAATCTATGAACATTTAAAAAAGTTTGATACAGAGTAAGGCAATGGATGAATTGATCAAAACCGATAATCAAAAAGAAAGGTCGTAACTTATCCTGGTACCTTGATGCCAGCTTGCTGGTTATGAAATCGGTGACCCAGTGAAGGATCCCATTTAGCAAGGTGTAGATCAGCGCTACTTTCCATTCGAAAAGGACGAAACAAAAAGCCGCTAAAGAAAGGCTATAGACTAAGACATGCAGCGTGAGTAGTCTCAAGTTGCGACTCTTGCCAACGGCCATTTTAGGTGACTTTGTTTTTCAATCATCTAAA
>JBCCXH010000145.1:0-10878 GCA_039192005.1 Bacteroidota bacterium
GTCGTCTTCCGTTGGTTTCATGAATGAAGCGGCCGCAGATGAGTCTGAGGCAAATGACCGGGAAGTGCTGGAAGAATTTTATCAGGTAAACCTAAAAGGAGACAACCTGGAACTGGATGAGTTTTTGGGCTGGGATCTGGATGCACCGGATATGTCTGAATGGAGAGGGGTTACGGTAGAAGATGGCCGGGTGACCGCGCTTTCTTTCAACTCTGCGAACCATAAGATTTATGAGATTCCTGCCAGTATCGGAAGGTTAGCGAAGCTGAAAAAATTGTTTATTTCCGGTCGGCTTGAATTTGAATCATTACCTGCTGAAATCGGAGCACTGAAGGAATTGACTTTTCTCTCTATTTTCAGATCCAAATGGCTCAAGGAGCTGCCAAAAGAAATTGGTGGGTTAACGTCCCTGAACACCCTTTCTATTCGCGAATCCAACATGTTTGAAACCCTACCACCAGAGTTGGGAAACCTGGATAATTTGGAACACCTGACCTTATTAAATAACAACATTAGCAGCCTGCCGGAGGAGATGGTCAATATGTCCAGTCTGTTTATACTTACACTTAATGGAAACCCAATCACTGAGGAGGGTATTCCGGAAGGGTTATGTACGGATGTAACGAGTGACGATGTACTCTTTGTCTTCTATGACAGCGAGGAAGGTGTGCGCTTCTGCGATTGATCAAAAACAACCTGCTTACGCCTTCATCACAAAACACTACTGTGACTGGTTTTGTGATTGCACCACCCCTTCTTTTTGACCCAATAATAAAGGGACGATGGGGTGGGCTGTTTATTCATTCACCAGGTTGCTACGAGTAGCTTGGTGAATGACTCTAAAGCCACACTCGTTCCAAAAAAGTGCCATTGAGACATGAATCAGTTGCTGACAGGCTAATTCAGATTCCGGTAGTCCCTCGGGCTGAAACCCGTCTTTGATTTAAACAAACTACTAAAGTGCTGTGGGTAGTCAAATCCCAGGCTATAGGCAATTTCGCTAACCGTACGGGTAGAACTCAGCAAGCTGTTTTTGGCTTTTTCGATCACGAAAAGATGGATGTGCTCCTGGGTAGACTTTCCCGTTTCCTTTTTCAGGAGGTCACTGAGGTAATTGGAAGAAAGGCTGAGCTCTTCTGCGCAATACTGCACGGTGGGAACGCCCAGGTCGTGCATTTTATGCGTTTCGTAATACCCTTTAAGCAGTCGCTCAAACTTTGCTACCACGTCATGGTTCACCGTGGCACGCGTATAAAACTGCCGGTCATAAAACCGGATACAATAGTCAAGTAACAATTGTATGTTTGCTACGATCAGGTGATGGCTGTGCTGGTCCAGGTTCTGGCTATATTCTTTGATAATTTTGTCGATAATCCCTTCAATCGTGTGCTTTTCTTCCTCAGAAACATGCAGTGCTTCGTTGGCCTCGTAACTAAAAAAGGAATAGTTTGCGATCTTTTCACCCAGGTCGTACTTTCGGATCAGGTCAGGATGAAACGCTAACGACCAGCCCTCGATGGCTTCTTTTCCTAATTCTATCTCTCCATCAAATTCGGATCGTTGCCCCGGAGCCATAAAAACCAACGTGCCCTCCTGAAAGTCGTACGAGTTTCTACCATAATGCAGGGTACCCAGGAGGTTGGAAGACTTCAACATGACCTGATAGAGGTTGTTGATCACCCGCACTCCATAGAAAGCAGAAGCATGTTGGATGTCTTTGAAGTAGACCATGCTCACCAACGGGTGTTGGGGTTTGGGCAACCCGAGCGCTTCATGCGCCTGACTGATGGAATCGATAATCACGGTAGTAGCCATGGTATGATTGTTTGTTTAACTCATGATCCAGGTACTAAAAGTAGCCTGAATCATGATTCCCATTCACATTCCGAACTGTGTTTTTTGCATGTCAAAAAACTCCTCGTCGGTCATGGAATAGCGCGCACCAAGCAGTTGTTCGGCATCGGCCCCTGCTTTGTACCGCAGCGTATCCGTCTCGTCGGTAGCGGCCGTATAAATGACATCCGCAATCAGCTCAGGCGTACTCAACAGGCTGGGGTCCATCAGTTTACCCATGGTCTCCATAAACTGATTGACGAAATCGTTGTATTCCGTAAGCGACTGGTCGTGCTGCATGTCCAGCGAGCGGCCTCCGAAATCCGTCGCTACCCCTCCTGGCTCTACGATTTTGACCTTCCCTCCGATCTGTGCCAGCTCCCACCGCAAGGACTCGCTGAAACCTTCCACCGCCCATTTCGTCGCGTGATAGAGCGGCATCAGCGGGAACGTCATGCGCCCTCCAATGGAAGAAATGTTAATGAACAGGCCACTTTGGTTGGCACGAAAGTGTGGCAGCACCTTCTGCGTGACGTCAAAGAGTCCTTGTACGTTTACTCCGAACTGCCGCATGATGCTTTCGCGTTTGGCGGACTCAAATGTGCCCATGAGGCCGTACCCGGCGTTGTTCAGTACGACGTCAATGGTTCCGAATTTTTCGATACCGGCAGCAAGTGCGCTGTCGATGCTCTCCAGGTCCAGTACGTCCAGCCGGGTCACGAGGACACGGTCCAGGGTAGTAAATTCTTCCTCTTTCTCCGGGCTACGCATGGTAGCAATCACGTTCCAGCCTTCTTTTTGAAATTTAAGGGCCGTGGCACGTCCGATTCCCGTACTCGATCCGGTTATTAAAATGGTTTTGCTCATCATGTTTAATTTTTTGTGTTCCCAAAAGTTACCAGATTGGAAGAGTTTCACGTAAAGATTTTACAGAAAGACTTATGGATATTACTTACAGGGACGACAAATGTTGGTTGACCTGCTTCTTGCTTGCAGTCTTCTGCGAATTGGCAACGGTCCTTACCTCACGTTGATGGCCCCGTTGGTGCGTAGGTACACGATGGTTTGTCCATCAGAAGCATTGGTCAGGGTATGAACCGCTTTATCGGTGGCCCCAAAGTAGCTCCCCGGATCTAACGCCTTGATTTCCTTGCTTTGGGGCATCGTGTAGTGTAGCACTCCTTTTATGACCACCGCATGCAGGACGTTTCCCGTGGTTTCAATGGCTCCGCTATATCCCGGAGGAAGTTTGACAAAAAGGCTCTTTCGCTCGTCTTCCTGCCTGCTATCAAAAAGAAAACTTAGTTCCGCGTTGCTTTTCGTGTCAATCCAATTCGTTTGTTGGTTGTTGAGCCAGACGACATTGGACGCATCGATGTTGATCGGTCGCTCTCCGTCATCAAAGGCTTCGCTGGTGGGCTTTACCAGGTAAGGCCCGTAATCTATTTCTACCAGCGCCATGTTTTCCGCTCCTTTGGCGGAAGTAATGTGCGCCTCTCCGGCAGGTTGGGTCCAAAACGAGCCCGGAGTCATCCACATGTTTTCCGCTTCCGCATCGTCATTGTGTATGGACCCCTTGATGACCACCGCCCGATACGTCACGTTATGAATGTGGGGAGGTGAGGAAAATCCATCCACAAATTTGGCCAAGAAGCCGGTGGCCATTCCCCTTTTTGCTCTAGGTATGGTAGCTTTTCTACTTCCCCAAATCGTACCTGCTTGCGGGCTCTGGTCTCCTCTTGCAGGGTTGAGTTGCTCCCACTCGATTTCGGAGCTTAACATCACTTTATTGGTTGGGTTTTCAATGGTTTCGGGTGGATCGACGTTTGATTCTTGCGTCGCATTTCCGCAGGCATTTACCAGACCCAGGCTTAACAGTAGGTACGTTGTTGTTTTTGTCATTTAAGTGTTTTAATCGCTTTTTTGGCATGCAGGTTACGCAGGTTGAAGTGCGGAGGTTTCAGCCGGTGCGAATTGCATGGTTTGCCCCTTAAAATAGGAGCCATTCACCCACCGGTCATTTTTGATAGTAGGTGTTAAGTAGGTTCTGACAAGTTCTCAATTAGGTGATTATTTCAAAAAATAAAAGAGGTCGTAAACGTTTTTAACGGCCTCTTTTTCTTAAAAAACAGGACGATCAAATCATTGTTTTTTTCATCAATCTGGATTGTTTTCTCTTTTTAAGTAGAGTATAACTTCATAAGTTACTGGATGGATAACTTTTTTATATTTCCATCTTGGTCTGTCAACAAATATTGCGTCATTATAACCGGCTCGTTGTCTAACTTCATTTATAGCTGCACCTAAAATTGCTTGTTTGCTAGAAACTGGACTCTGTACAATGACCTTTGCCGCACATTGATACGCGTGGCAATTGTTTATGATAAAAGACCCTAATTGTGCATCTTCAATCTCTGTTTCAGGAATAATTTCATCACTTTCCTGACAAGCGAAAAATGTACTCATGATCGCTACAAATAATAATGATTTTAATGTGTTCATAATAATCGTTTTATATTAATATTTAATAATCACACAAACCTACTTTCGGTGCCTACCTTGTTTTAGGTAAAAAAAGAGGACATTTTAGTAAGAAATAAGCTTTCTCGTTTGAGTGCCCAAATAGCTCAACTATTTAAAATTGATATGCACAGGTCCGATGTTTTAGAAACATAGGTGATCTTCATTTTATGGTTGAAACTGTATTGATTTCAATAACATTTTCCACTATGCATGACGTATCAGGTTTGGATTCAGGGACCGGTTACATGCGTTGCTTTTCCCGTTCGATTTGCTCTCTCCGTTCCACATCGAGCTTTGCCGACCGATACCGATGGTGGCCGTAGTAGTAAATAACGACAAGAAAGAAAGCCCCAACCAGATTGCGGACCAGGTTTCGTGACTGCTTCTTAAGGTGTTGGGTGACCAATTGGAGGAAAAAGTCTGCCACCAAGCCGCCCACACTCAAAACAAGGGGTCCGATCATGGCCACCATTCCCCATCCTTCTCCACTGGAAAGCCGTCCATGGTTTAAGGTGATGTATATCAAGGTCCCAAGGAGGAGCGCTCCGGAGGCTACGTTTAGAACTGTGGGGCTATACTTCATGTAAGGCTGCTTGTATTTAATCTAACTCGTCCTTTGATATAGCTTATACCCAACAAAACCAACCAGTACGATGGACCAGTAAATCAACATGAGCTTCACGTTGTAGCTACTCATGGCCACCATGGCGACGATGGAAATCATCAGAGCGACTGCCGGAAAGTAGGGAAACAACGGGACCTTAAATGGTCGCTCCATATCTGCATGGTTTTTCCTTAGAGAGAAAAAGGAAATCATGGAGACGATGTACAGCGTTAAGGCGCCGAAACATGCGATGGTGATGATCTCCCCGGTCTTCCCGGTGAGTAACGCCAGGATGCCGATTACCATGTTTGCCACCAGTGCATTCAACGGGGTCTTTGTTTTTTGATTGATCTTGCCGAGCCATGGGCTGATGTACCGCTCCCGGCCTAATTCTAAAGTGGAACGACCGGCGGCAAGGATGATCCCGTGAAACGAAGCGACCAACCCAAAGAGCCCCACCGTAATGAGTAAGTGATACAGTAAGTGGCTTTCTCCTACGACCTGCCTCAGCGCCAGTGGCAGTGGGGAATCAGACGGAGGGGCTCCTTCCGATGGGTACACAATGTTTTCCCACCCGGCCACCCCGATGGACGCCGTAAAGGTCAGGATGCATAAGACGACCAACGTCACGATGGCGGAGCCAAACCCTTTCAGGATGTCTTTTTTAGGATTGCGCGCTTCTTCGGCGACATTGGCCACCCCTTCGATGGCCAGAAAAAACCAGATGGCAAACGGAATGGCGGCAAAGGCTCCTCCCCATCCGTTTGGAAGTGCGTTGGTTTTCAGGTTTTCTACATCGAAAGCAGTAAAGCTGACTCCGGAAAACAACAGCAGCTCTCCCACGGCAAAGAGGGTGATCACCAACTCAAAGTAAGCGGCTGCCTTTACCCCGACGATGTTGAGCAACGTGAAAATAACGTAAGCGGTAATGGCGATGCTGATCACGCTGATGTCCGGAAAGAAAATGTTGAAGTACGCACCGATGGCCGCAGCGATGGCCGGTGGCGCAAAAATGAATTCGATGCTCTGAGCGACGCCGGCCAAGTACCCCCAGTTTTTGCCCAGCCCCGTTTTGGCATAGTCAAACGCTCCGCCTGCCTTGGGAATGGCACAGGCCATTTCGGTGTAGCTAAACGTAAAGGTCACGTACAGGATGATGATGAAAAACGTAGCGACTCCAAGGCCTAACGTCCCTCCTTCGGCCAGCCCCAGGTTCCAGCCGAAATACATGCCGGATATGACGTACCCTACGCCCAGGCCCCATAGCATAAACGGCCCCAGGGTTTTCTTTAATTCATTTTTAGCTGCTGCCATGGTATCATGCGTTCGTTAATGTGTGTATGTTGACTTTTAGCTTTTAGCCATTGGCTTTGGCTTACTGATCTTAGTGTACCTTATTTGTCTTTATAACTGTACTGTACGGTTTCCCGACAGGAGATTTACGTAAATATAATAGCTCTCAACTGGTATCAGGAAACCTCCCTGTCACGATTAGATTCAAAAGTAAATGTGCCAATTCCTGATTGTTGGAATACCATTTCGTTTGTATGCCCAACCTTTTAACCTAAACTCGATTTTAAAATCGCTATAAAAACCGTCTCAAGCGTCTCTGCGAGTTTTTGTAAACTACATAAAGCTTACAAAACACGTGGCAGTCCCGATTTACAGCGAAATTGCCGCGGCCCTCTCCCTCACACCCTTTTTTCGGGCCTCGCAAAGACGGTTTTAACTCGAACTCAGGTTTTTAGTATAATAGGTGGTTCGCCGTTGTTGGTCTTATGACCAAAACTCAAACGACAAAAGGCTTGTTGGCGAGAAATACCAACAAGGGTAAGAACCTTTTTGATTAGGAAATGTGGGTGAAAAAAGGTTTGTTTATTTTACAGATTATTAGTAACGTTAATTGTAAAATTAACATACATTATTCCAGTAACTATAAATTTCACCAATTACCTTCAACAGCAATTGATTGCCTAACATTTTTTCCACGTATGCCTCAAAGAATTAGACCTCAGCTTTATGGATGAATTATTTGTGCTGATGTGTGCTGCCTTGGTTTTCTGATGCAGGCGGGATTCAAGTGCGTCGAAGTGGGCATGGTGCGTGAAAAACACATGGTCTCTGTTGCAATGAAAAACCTGATCGACTGGTCTGTCACAACGATCGTCTTCTACTTTATCGGGTACGGGTTCATGTTTGGGACAGGACCATTGAGCGGACTGTTAGGGCTTAGTGAATTTTACCCTGAACTTTCTTCTTCTATTTCAGGAGGCCTGAATAAAGGGGTCTTTCTTTTATTTCAAATGGCTTTTGCGGGGACAACCGTTACGATCGTGAGCGGTGCCATGTCGGAACGGACTGGCTTTGTCCCTTACCTGACTGCTTCCATTTTTTGTGTGGGCTTCATTTATCCGGTGATGGGCCACTGGGCATGGGGCGGTCTGGCCGGTGAGGCTGGCAGTGGCTGGTTAGCGGACCTGGGCTTTTACGATTTTGCTGGTTCTACGGTGGTGCATAGTACAGGCGCATGGATCTCCTTAGCAGGATTGAAGCTGCTGGGTCCGCGCATTGGGAGGTATGATGAGCATGGTAACCCTAAGCCTCTTAAACACTACAATATCGCTTATACTGTATTAGGTGTCCTGCTCCTTTGGTTAGGATGGTGGGGATTTAACGGTGGAAGCATGCTGAAATTTTCTTTTTCTGTGATTGAAGTCATCATCAACACGAACATCGCCGGCGCCATGGGGTGCCTCGCTGCCTATTTTCATTGCAAGTATTTTCAAAATGGTGAGGACATTTATGATAAATTAATTGGGGGTGCGCTCGGGGGACTGGTAGGCATTACCGCATCCGCCAATATCCAATCTCCGGCTACTTCTGTTGTGATTGGCATAGCGAGTGGTATCGTCCACAATTATGCGTTCGATCTGTTAAGCAAAAAATGGAAAGTAGACGATGCTGTCGGTGCGATCGCTGTACATGGGTTTTGTGGTGCAACCGGCACGTTGCTGGTGGTCATTGCACCTAATGGAGACTTTGATATCCTCAGGCAGTTTTTTGTCCAATTGGTCGGTGTCCTGGCGTGTCTGGTCTGGTCCGTTACGACGGCCTGGATCATGTTTCGTATGCTTCGAAAAACAGTAGGACTTAGGGTATCCCCTCAGGAGGAACGAGAAGGGATCAGCATTTTTAATGTTTCAGAAAGCCCGGAAGAACCGGAGGATGAGGAGATAGAAGAATTATTGAGACAAATGAGATAAGTCCTGTTTCATGACCAGAATAGCCAATGTATCCATCAAGAAAAATGCGAATGATTATAAGCTATATACCTTATCGGAATTTAAAGAAGACTTCACCATCGTAGACCGGGTACAGCTCATTCAAAAAGGGGCGATTGAGTTTATCGATTTTGATGGGAATAAAATCAAACTGTCGGAGGCCATCAGACTCCTCAATCAGGCGTGAGCTGAAAGCACCCCCTATTATCAGGGGCATCCCACCATACGGGATGCCGCACGATGCTTTTAATTCACCGCGATCAATCCGACTTCAAAAACCAAAACGGTATTGGGAGCGATGCCCGTAGTTCCTGTGGGTCCGTAGCCATACCTGGAGGGTACGTACATCTCCAGTCTGCCACCTTCTTTCATTTGTGGGATCATGATCCTCCAGGCTTCTATCAAGTTTTCCAACGGGAACTGAACTCCTGATGTAGAGGAATCAAACACCGTTCCATTCAGAAATCTGCCTTCGTAGATCACATCTACCTCATCCGTTAATTCGGGAGCGATGCCGTTGCCCTCGGTCAATGTTCTAAATCGAATACCGGAAGGATCTACCTCCCACCCCAGGTTGCTTTCCCGCAAGTATTCGTCGATGATCAGGGTGTCTACCTGCAATTGGTCATCTACATTGTCGACTTTGGCCAGCAATTCTATTTGATAAATCACAACCGCATTTGAAGGAATGGATCCATTGCCGTTGGGACCAAATGCATAACCCGAAGGACTGTAAATGGTGATCTCTCCTCCCTCATTGATTTCCGGCACCATCAGTTGCCAGGCACTAATAATGTTTCCATTTAGGTTAAGTGTCGAACCGATTGTATCACCTGCCAGGTTTGTTCCATCTAATAAAGCCGCTTCGTATTTCACTGCTATGACGTCTCCAAGTCTGGGAAATTCGCCATCACCCGCTACATTTATTACGTATCGGATCCCCGATTCATGTCTTAATGCCGTAATACCATTGGCATTGAGGTAGTCTTCAATAAGTGCAGAGTCGATTGACAGTTGTTCATCAAAAGGTACGCTGTTATCCACATCACCGGTATCATCGAGGCATCCGATCATAAAAACCAATGTGGAAAGAAGCAGAAAGACATGTATTTTTCTCATCATCATTGTTTAATTATCTAATCCTATTTTGTCATGTTTGCCTTTCTTACCCAAATCCCTAAAGTGGGAAAGGCAAAAAAATCAATTTAGCTCCCTTTAGGGTCGGGGTAAATCAATGATTTTTTTAATATGACAAAGTAGGACTAACTACTACATTTAGATTGGCGACAGCTCATCCTACAAAACTACACAATGCTTCCGACCCGATGATGTTTTCAGGCAGGTTCGTTGATATAGTAAGTAGGTCAAACGACATAAAATGGATGTCTTACGTCCGCATTAAATCGAAGAGCCCTCACTCAACTGATGCCTCATGAGCTTGTGGTAGAGACTGGTCTCGTCTTCGAACAGGTCTTCATGTTCACCGTATTCAATAAGTTGTCCCTGGTCCAGCACGACCAGTTTATCTGCTTTGACAATGGTCGAGTAGCGATGTGCAATCATGATGGTCGTCCGACCGTACATGAGTTTTTCCAATGCATCCTGAACCAGCATTTCGCTTTCGGAATCCAGCGCACTGGTTGCCTCATCTAGTATGAGTATTTTCGGGTTTTTCAGGATGGCCCTGGCAATGGCTATGCGCTGTTTTTGCCCACCGGATAATTGCGCTCCCTTCTCCCCCACCGGAGTATCATAGCCCAACGGAAAATGAGTAATAAAATCATGCGCATTGGCTACGCTGGCAGCATGCCTTATTTCGTCCAGGTGATCGTTGGGTTCACTGAGTGCATAACCTATGTTTTCAGCAATCGTCCCTGAAAATAATGCAGGTTCCTGTTCTACGATCGCAATGGACCCACGAATGTCTTTAATATCAAGTTGGTGTGATTCCGTACCGTCAAGTTTTATGGTACCGGCTGTAGGTTGATAAAAACCAAGCAATAGGTTAACAACCGTTGTTTTTCCTGCGCCGGAGGGCCCTACTAATGCCACTTTTTCTCCTGCATGGATCGTTAAACTAAAGGAATGAAGGACCGTTTTTTCCTTCCGTCCCGGATAAGCAAAGTGAACGTTGTCGAATTCGACCTGACCATGCAATTGAACCGGCTTGCTTCTGTCTTCTTTATGAAATGCGGATTCTGGAGAGCGGTCAATCAACTCAAAAACCCGTTCTGTAGACCCATATGAGCGCATCCATAACCCCCAAAGACTGCTGACTGAACCCACAGATGAAACAACCATGGCCGCATACATGACAAATCCCGTCAACTCCCCCATGCTCATCGCCCCTTTCGCAATCAATATGGCTCCTACCAGTAAGATGATCAGTAAAAACACCAGCGTTGAAAACGTACTCATCCCCTGAAAGGTGGCCATTAGCTTTGCGTTGCCTAACGAATTTTCCAGAACATCACCTGTCGCTGTAGCATAAGCTTTACTTGCCTTTTTTTCCTGATTAAAGGCGTGAATGACTCGGATATTTGAAAAACTTTCTTGTGCGATATGTACACTTTGTGAAAGGCTTTCTTGCAATGCTTTTGATTTTTTCCTCATCTTTTCTCCTAACCACTTTGCCAA
>JBCCXH010000146.1:0-10856 GCA_039192005.1 Bacteroidota bacterium
CCTCATAATTACATGCCATCATACCACTGAAAATACTTACTAAAAAAAAGAGCCGAAATAGTTTAATTTTTGCCATAGCTTTATAAGATTTTAATTATTGGTAGTTTATTGCAGTCGAATGGAATTTGTTCTACCATTCTTAATAAAAAAACTAATAGTTCCTCAAACATATCAATCAGGATTTATTAGGTATTTAATGACCACATTTAATCTGTCTATTTTAATGGAACCTTCCAGCCTTATCAGAATTACCACACGAATAGTTATCATTTCCGTGACAGGAACCGTTTTCGGTCAGTCTTTCGACCATCCTGTTGACACTACTCAGGCGTACTATAATTTCATCTTAGCCGATTCTTTAATGACCTATGCTGATTATGAAAGTGCGCTCAAGTTATTCGACTCAGCCAGGGAAGTTTACCAGCAAGGTGGATTTTTAGAAAAGCGAAATGAGTGTACGAATAAAATGTCAAAAATCCACTGGTTAACTCGTAGCTTTGAACTAGCTGAAAGTCTGGCGAAAGAGGTCGTTCAATTTTATACGATGAACAAACACAGCTCGCAATATACCGAGGCCCTAAATAATCTGGGGGTAATCAATAACCTTACTGGCCGATTGGACTCTGCTCTATTTTATCATCAAAAAGTTGCATCCATTCAGGCTGGAAAATTCGGAAAAAATCACATCTCATACGCAGATGCCTGCAATAACATAGGTGTAGACTACTGGGAAAAGGGAAACCTATTATCCGCACTTTCCTACTACGAAAAAGCGTTTCACATCATTATTGAAAAGTACGGCAGACACTCAATCGATGCCGCAGACATGTATCATAACATGGGGCTCATATACAATGACATGGGCTCTTACAATAGAGCGATAGACATGTTACTTGAAGCAAAAAGAATTTGGGCCGATTCACTTGGAGCTGATCATCCGGATATAGCCCTTTCTTATGCAGCATTGATGAATGCACACGATATGATTGGTAACAACAAAAAAGCATACGAATACGCCATAAAGTCCTATGAGATCGATAAAAAAACGTTTGGGAACAACCATTTAAATACGGGGATAGCTTTCAATCACATAGGGATTTTTTCAGCAAGTTTAGGACAGCTTGACAGTGCATTAACTTATTGTTATAAAGCAGAAGACATTATTAAAAATAACGTAGGATCTAAAAGTATCTACCTGGTAGAAGTTTATTTAGGTCTGACTCAGATTTTGCTTAGACTCAATCAACAAAGTGACGCTTTTTTGTATGCAGAAAAATGCCAGGCTATTATCGAGTTGCATTACGGTGATCGTCATCCCAATCTTGTCAGGCTTTTTACAAATATTGGAGAACTGACGAGAGAAGCAGCTCCGAAGGTGTCCATTGATTATTACAAAAAAGCATTGAAAGCCAACCTGATTTCTAAGAATGAACTCCGATCGCTTGATTCACTTGAGCTAAATGACATTCTCAACAGTGACATCTTTATCAGATCTCTTTCAGGTTTAATTGCTACGCTCACCTTTCACAAAAGGTTTGAAGAAGCTTACCATTATTCTTTGGTTTTGGATCGACTTCTTGATAAAGTCAAGGTCTTTAAGTTACGGTACCAAGACAAGGTAAGCTATGCCAGAATACTTAAGAGGTTTTACAAAAATTCCACCGAAGCATGTTATGGGTTGTATCAAGTAACGAAAAATAGGGATTATCTTACTAGTGCCTACTTTTTTAATGAGAGAGCAAAAGCATCCGCTTTAAACGCTAATATCTCAGATTTATCCGCCAAGAAATTTTCCGGAATTCCTCATTCGATTATTGAAAAAGAAAGATCATTAAAAAGTGATATTTCCTATTATCGATCGATGGCACATCAACTAAAGTTGGAAGAGAATACCGACACACTGGCCCTATTACACTATGAAGAAAAGTTGTTTACGTTCAAAAAAGAACTGGATTCGTTAATAGAATCCGTTGAAAAAGGTTATCCAAAATATTTTGAACTTAAGTATAATAGTAAGACAATTTCTCCCCAACTGGTAAAAGAAAAGCTAACTAATAAACAGGCAGTGTTGGAGTTTTTTGAAAGTGACACCGTGATTTATGCTTTTTTGATTACCAAACAGCAATTTGACACATTCATTCTTTTGCACGACTCATCAGTCGCTTCTTCTATACAGGCCATCACTCCCATATTAAGCAGCGTACAGAATGATATTACCAATCGTTTAACGCTATTTAAAAAGCATTCCTCGAAATTATACTCAGAACTACTCGCCGAACCTCTTGCCGAGCTTCATGATGACATTGACCAACTCATTCTCATACCTTCTACTGGACTATCCAAAATCCCATGGGACCTTCTCCTAAAAAATCAGCAGGGTGATGATTTCAGAACACTCAATTACTTATTCAAAGATTTCTCAATCAGTTACGGGTACTCAGCAAGCCTGCTTTTTAGAAAAAGAGAGGAGAGGTACCGTCCAAAAGAGAAATTGTTGGCCATAGCTCCGGTATATCAGGAAAATGATGCTTACACTGGACTCCGCGAGGTTTTCAGGAACGAAATGGTACCTCTAAAATGGAATCAACCGGAAGCCAAAGCTATTAATCGTTTTTTCAAAGGAGACATTCTTTACGGAAGTGAGGCAACGGAAAGAAATTTTAAACAACAAGCCCAGGATTACCAGATGCTTCACCTTGCCATGCATGCCTTTGTAGACCACGAGGAGTCGATGCAATCCAAACTGGTTTTTACTCAGGACAATGACAGCATCGAAGACGGCATGCTCCATACTTTTGAACTATTCAACATGGAAATTCCCGCCGAACTCGTTGTACTGAGTGCCTGCAATACGGCATTAGGTGAAATACAGGAGGGAGAAGGGGTGATGAGCCTGGCCCGAGCCTTTGCCTACGCCGGAGTTCCTTCTTTGGTGATGAGCCACTGGAACGCCAATGACCGGACGACTGCTCAACTCATGACTTCATTTTATCAATACCTGTCCGAAGGAGAGCGAAAAGATGTAGCACTCCAAAAGGCGAAACTGGATTTTCTGGAAATTGCAAATGATGTAGAGACCAACCCGTTTTACTGGGGGAGTTTTGTGGTAGTAGGAGATACCAGCCCCATTGATAAAAAAAAGCATCTTTTGCTTTGGGTTTTTGCTATCATTTCAATGGCTGCTATACTTGGCCTGCTTTTAAAGAAAAGGATTATTCTCTTAAATAAATCCTGAACGTCGTTCCCTTTTGGACCTCAGACTCTTTCACAAAGATTTTTCCTTTATGATACTCCTCGATGATGCGTTTGGCCAGTGCCAGACCCAGCCCCCAGCCTCTTTTCTTTGTAGTGAAACCCGGTTGAAAGACATCATTGAGTTTTGACTTGGCAATTCCCCTGCCCGTATCCTCAACATCTATTGCTATTTGCCCTCCATTGGTTCGTATGATCTGAATAGCGATTGATCCTTTCCCATCCATCGCATCAACCGCATTTTTACACAAGTTTTCAATAACCCAGGCAAATAAGGAAGGATTGATCCATGACTTAAGATTGGAATTGGGATAAGAGGCAATCGAAAACGTAATCTTTTTAGAAATACGTTTCTGTAAATACGAAACAATTTCTTCAATCGCTTCGGTAAGATTATGCTCCTCAAGTTGTGGCTCACTTCCTATACTTGAAAAACGATCGGTAATGATTTTAAGACGATCCACGTCTTTATCAAATTCAATCAATTCTTCCACCCTTTCGGGATACAACTCTTTAAAGTATTCTGACCAGGCCATGAGCGAGGAAAGAGGGGTTCCCAATTGATGTGCCGTTTCTTTGGCCATCCCTACCCATACCCTGTTTTGCTCCGCTTTTTTTAACGAGTTGATCACCATAAACGTGATCATCCCAAAAATAGCGATCACGGAAAGCTGGATATATGGGTAAAACCTGAGTTCATTAAGTAGAAAAGAGTTTTTATAGTAGATGTATTTGTATCCGTAAATGTTATTTTGCTGGTCTTTAAGCGTGATGGAAATGGGTTCACGTTGAAGCTTCATTTCGGCAACTTCAGCAAGCAGGTACCTTTTCTTTTCTTCCTCATCTTCCATGGCGTCTGCCTTACTTAGGTTTTTGTAATCCTCAGGATTGCCCGACTGATCGGTGAGGATCACAGGAATGGTGTGGTTGGCACGGACAATCTGATCAAAAATCAGGATGAAATTGGACTCGCTTTCATTTGCCAAAAACTCCAGGGAACTGGCATAGATTTTTATTTGTCTGCTCTCACCCTCTCGCAGCTGCTCCACCAGGTTATTGGTGTAAAGAATAGATGCAATGGTAATCAGCACACCTACTCCGGCAACTACCGCTTTCCAATGGGGTTTTAGGGAAGCGAGACTTACCGAAGCTGCGTCTTTAAATTTTCTCTTCAATTAAGTAAGGATCGTTTTTCCCTAAAATAACGAAGCTAAAGCTTAAAGTGAGGTATTGATAAATACCGAGAATACATCCGCTCAATTTTTCATCATAAACCACCTGGCTAATACTTTGTAGTTTACTTTCGTGCCGTGCATCAGGATGCCGATACGATAGATTCTGCTTGCTATCCATATGGTGAGTATAAAGCCTCCCACGAGGAGGGCCATCGATAACAGCAACTCCCATATCGGCACTCCAAAAGGTACACGCACCATCATGACCACAGGCGACGTGAGCGGAATCATGGACATCCAAAAAGCGAAAGATCCATTTGGTTCCATCAAAACGACGGTTAAAGAAGCGATGGCAGCTATTAAGGGAATGGTAATGGGCAACATGAATTGTTGTGCATCCGCATCGCTATCTACTGCCGAACCTACAGCTGCAAACAATGCACTGTACAGCAAGTAACCACCAATAAAGTAGAAGATAAATGCGCCTAATGTCAGTGGGATGTTGATCGCGCCAACTGCCTTGAAGATCATCTCTGATGGGTCCTCACCGATTGGCATTTCTTCAGGTTTCTGGTTCAAAACTTCTTTAAGTTCTTTGGTAGATTCTGCCCTGGCGGCCAAAATACTAACCCCTACAGACCCCAAAACACTGGTCAACACAATCCACATGGCCAGTTGCGTCAGGCCAACAGCTGCGATACCCAGCACCTTTCCCATCATCAGATTAAATGGCCGGACGGAGGCAATGATCACTTCAATGATTCGGTTCGTTTTCTCTTCTATCACCCCTCTCATACACTGCGCTCCGTAGATAAAAATGAACATGTAAATCATAAAAGCGGCTATGTAACCAACGGCAGTAGCTGTATCCGAGCTACTGTCTTTTTCTTCTCCTGTAGAAGACAGGTTGATGGAGTGAACGTTCACCTTTGATTTTAACCCATCCAACATCTCTTGCGTCAGCCCCGAGCGAAGTAACTTGACGTCTTCGATCTTCGCTTTGATCTTTTTCTGAATGGAGTTAACTAACCGTATACTAGGGTTTCCGGGAGCATAAAAAGAGATCCCGTTGGGATTATCCAGGTTATCCAACTTAGGTACATAGATTAAGCCATTGATCTCTCCTTTTCCTACATGGTTCTTCGCAGAATCTAACGACACGTTTGTGTAGACAAACGTTCGACTGTCGTCTGAAACGAACGTTTCTCCGAACAGCCCGCTTTCGTCTAACACCTCAATGGTTTTACGATCTACCGACCGATTTGAAATCCAACCTATCAGACCAAAGATCCCAACGAATAATAGTGGCGCCAGGAAAGTCATAATGATAAATGACTTCTTTTTGACCCTGGTCAAATACTCTCTTCCTATGATTAAACCAATATTATTCATAAACTTCTCCTTTTACTTGTGAAATGAATATTTCATTGATGCTTGGAAACTTCTCTACAAACGAGTGTATTTCTACTTTCTCAATTAACGACCTGAGTAGTTCGTTTGGATCCTTTAATGAGGTCTTGACGACTGAATGGCTCAATCCACGCTCGGTTACGTGGTGAGACAACACCTTGTAATGTCCATTTTCTTCCAATGCTCCATGATACTCGACGAGGTAGGTGCCGTCCTTGAATTTTTCCTTAACATCCAGCTTTTTTCCATCGAGGATTTTTTCCGATTTATTGATGAGTGCAATATGGTCACAAAGTTCTTCCACCGATTCCATCCGGTGGGTAGAGAAGATAATCGTTGCTCCATTATCTCTTAATTCTAAAATCTCATTTTTGATCAGGTCCGCATTTACCGGATCAAAACCTGAAAATGGTTCATCCAGTATGATCAGCGTAGGTTCATGAAGTACCGTCGCAATAAACTGTACTTTTTGAGCCATCCCTTTCGAAAGGTCTTCAATGGTTTTGTTCCACCAGTCGGACAGCTCCAGTTTATTGAGCCAACTTTTAATACGTTTCACCGCTTCACTCCTCTCTAAGCCTTTCAACCTGGCTAAATACAGGAGTTGCTCCCCGACCTTCATTTTTTTGTATAACCCACGCTCTTCAGGAAGGTATCCGATCTTTCGCACCAAATGGGTGGTCATTCCTTCCCCGTTCAGTAATATTCTCCCCTGATCCTGCTCTATGATCTGGGTAATGATTCGAATAAGAGTGGTTTTCCCGGCTCCATTGGGTCCCAACAGCCCAAATATGCTCTTTTCGGGAATGGATAGGCTCACATTATTCAACGCCTGGTGCGTATTGTAAGCTTTACTGATATTTTCTGCGACTAGTAAACTCAAGTAAAAAGGTGTTTATGAGTTGGTAATCTAACTGATTAAATCCTTACAATACAATTCATTTTTTTTGAAAACTTACAATAATCCTAATTTAGCACGTAATACCTCAGCATATATATTGGAATGCTTATTCTCAATCGACTTTATTCTTCATGGGTGATGTTATCCATGGCTGTCTTTTTCTTTCTCTTCATCATCCCGCAGCTTATTTGCATCCCGCTAAAGGCCCATCGGTTCGCTTTAAGAATGAACTACTTATGGACCTGGGGATTTTTCAAATTAGCATTCATTCCGCTGCAGATTCAGTGGAGGTTTTCACTGGATAAGAAGCAACAGTATATCCTTTGCGCTAATCATTTTTCCTATTTAGATGTACCTGCTCTTGGTTTATGTCCGTTACCATTCAAGTTTGTGGGCAAAAGTCAACTTCAAAAAATTCCGCTCTTTGGACTCATGTATAGAAAAATACACATTACAGTTAATAGGTCCAGCTACCGTAGCCGTGCCAAAAGTCTGGAAAAAGCAAGAGAAGCAGTGGCACAGGGGCACAACCTTGGCATCTTCCCTGAGGGAGGTATTCGCTTCTCAACGTTTCCCAAAATGACAAAATTTCACGATGGAGCCTTTCGTTTAGCAACGGAATGCAACGTACCCATCATCCCTGTCACCTTTTTGGACAATCACTACATCTTACCGGATGATGACCGGTTACTTTTTAAAAGAAAAAAATGCCGTATTATTTTTCATGAACCAATCAAAGGAACCGGAGCCGAAGAGAAAGATATCAGGCAACTTAAAGAGAAGGTTTATCGTGTCATTCAAGATGAACTGGACTCACATTATGACTTTAATATTGAAACCCAAGCCTAATTGATGATTAACAAACAAGTTCCCAAGCTATTCACCTGTCTATTCATTTTGTCTCTGATTTTCATGGCGTGGTTTTATAGTCAGGGTCATTCCAATGCCATTGGTTGGGAAGTGACAACCTCAGCAGACGTCATCCCTTATACCGGAATAGAGGTATCAGGCGAATTAATGGATTTTCAAGTCAACGGTGAAAAATATTTACTTACTGAAAACTATTCGGGTGGACCAATCACCAGAAATAAAAAGCTGGAAACCATATTAGTTGCTGTTGCCTGGCTGGGAATCGGCTTAGCACTCGTCGCTGCTTCTTTTTTAAAGAGGATTGGGTTCGTGACAGCAATCGCACTTTTTGTGTTGCTCATCAACCGGTTAAGCCTCAATGAAGTCGGACTTTTTAATTCCGCCCACCCGCTTATCGTTGGGGGCATCCCGTTTGTACTACTGGTAGGTCCCCTATTTTATTTTCATGAATATCGGGCCAGGACGAGCTTAATTGTTCGAGTCATCACGTTCATCGCATCGAGTCTTTTCCTGATTGTTTTTGGCGTATCCAATCATACCCTTTTTTTAGATCATTTTATCAGCCACACCACGTACACATTTGCCATTGCAGGCATTCTATTCCTATTCGCCATCTCTGAGGAAAACGTTTTTGCCATATTATTTCTCGTCACAAGAAGTAAAGGTGGAAAAAGCAACCACCTGCATTTCATTATACTAAGCCTCATTTACCTGGTCAACCTCATTTTATACTACTTAAATAAATCAGGATATTACCCTAACGCTTTTTCCTTTTTTGACCCCTTCGTTCTATTCATTTTATCAAGTATAATAGCATTATGGAGCATCAAGTACAAAAAGCAACAGGCACAAAAATATTTTCCGGGCAGTACATTCCCACTGATACTGACTGGTCTTGGTCTCGTTTTAACTTCCTTTCTTAGTCTTGAATTTTTAATCAGAAATGATGCCGTTTATGAAAGCTTTCACTACATCATTTTATACTTCCATATCGGCTTCGGTGTCTTTTTCCTTATTTACATCATCATCAATTTTATTGACCCACTCATTGGTGGTTTTGAACTGTATAAAATTGTTTACGTAGAGCAGAACTTTCCGTACATTTCGGCCAGGCTCGGGGGGTTAGTTGTTGGCATCGCATTTTATTTTTTATCCGGTCAAGAGGCTTTTCAGTTATTGAAATCCGGCTATTATGTACACCTTGGAAATAAGCAGGAAACGATCGCTAATAAGAGTTTGGCACTCGAATATTATCAGGAGGCAGCACTTTACGGGTACCATACACATTATGCTAATTACAGTCTGGCATGGCATTCTTCCGATAAAGGAAATGAATACCTAACAAAATCATACTTTGAAAATGCATCCTCCAGGTATCCTTCTCCATATGCATTTGTCAACTATGCGATGTTGGATGAGGAGCTTAATTCTTCAAAAGCTCAGGTTACGCTGGAGCAGGCCGTGCAACGTTTTTCTGATGGGGAGATCCTAAATAATCAGGGAACATTAAGAATGAAAAGAAACGAGTGGGATCGCGCGTTGGTTTTTTTTAAAGGTGCGGAATCCGGAAACGCATGGAACCAGGCACCACTCTTAAATAAATGGGCCGTTTATCATCGACTGAATCAACCTGATTCGACCCTGGATTTAGCTGATTATACCAAGGGAAACATTGGCGTAAAGGCGAATATACTCTTAAATGAAAGGGACCAAATAGACGAGCTACTTCTTACGGATTTTTCCGATGCGCCTGTTCTTCACAGACAGGCTTATCTTCTAAATGTACTTCCTAACTACACAGACACACTGCTCATCGACCTGGCTACCAATGAGTTAAATGCTTCTATAGATGCTAATTTTAACGATCGGTTAAGAAAATCGATGGCCATCCACTATTACAAAAAAGGCGACGTAAATGACTCCTTCCGAATGTTGGATTACTTACAAGCGAACACCTACAAGAATGGAGCCTACCTCAACGATCTCGGCGTTTTGGCCCTAGACCAGGGGGCTTACCAATTGGCATTGGATTATTTTACACTAGCGAAAGAAGCAGGCTTTGATCCTGCTGCGGTCAATCGCATCGAGGCGCTGGCAGCTTTAAACCGAGGGAGCGAAATTCCTGATGCGTTGATTCCAATCGTAAAAAAAGATCCGGGCCTTACAGCAATGGCTAATAACCTGTTGTCACGACTTGAAAATACGCACTATAAAAATCCAACCTATCCCAAAATAAGCAACCTGGATAATCTTTCGAGCGATTCTCTTCTCATGCTTTCCGGGAGAAATGCATTTAATGAAGACCTGGTACGTCAGTCTATTTCCATCTTAAATAAGCGAGGGGTTCAGGAAGCTTACCCTATTATTCTGGAAGCCACAGAGATCAACCCCTACTCATCTCAATTATTGATGTGTTATGCAATGACCGCTTTGAATCAAAATCTGGTGAGCTATGCAGAAACGGTACTACCAAAGATTAAAGAGTTATCAGGAAATGCGGAACTAGACGAGTTTCTTGAAGCATACAATGCTAAGAAAATGGAATTGTCTAATGATGGTTGGTGAAAACAAAAAAACCTGCAGAATTGCAGGTTTTTTTAAAAAAAAATTCTTTCTTTTTTAGTTTAGCTTGAATGATATAGGCTGAACAATTTTCTGTTTTACTGCTCTTCCTCGCTGCTTTCCTGGCTTCCATTTTGGAGAACTTTTAAGTACGCGAATCGCTTCTTCATCACAACCTGCACCGATTCCTTTTACTACTCTTATGTCTGTCAATGATCCATCTTTCTCAACAACGAACTGGACAAAAACCCGTCCTTCTATGCCCATTCTTGTTGCTTGTCTCGGATATTTAATCGACTTGGAGAGGTATTGATAAAATGCTTTTATTCCACCAGGGAACCCAGCGGGCTCTTCAACAATAGTAAAGATTTCATCAACTTCTTCTTCTTCAGGGGCTTCTTCAAAGACGATTTCTTCTACTACCGTCTCTTCCGTTACTTCCACGTCAAGTTCTACTTCAATCTCTTCTTCAATTTCCTCTTCATCCGGAACCTCAATGATTTCAGGAAGCTTGATTTTTGGTGGAGGTGGAGGTGGTTGTTCGGTTGGAGGTATCTCTATAATGTCTTCGAAATCATCCTCAACTGATCCTAAGTCTAAAAGACCAGAATCATCGTATGATCTCCACTCGAAAGCAGCTATTGTCAACAATAAGCTGCCACAAAGCCCTATGTTCAAGAACATGC
>JBCCXH010000147.1:0-10787 GCA_039192005.1 Bacteroidota bacterium
CGCGGTCAAACCGGGACGCGTAGTCTGAGGCAAGATTTTTAATCGAGTTCAGGTTATTATCTTTGCCCCCTTTTATAATAACTTAAATGCTGAACATTGTAATTTTTGGGCCGCCGGGTGCCGGTAAAGGAACGCAAAGCGAAAAGCTCACAGAAAAATACGGGTTGTTTCACATTTCAACCGGAGACATCTTTCGTTGGCACATGTCAACCAATACCGACCTGGGTAAGAAAGTAAAAGAGATAATAGAGCGTGGGGAACTGGTCCCGGACTCCATAACTATTTCAATGTTGAAGGAAGAAGTGGAAAAAAACCCTTCTGCCAAGGGATTTCTTTTTGATGGCTTTCCAAGGACGGTAGATCAGGCAAAAGCACTGGATGACCTTATGGAATCATTAGGTACAAAAATCGGAGGTGTATTAGAACTGGAAGTAACGCAAGAAGAAGTCAAAAAAAGAATTGCAAAGAGGCAGGAAGAGCAGGGGCGTAAAGACGATGCCTCAGATAAGCTCGAACGAAGAATAGACGAGTATTTTAATAAAACCATCCATGTTTTGCCTTATTATAAGGAACAGGATAAGGTAGTCACCGTGAATGGTATTGGCGGCATTGATGATATTGCTTCTGACATCAGTCAGGCAGTAGACTCTTTTTAGGTCATATCTGACCATGGAATCAAATTTCATTGACTACGTCAAATTCTACGCCCGATCTGGGGATGGTGGCGCCGGCTCTGTTCATTTCCGAAGAGAAAAGTTTGTTCCCAAAGGAGGACCTGACGGGGGAGACGGAGGTAAAGGTGGCAGCATCGTGCTGAGAGGGAATGCACAGTTGTGGACGTTGATCCACCTGAAATACCGAAAACACATAAAAGCGGAAAACGGGGGAAGAGGCGAAGGAGCAAGAAAGTCAGGAGCCGGAGGAGAAGACATTATCTTAGAAGTACCGATAGGGACCATCGCAAGAAATGCGGAAACCAACGAGAAAATGTTGGAAATCATGGAAGATGGAGAGGAGCAAGTTTTGCTTCCCGGAGGGATGGGTGGTCAAGGCAACTTTCACTACAAAACCTCTACTAACCAGGCTCCACGATACGCACAACCAGGAATTGAAGGCATCGAGTCATGGATAATCCTGGAACTTAAAATCTTAGCCGATGTCGGGCTGGTTGGTTTTCCCAATGCCGGGAAATCTACTTTACTGTCCGTGGTATCCGCTGCAAAACCAGAAATAGCAGATTACCCATTTACCACACTTACGCCTAATCTTGGTGTGGTAGCCTATCGCGACTACAAATCATTTGTGATGGCAGACATACCGGGCATCATCGAAGGAGCAGCAGAAGGAAGAGGACTAGGAAATCGTTTTTTGAGGCACATCGAGCGCAACTCCATCCTTTTATTTTTGATCCCGGCTGATTCTCAGGACATTAGGAAAGAGTATGAAATTTTACTTGGTGAACTGAAAGAACATAACCCGGAACTTCTCGACAAACAAAGGCTATTGGCGATATCAAAGTCGGACCTGCTGGATGATGAGTTGATGGATGAAATTGAAAATGAACTCCCTGATGTCGCGTCTTCTTTTATTTCAAGTGTGACCGGTTTGGGAATCCAGGAGCTAAAGGACAAGATATGGGCAACACTAAACTAATCTGCCATAATGGCACAACTTCCTAAGTTGGCAAAGGATTTGACCATCGAATGGAAATCTTTTTAAGTAGAAACCGATTAAAAAGAACGGAGTAAAATGGAAAAAGAACAAGAAGAAAAGGAAATTAACGCAACCGCCGAAAGTCAGGAAAACCAGGTAGAAGAACTGGAAAAACAAGACGATACAGTTCAAATGGATATTGAGCAGGAAGAGGGAGTAGGAGAAATCGAAAGCGAGCTGGCAGATGCAAAAGATAAATATTTAAGGCTATATTCAGAATTTGAAAATTTCCGTAGAAGGACATCCAAAGAGCGAGTTGATTTAATCAGCACAGCAAATAAAGACCTAATGGCTGATTTACTGCCAGTATTAGATGATTTGGAACGTGCGATGGCTGCAGACTCCGAAGGTGGAGAAGCTTTCCGTGAAGGAATCGTATTGATCCAGCAAAAACTGGTTAAATCATTGGAACAAAAAGGGCTGACAAAAATGGAGGTAAAAAAAGGAGATAAGTTTGATGATGAAAATCATGAAGCCATCACTCAAATTCCTTCAGAAGAAGAGCTGGAAGGTAAAGTGGTAGATGTCGTAGAAGCAGGATATACATTAGGTGAAAAAATCGTCCGTTTCGCAAAAGTGGTAGTAGGAGCTAAGCAATAACATGGCAAAAAGAGATTATTACGAAATATTAGGTGTTGATCGGTCAGCTAGTAAAGACGAACTAAAAAAGTCTTATCGTAAGATTGCGATCAAGTATCACCCGGATAAAAACCCGGACGATAAAGAAGCTGAGGAGAAATTTAAGGAAGCAGCCGAAGCGTATGAGGTGCTTAGCAACGACGAGAAGAGGGGCCAGTACGATCGCTTTGGTCACCAGGGCGTCGGTGGAGCCGGTGGCGGTTTCGGTGGTGGAAACATGAACATGGAAGATATCTTCTCTCAATTCGGAGATATCTTTAGTGGAGGGAGTCCGTTCGAAAGTTTCTTTGGAGGGGGAGGTAGGAGTTCTCGGACCAGAAAAGGGACCAATCTTCGGATCAAACTCAAACTGACGCTTCAGGAAGTTGCGAACGGCGTTGAGAAGAAAATAAAAGTCAACCGACTGATCGTAGATCCGAACACTACGTTTAAGACATGTTCCGATTGCAACGGCACAGGCCAGGTGAGGAAAGTGATGAATACAATGCTGGGACAGATGATGAGCACCTCGACCTGCCCTACATGTGGCGGCTCCGGTCAGGTAGTAGAAAGTCGTGCGACAGGTGTAGACAGCTCCGGGTTGAAAAAAGAAGAAGAGGTAATAAGTATAAAGATCCCAGCCGGAGTGACGGACGGAATGCAGCTATCTATGTCTGGAAAAGGCAACGAAGTGCCTGGAGGCGTTCCTGGTGATCTTCTGATACTTGTGGAAGAGATTGAAGACGAAACCTTGTCAAGAGACGGAAATAATGTGATTTATGACCTACACATCAGTTTCATTGACTCGGCCTTGGGTGCAAGCGTAGAAGTTCCAACAATCGATGGTAAGGCGAAAATTAAGATTGAACCTGGCACACAAAGTGGGAAAGTACTGCGGCTGAGAGGAAAAGGGGTCCGATCGCTAGAGGGATACGGACAAGGGGACCAGCTGGTATATGTGAATGTATGGACGCCAAAGAAAATATCGTCTGAAGAGCGAACGATTCTGGAAAAACTGAAAGATTCCCCGAATTTTAAACCAAACCCTTCCAAATCAGAAAAAAGCTTCTTTGAGCGTATGAAAGAATTTTTTGAATAAGTCGACTAAAACGCAACCTCACCACAAAGTATACGTAACGTACTCCATGTCGCGGTTGGTATTGACAGCAGGAGTGAGCTTACTGGTGAGTGTAAGCGTATTCAGTCAGCTTAAAAAATTTTATGTAATCAAAGAGTCTAACTCATTTGATACGGTAGACTTTTATTTGAAAGCTACAGCAACGAATTGTTTGGTTAAGCAATCTTTGGAAGACGTTGATCCTCTTTCAATCTATGGCAATCCAGATCTTGAAAAAATAAACCCTACGTTCAACAGTAAGATCACAAACAATACCTGTTTTGCTAAGCTGAAACTAGACGAGTATAATTCTTCCGGTTTTGGGGATCGATTCACCTTTGCGATGAGTAGGACGAAAGAAAACCATGACTTTTGGCAAGTAGGTTTCTCTGAAGATAAGATTTACAGGCTTGATTTAAATTATGGCTTTGGGAATGCGGAAGTGGATCTCACCGGTTCTCCCGTCCAAAAGTTTAAATTAAAGTCAGGCAGTGCCGATATCCTGGTCGGGTATGAACACGGTTATTTTAACCCTGTATTGATGGATACCTTTTATGTTAAAGTAGACTTTGGCTCCATTATCACCCGGCACATGGAAATGTCACGCGCGAAAAACGTCATCACTAAGATCGGCTTTGGTAATGTCCTATTGGATTTCGACTCCGGTATCACAGAAGCTTGTCGGGTGGATGCATCCGTGGGGGCAGGAAACCTGGAAATTATTTTACCAAGAGAAGATGCTCCGGTTATCATTTACGTAAGAGATTCTCCATTGTGTTCTGTCAAACTTACCAGAGATTTTGAAGAGGTCGAGAATAACATTTTTGTCAACAGTCATTATTCTGTAAACGCCACCAACTTACTTACTTTCGATGTAGACGTTGCGTTAGGGCAAGTGAAGTTCAAATACGTTGATGCTGATTAGTCTTTATGATTAAGAATGGATTTGACTAATAAAAGTTGTCCTCCTACATGCATACCTGTTACCCATAAATCTGATAATGGCACCGATTGATAAAATGCATTCGTCATCAATATCGAATCTGATGCAATGAATAATAGGCTACTGTATACCCCCAGTTGGTAACTTATCTGCGAAGTGACCCCTTTTCGTAAGCTTGCTACACCCGCCATTCCTGTAATGGCCAAACTATAGACAATGACCAAGGCTTTAAGCGTTGAGATTGACGACAATAAAAAAGCCAGGAATAACAAAGCGTAAACGATGAAAGGCAGCGTTTTGATCAACTCAAATTTCGGTGCATAGTAGGTTGTCTTAAACAAAACGAGCCCTGCGATGACATGAGCCAATGAATACAACGAGAGTTTCATCACAAAGTACCATTGTCCTTCGTAAAGGGAGAGGACATCTCCAATCCAGAAAAGTAAAATGGCAAGGCTCAATAGTAAGATTCGAATCGTTACTTTTCCTTTGCTTGACTCGTAAACAAAATAAAGCAATACAGGCATGAGGAGTGGTCTGGTAAAGCGCATCAGCTCTTGTGAATCGGCCAATTGTAAGCATAGATCAACTATCGAAACCGCGATGAAGATCCCTAAAAGTAATTTCGGCTTCATTTACCTTTTTTGAAAAAGCAAGTAGATAAATGCGATAAAAGCCAGTGCGCCTGCCCCGGTGAAGATGTAAGGAATGTGCGCGAGTTCTCCTCCATAAGCCCATCCAGCGAGAAACGCTCCGAGGCCAATCCCAATTTCCAATGCCATGAAAACAGTTGAAAACCCTCGGCCTCTATATTGGTCCGGAGCCAGATCAGCGGCCCATGCGAAAATAGAGGGAGAAGATAGCCCATACCCTGCACCGAATATCAGTGCTCCGGTAAACAAGTGAAAAGGAGAGGTGGCAAATCCCGTATAGCTTATGCCAAGTGAGATGATCAGTGTTGCAGCCATTAAAACCACCCTTCTGCCAAAACGATCCGATAGCGCTCCACCAACGACACGAGCAATTAGAGAGGTGAAGGTAAAGTAGACGTAAAAGAGCCCCTTGTTGGCTACTCCGACAGACACACTCAGGTCAGGGCCTAGTGTGAGTGCAACGCCAAAAGAAAAGGTGACAAGGGCCATGACCACAGTGGGAGTAAGTACCGTGGGTTCATAAATATCAACTACACTTATCCTTAGCAACGAAGCTGAAAACTTCTGTTTGTCTTTCACCGTTTCTTTCAAGCCTACCAGTACAATAACGGATAGCAGCGCAACTGCTGCGCTGGTAAAGAAGAGCGTATCGGTAGAGTAATTCAGTGCGATGTACCCTCCCAAATAGTTTCCGGCACCCATACCGGTCATTCCAAAAAAACTAAGGATGCCCATCCCTTCACCCCTACGGTCTGCCGGAACAATATCCGCCACGTACGCTGCGGTGCCTGTCGGCTTAAATCCTGTGGAAAACCCGTGTAGGAACCGGATAAACAGGAACGCATAGATATTGAGGAAAAAGGGATAAAACAGGGAAACAACAGCCGTTACAGCAGCTCCGAAGACCATCACCGGGATTCTTCCCCAGGTATCCGTAAGCTTGCCACTAAAAGGCCTGGATATTAAGGCAGTCAGGGTAAAGAAGGAAATATGCAGACCGATGTAAGATTCCCCTCCGATCGTCCGCATGAAGTCCGGTAACTCCGGCAAAACAATATTAAACGATCCAAAGAACAAGAATGAGCTTAACGACAGCATCCAAAAATTAAGAGAGTACCTTCCCATGCTTGTTTAGTGATTCTTAGGGATTCAAAAATTAATTACAGATCAGCCGTTAGGCACTCACGAAGGCTCCTGTTGATGGAGCAAATACGCTTTTATGTATTCGTTTAAGTCTCCATCCAATACATTTTGCACATCCGTTCTTTCAAATCCTGTACGCGCATCCTTAATCAACTTATATGGGTGTAGTACGTAATTTCGTATCTGAGAACCGAAGTCAATCGCCTTTTTTCCTGCCTCTATTTTATCTCGCTCCGTATTCCTTTTCTCTATTTCCAATTGATATAACTGTGACTTCAACATCTGCATCGCCCGTTCACGGTTTGCCAATTGGGAACGTTCCACCTGACAAACGACGACAATACCTGTTGGTTTGTGCGTTAGTTGCACCTTGGTTTCCACCTTATTGACATTCTGCCCTCCTGCACCACCGGATCTTGCTGTTTGCATCTCGATTTCACTTGGATGAATGTCTATTTCTATTGAGTCATCCGCCACCGGATATACATAAACAGAGGCAAAGGAAGTGTGCCTTCTCCCTCCGCTATCGAAAGGAGAGATTCTTACCAGGCGATGTACGCCATTCTCTGATTTCAGGTATCCGTAAGCCATGGGGCCATCGAACTCCAGCGTCACAGACTTCACACCAGCTACATCACCTGCCTGGTAGTCTACTTCCCGGACTTTGTAGCCGTTGGCCTCCCCCCACATGATGTACATCCTCATGAGGATACCCGCCCAGTCGTTGCTTTCCGTACCCCCTGCCCCGGGAGTAATTTGCAGCATGGCGGAAAGTTGGTCTTCCTCTTCGCTCAACATCTTTTTCAACTCCAACTCTTCAACAAGCTCCATGGATTTATTGAATTCCGACTGTACTTCTTCTTCACCTGCTTCGCCTTCTAAGGCAAACTCGTAGAGCGTTTCAACGTCGCCAAGGCTTGTTTCCACCTCTTCGTAGCTATTCGTCCATGTTTTGATGGAGCGAATCTTTTTCATGGTTTTCTCTGCCTCGTCAGGATTGCTCCAAAAATCGGGCTGTGCGGTAACCAGTTCTAGCTCTTCCAGGTCTTTCTTTCTTGTATCGTAGTCAAAGGTACCCCCTCAAGGCATTAACACGAGCCTTTAAATCTTTCAGTTCTTCGTTTGTCATTGAATTATTATATAACCAGCTTGATTATTTGCGCAACGTAAGATCAGCACACGAATACCGTTTAAGTAAAATGACCTACTTAAATGATGTTGTGTGCCGGTTCAAATAGCGAGTGCGAAGATAGATTGGCTCAGCCAATCTTTCTAATCCATCCATATTTATCCTCTGCCTGACCAAACTTAATTTTTGTCAGCGATTCTAAAATGCGCTTGGATAGCGGTCGTGAATCTACCGGGGGTAATTCATAATCTTTCCCCTCATACCCTATGGTTTTAATATGAGAAATGGTCGCCGCCGTTCCAATCCCAAAAGCTTCTGTCAGGGTATCGTTTTCTATGGCTTCAATCACTTCATCTACTCTAACAGGACGTTCTTCTACTTTAATCCCCCATTCTTTCGCTAAAATGATGGCACTCTCTCGTGTAATGCCAGGTAGAATGGAATCACTGGTCGGAGGGGTGATGAGCGTGTCATTGATCACAAACATAATGTTCATGGTTCCTGCTTCCTCTATAAACTCATGATTTTGACCATCCGTCCAGATCAGCTGGTGATAGCCTTGAGCCTGAGCCTGCTGTGCCGGGTAAAGTGACGCGGCATAGTTGCCAGCAGTTTTTGCTGCCCCTACTCCACCTTTTGAAGCACGGGTAAAATGCTTTTCAATCTTAACTTTTACAGGTTCGGAGTAGTAGTTCCCTACAGGCCCTGTAATGACAATAAACGTGTAAGACTCCGAAGGTTTTACTCCGATAAAAGGATCCGTTGCAAATTGTAAGGGCCGGATGTACAAAGAGGTTCCTAACTGATCGGGTACCCAATCCTGATCCAGTTTGACCAACTCATCGATCGCGCCCAAAAAAAGCTCTTCGGGAATGGGAGGCATGCATAACCTTTCGGCACTTCTGGCCATACGTTTTGCATTTGCATCCGGTCTGAAAAGTAGAATTTCGCCACTTTCACCTCTATGGGCTTTCAGCCCTTCAAAAATACTTTGTGCATAGTGCAGTGCTGCGTTGGCCGGGCTGATTCTTAAGTCCCGAAAAGGCAAGATGCGATGGTTTCTCCACTCACCCTCTTCGTAGTCAGAGACAAACATGTGATCAGCATACGTCTTTCCGAAAGAAAGATTATCAAAATCAATCAAAGGGCGTTTGGACTCTTCTGTTTTGGTAATGTTGATTGCTTGTGTTTCTATCATGTTGGTTGTTAGTTATTCAGTCCGCACCAGGAGACCATGGAACTTCCGCGACACCCAGAATTTGACCCAGTGCACGTGCAAAGATGAAAAAATAATCAGACAACCGATTCATAAATTTAATGATCGCCTCATCGATCTCTTCATCATTAGCTAATCGGATAATGGAACGCTCTGTTCTGCGACAAACGGTTCGACAGATATGTGTGAGTGATACCGCAGGGTGACCTCCCGGTAGAATGAAGGTTTTGAGCGGAGGTACTTCCGAATCAAACTTATCAATCCAAACTTCAAGTTGGGAAACTTCGGTCTCAGAGATGGACGGTAATTTAAACCCGGAGGAGTCCGGTGCAGTCGCCAGGTGACTCCCAATGGTAAATAAGTGCTCCTGAATCCAATAAAGCTGTTGCTTTAACCTATTCTCTACCGCTTCCTGATCTTTGAGGTGCCCAATAAAGGAGTTAAGCTCATCTACATTGCCGTAGGCTTCTATGCGTAGGTCTGATTTGGATACTTTCTGACCTCCCAGCAGTGAGGTTTTCCCTTTATCTCCCGTTTTTGTGTATAGCTTCATACGAGTGTTTCAGATTTTCTTACGTTTTTATTTCGTTCATCGGACTCTATCAGTCCGTCCCTTAGCCGAATAATGCGGTGAGAATATTCCGCGATGTCTTCTTCATGTGTCACCATGATGATGGTGTTTCCCTGATCATGGAGTTCCTGAAACAAATCCATAATGCTGTAAGAGGTTTTAGAATCGAGATTACCTGTCGGCTCATCTGCGAGAATGATACTTGGATTGTTGACAAGGGCTCTTGCAATGGCCACTCGTTGTCTTTGCCCTCCTGACAACTCGTTGGGTTTATGATGTGCCCTGTCTTCTAAACCTACGCCTGCAAGTGCATCCATGGCGCTTTCCTGTCTTTCTGAACTACTCAATCCTGCATAGACTAACGGAAGCGCTACATTTTCCAGGGCAGATGCCCGTGGCAGCAAATTGAATGTCTGGAAGACAAATCCGATTTCCTTATTTCTTATCTCGGCAAGTTCGTTTTCTGTGAGGTCGCTTACGTCGTTTTTATTAAGAATGTAGCTTCCCGAAGTCGGCGTATCCAGGCATCCGATGATGTTCATCAACGTGGATTTACCGGACCCGGAAGGTCCCATAAAAGCTACATATTCTCCTTTATCAATGTTAATGGAAACTGATTTTAAGGCCATGATGACCTCACTACCCATGATGTACTTTTTGGAAATCTCTGAAGTAGTTATGATGCTGCTCATTGGAAAATTTTAGTAATTCGCTAATCTAAGGAAAGTTAGGTTGTTTGGTAAGGTCATTAACTCACACGTTTTTTAGATAGTTTTGGTTGAGAAAAAGTTACATGCATATGATATTCATTGCGGTTTTGTTTGTCGTCCACTTTCAACAGAACGAATGGGACTTACTGTCAACCGTAGATATCGTCATAGGGTTTGATGAATTCATGGGTACCGACATAGAAAAACCTGTATTTTCATCGGAATTGGAACAACGAGCCGGTACCGATATTTCTCTGGAAGGATTTGTTATCCCTATCCAACAGGCGTCGTCGCATGGTTATTTTGTGCTTTCCAGGTTTCCCTATCAATCGTGCTTTTTTTGTGGGGCTGCAGGACCTGAGACCGTGGTGGAAGTGTATTCAAGAGAAAAATTTAGCCTTATGGACGAACGTGTTTACGTGGAAGGCAAACTTCAACTCAACCATGACAGTCCTTTGCACCTTTTCTTTATCATTAAAGATGCAAAAGTGAAAAAATTGAACTGATGGATAAGGCATCGTTTTTCCAAGATGTGTTTGAAGTAGCAAAGCTCATTCCGAGTGGAAGGGTAACCTCCTACGGAGCCATCGCCGCCTATTTAGGATTAAAACGTTCTGCACGTATGGTAGGATGGGCCATGAACCAGGCACATTTAGATCCGGAAGTCCCCGCTCAACGGGTAGTCAACAGGAATGGGCTATTAACAGGCAAACATCATTTTTCCACACCAACCATGATGCAGGAGTTACTGGAAGCCGAAGGGGTAGAAGTGAAAAATGATCAGGTGATGAAGTTTGAAACACTTTTTTGGGACCCAATCACAGAGTTAGGTTTATGAAAAAAGAAAAAGAATCGTTCCGTCTATTTAAGCAAAACAGTGAACTGGAAGTGCTGATCTCCGCAGCCATCGTTTTCACTGCTTTTGTTGTCAATGACGCAGCCGGGGACTGGATCGTAAAGGCATTGAACCTCAA
>JBCCXH010000148.1:0-10736 GCA_039192005.1 Bacteroidota bacterium
GCCGGGTCGACGTTCGATGGGGACGGTCCGCCGTGCGGTAGTTTTGGGTTTTAAAGAAAAATCACTTCTCGGGTGCTGTAAGTACACAAAAACTAATTTTTCAAATTTTAGTCGTATACCAGTAATAAATATAAACAATCGGCCTCGATTGAATCGGAGAGGTTATTCGTTTTCCCTGTCAGGCACAGTATATACGAGTACATTATCTTTATTTTTGAAAGTAACGTTTTTGGTGTTTTTATATAGCAAATAATGTAATTTTAAAAAACAGCTGGATGAGTCTTTTTTCTAAAAAAATACTATGATTATTCACGAGAGAATTCTGCTAATTGTTTTCTTTTCTTTCTTCTTGCCACCTGTAGTAGTTATTACGATCATAATGATCAACACCATGTTTTCTTCTGTGCAGCTTTACCAGCTACTTACTACATGGCCACTTTATGTATTTGTTGTCCCATTTTTTACCTTCATTCCTTATTTTGTTCGCATACAGTTAAGTAAAATTGATGAAAAAGTAGCCATCGATGATGTGAGTGGCTTAGAAAGAATCTACCGATTTCTTCACATCATCTTTGTTAGTTCATTCATTGCCTATGGGTTTGTTGCCATCCCCATTTCCTACTTTAATGGTTTCGGCAGAATAACCATATACTTCGTAACAGTCTTGACTATTTTTTATGCTCCGCTGTCTATATCGTTATTTTTCACACTGTTCAACAGGGCTATGGATAGATTATTTAAAGACATGACCATTGGTAATTTTGTGCCAATAACCTTGAAATTCAGGCTTGTTTCTACGTTATCCACCCTTGGAGGGGTGGTCGTCGTTGGTTTAAGTGCTTTTTATTTTATCTGGAGACTTACAACAGAAGAAGAATCTGTAAATCTGACGATTGAGAATATCCTGTTTAGAGTACTCGGCGTGGTGGGTATCGTCATTTTTTTGCAGATCACACCCAATGCACTCATGGCGCGTTCTTTCACCGCATCTTTTCTGTCATTGCGCGATTTTATCAAACGACTTAGCGATAGAGACCTTTCTAGCTCGTTTGACAACATCCATTCCAGAGATGAGTTCGGTGAAACTGCTAAACAATTAAACGAGCTAAGATCTAATTTTAAAGAGGTAGTTTCCGAACTTATTTCCAATACAGTAAGCTCAGAAAAATCCGGACAAAACATCGGAGATGTGTCTAAGACAAATGCCGAACTTTCTTCTAAAATCACTGCCAGCTCGGTACAAATTGCTTCGGCATTAGAAGAGATTTCCGCCAATCTTGACTCATCGTTGCAAAATGCCTCAAAGTCCGTCGAAATAAACAAATCTTCCGAACAATCCATGATGGAAGTACAAAAATTGTCCTCGATAACCATTGAGAATATCAACGAGATAGTAGAAAAAGTAACAGTTATAGAGAGTATTGCGGCTCAAACTAATCTTTTGGCGATTAATGCTTACATAGAAGCTGCTAATGCAGGTGATCAAGGCAAAGGCTTTTCCGTCGTTGCTCAGGAAATAAGAAGTTTGGCCGATCATAGTGCCATTGCCGCAAAGTTAATTGCTGCGGCAACACAACGCTGTATGGTTAATTCTGAGGAATCAAAGGAAAAAATTGATGAATCGGTTTTAGTAGCTAAACAGACAAGTGAAATAGCATCGGAAATCGCGGTGACATCAAAGGAACAACTTTCAAGCGTAGAGCACATTAATGCTGCAATTCAGGAATTCAACCAATCCACCCAGACGTTAGCCAATTCCTCCGAACAGCTGGCTGATACATCAGGAGGGTTCCGGCAAAGTTCTGAGAAAATAAATGATTTGGTTAAGGCATTTCAGCTTGGGTCCAAGTGAGCAGTAACATAAGCCAATAATTCTTCATGGCTTCTCACCTCCTTTTTAGCTTGCATGTACCATTTTTTTCTTTTCTCGTACAACACTTCGGTGGTATGGTTTGCCATCAAAGGCCGGGAAACATCGTTTTTTAATCGACTGGCAATAACACTCAGAGGCGTGTTCAAATAGATCGTCACTCCATTTTTATTCATGAGTTCCAGGTTATCAAAAAAGCAAGGAGTACCGCCTCCTGCTGCCATGACGAAAGGACCTTCCTGCGCTATAGACTGAACCAAACATTGCCTTTCGATCGCTCTAAACTCCTGTTCCCCCTTTTCATTGAATAAATCTGAAATGGATAACCCCTCTTCATTGACAATGACATCATCCAAATCAAAGTATTGCCTGTTCAGTAAGTTGGCCAGCTCTTTGCCAGAAGTGGATTTGCCAGAACCGGGCATGCCGATTAAAAAGATTTTTTCAGGTAGCATTTACAGTTTTTCTACCACCTCATCCGAGAGCGGAGTGTCATTATAGTGCCACTTAGCCATTACCGTTCCGTCTTTTATCAACCATATTCCCGGGTTTGACCGAACCACCGTTTTCAAAACAGTAGCATCCGCAAAGAAATAGGGGGCACCTAATTGCTGCTCATGGCGAAATTTTTCAAATTTCTGTGCACCTGATGACGTCAAAATCCACGTCTCATAATTCGGGTTTCTAAACGTCAGGTTTCGGATTCGATCGATTTTCTTTAATGAAACCTTATCCACATCATGAATGATGATGGCAAGTTTTGTTCCGGTCAATAAGTCATCGGTAAAATCACCGTCATCATTCCAGACACTTAAGTCCGTAATTTTTGGCTGCGCTTCAGGATTTAGCAATTTAGAGCCAATGTAATTATAGCCGGGATCAGAAGGGTATTTTTCGAAGGTATAGGTCTTCCCCTCTTTTTCTACTGTGTATTCGTACTTTAAGGGAGCAGACACTTTCATGAGGCTGGGAATGTTGTTGCCAACTTTATAGGCTCTGAAATCAATAAAAGGTAAGTGCCTGATGGCATAAATAGCGATACCAATAAGCACGACACTTACAGTGATCATCTTTAGCTCTCTAAGAAGTGGGCTCAGAAAGGATTGATAATCATTTCTCTTCCAAAATATGATCCCAATAAGCACCAAAAGGACGATATCTTTCTGAAAAGACTGCCATGGGGTCAGCTTGATGGCATCTCCGAAACAACCACAGTCGGTTACTTTGTTGAAGTAAGCAGAATAAAACGTCAGAAAAGTAAAGAAGACGATCATACCTAGAAGCGTCCAGGCAGTGATTTTGATTCGGTAACCGATGATTAATGCGACACCAAGGACAACCTCCAGAACACTTAAAAAAACACTGAGAAAAAGCGCAGCCGGAACAAACCACTCAAAAAATGGGGCGATGTCATAGGCAAATACTTCAAAATACTCCTCTAGTTTAATAGCGGTCCCTACCGGGTCGTTTACTTTGATGAGGCCCGAAAAGATAAACAAGCCACCAACAGCAAAGCGGGCAATTTCTTTTATAACTTTCATTATGATTTTTCTAATTTAATCAAACAAAAAACTGAATAGTTAATCATATCCTGATAATTAGCATCTATTCCTTCTGAAATGAGCGTCTTACCTTCATTATCTTCAATTTGTTTTACACGCATCAGTTTCATCAATATGATGTCCGTAATGGAGCTCACCCTCATCTCTCTCCAGGCCTCTCCGTAGTCATGATTCTTGGCTTTTAAAAGCTCCAATGTGCTTTCCGCTGCCTTATCATATTTAGGTTCTATTTCTGAAAAGGGAATTTCCATCTTTTCAGTTCCCACAAGTTGCATTTGTATGAGTGCAATGATGCAATAATTAATAATACCCATGAATTCGCTACTGATGTCCTCTTCCACCTTTTGCGCTCCTTTTTCCTGTATAGAGCGGATGCGTTGGGCTTTAATCAGGATCTGATCGGTGATGGAGGGTAGTCTGAGTATTCGCCAGGCCGTTCCATAATCTTTCGTTTTCTTTTCAAAAACACTTTTACATGCTAAAATGATTGATTGATATTGTTGCTCAGTCTCTTGTCTCATTTAATTTTACTCCTCAGGCAAAACTAACCCTTTGAATCACAAACATACCATCAACATTCGCGGAGAAATTATGGATCTCGTCACTCCAAAAGTGATGGGCATTGTTAACCTGACGCCAGATTCTTTTTACGAAGGAAGCCGAAGGCAGAAGGAAAATGAAGTATTAAAGTTGGTAGAAAAAATGCTGTCGGATGGTGTAGATATCATTGATGTCGGTGGATACTCGTCCAGGCCAGGTGCTTCTGATGTCTCAGAAACTGAAGAATTGAGTCGCACAGTAGATGCCATCGTCCAGATAAAAAAAGAATTTCCCGATTCGGTTCTTTCCATTGATACGTTTAGAAGCAATGTAGCCAGGGAGGCGGTCAGTGCAGGTGCCGATCTGGTCAACGACATTTCTGCAGGACATTTAGATGATCAGATGATGTCGACCGTCGCCGAATTAAATGTTCCATACATTGCCATGCACATGAGGGGAACCCCTCAGAACATGAAGGCAAATACAGATTATGATGACCTGATGAAGGAGGTGATGTCCTATTTCTCTCACGTGATTGAATTATCCAATCAATTGGGGATTAAAGACCTAATCATAGATCCTGGATTCGGATTTGCTAAAACCATCGAGCAAAATTATTATTTACTCAATCATTTGGAACATTTTCGATGGCTGGATCGTCCTATATTAGTTGGGCTTTCGAGAAAGTCCATGATATACAAACCACTCCATCTAACTGCTGATAAAGCATTAAATGGGACCATTGCATTAAATACCGTGGCATTGGTTAAAGGAGCAGGTATCTTGCGCGTTCATGACGTAAAAGAAGCGGTAGAAACAGTAAAGTTGATGAATCAATTGGGTTGATTTTAGGAGTACAAATAGGGTTTTTAGACATTACGTGGAAGGATTTTCTTGACATTCTTCTGGTCACTATCCTTTTGTCCCAAATTTACAAGTTGATGAGGGGGAGCGTTGCCATCAAGGTATTTGTCGGTTTTCTCATATTGTATTTGATTTATCTGGTAGTCAATGCGCTTCAAATGGAGTTGTTAAGTACCATTTTAGGGCAATTCATGGGAGTAGGGGTGTTGGCAGCGATTATTTTGTTTCAACAGGAAATACGAAAATTTCTGTTGTTGATGGGGAGAACCAGCATTTTTGAAGATAAAAACTGGTTTAAAAATGTCAAGTTCTGGAACCAAAATGGCAAAAACCAGCGTGCGAATATTACCCCCATCATAGAAGCCGTTAAAACACTAGCAGGATCAAACACAGGAGCTTTAATTGTCGTATCTGCCGCTTCTCCATTAAAGTTTTATGCAGAATCTGGAGATGAATTGGATTCATTACTCTCCAAAAGACTATTAATTGCTGTATTCAATAAATACAGCCCTTTACACGATGGTGCGGTCATCATCCATAAAGATCGCATTGTCGCAGCGAGATGCATCCTGCCCGTGACGGAAAGAGACGACCTGCCCGCTCAGTATGGCCTGAGGCACCGGGCAGGCTTGGGAATGTCAGAGAATACCGAAACGTTCATTATCGTTGTGTCAGAAGAAACAGGCCAGATTTCTTCCATGCAAAAAGGAAAAATCTCTCACAATATTTCCACACAAGAATTGAGAACCCAGCTTAATTCCTACTTAAAACAAGCACAGGAAATCAAAAAAGAAAAGGTAGAGGAAGAAATCGTCGGAGAGTCTACCTAACCCGCATTATTCATCAGGAAAACGTTCAGATTAGTGTAAGTAATTGATTTACAATGCATTAAAATTCAATCTCATCACTTTTCGGTTCCTCAAATTTGGGCCGACGCGGAGCGGAATGACTTTTTATCATATTCAGAAATCAATTACCAGCTCCACTGGGGCAGTCCCACTGCGGCTCATATTCATCGAGTTACCTGCCTTTGCAGGCAGGCATATTCTCAATAAAAGAGTCCCGAATCTTTCGGGCTAATGCAAAAACCGAAAAGGTGAAAAAATCTTTATTATGTATTTGATGGGTTTCGGTCCCAAAAATGGCGCTTTGTCAAAAACTAGAAACGCTCATCTATGACAATGGCCGAATAGATGATTTCTCGATCTCAAGAAATCACCTATTCAAGGTATTTCGCTCTAAGAAAGCACACCTATTTTTTATGTCGGTACCGAACCAACTTCACTTTCACTGATTACTCCTAATTCTTTTCCTACCTCTATAAATGCCTGAATGGCCTTGTCCAGATGATGTCTTTCGTGTACCGCAGACAGCTGGACCCTGATTCTGGCTTGCTCTTTTGGTACGACAGGATAATAGAAGCCGATTACGTATATTCCTTTCTCTAGTAGCTTTGAAGCCATATTTTGAGATAATACCGCATCATATAGCATGATAGGGACAATGGGGTGTTCTCCCGGTTTAATATCAAACCCTGCTTCCGTCATTTTAGCCCGGAAGTATTTTGTGTTGTCTTCCAGTTTATCCCGTAACTCAGTTGTTTCACTCAGTTTATCAATCACAGCGATGGATGCGCCTACGATCGATGGAGCGACGGTATTCGAGAATAAGTAAGGCCTCGACCTTTGCCTCAAAACTTCGATAATTTCCTTTTTGCCAGAGGTAAACCCTCCGGAAGCACCTCCAAGTGCTTTACCCAACGTACCTGTGATGATGTCTACCCGGTCCATGCAGTTTCGGTATTCGTGGACACCCCTTCCCGTCTTTCCTATAAAACCCGTAGAATGGCACTCGTCCGTCATAACTACCGCATCATAGGCATCCGCCAGATCACAAATTTTATCTAGTTGGGCAATGGTGCCGTCCATGGAAAAGACGCCATCCGTAACGATGATCTTGCATTTCGCATCGCTTGCCTCTTTTAGCTTTTCTTCCAGGTCAGCCATGTCGTTGTTTTGATACCTATACCGCTTTGCTTTGCATAACCTGACTCCATCGATGATGGAGGCGTGATTAAGTGAGTCTGAAATGATCGCATCTTCAGGACCAAACAGGGGCTCAAAAACGCCTCCATTTGCGTCAAAGGCAGCGGCATATAAAATGGTGTCTTCCGTGCCCAAAAAGGCAGAGATTTTTTGCTCAAGCTCCTTATGGATGTCCTGGGTGCCGCAGATGAAACGAACGGAAGACATGCCATACCCATGACTGTCAATGGATTTTTTAGCAGCTTCGATTACAATTGGATCTGACGACAAACCCAGATAGTTGTTCGCGCAAAAGTTCAATACGTTTGATCCGTCTTCTAAGGTAATTTCTGCTTCCTGAGGTGAGGAAATGATGCGTTCCTTTTTAAACAATCCGGCATCTTGTATTTCAGTGATTTCTTGCTTCAGTTTAGCTTCTAAAGATTTATACATGCTAGTTTAATTTGGGTTTTTTCGGAAGGATTTTAGGTTTTATTTTTTGCGACTTAGGAGCAGGTTTCTTTTCGGGTTCTTCTACAAGAAGGTACGTCCTACGGGTCTTGTTAATCAAAAAAAGTTTCTGCTGAACAAAACTATTAGGATGGACTTGATCAAACAGATCCTTAAACTCGTCAAATAGTTTTTTATCACCCTTTTGAAACTTATCCGGATCGATTTTTTTGGATTTTAGAAATGCTTCAAACTCCATCGGGAACAAATTTAATTCAACCTCGATTTCATAATCAGTTTAATTTTGCAAAATAATTAACGTTACTCTATGGACAAGATTCTTATCATTGGTGCGTGTGGGCAGTTAGGTACTGAGTTGACACTTAGACTCAGATCATTGAAGGGAAATGAAAAAGTAATCGCTTCCGACCTTGCTTTTAGCCCTGTGGGGTTGATTGAAGATGGACCCTACGAACAGTTAGATATTTTAAAGAAAGATGATTTTTACTCGATTCTAAAAAAGCATCAAATCACTCAGGTATTTCATCTTGCAGCTATCCTGTCAGCAAAAGGAGAAAAAGACCCTCAACTCGCCTGGCAGTTGAATATGGAAAGTTTGCTGACCGTATTGGAGGCAGGAAAAGATCAACTTGAAAAAATTTATTGGCCAAGTTCCATTGCTGTTTTCGGTCCCGATACTCCAAAAGAATATACTCCACAAAATACTGTGATGAATCCTAATACCGTGTATGGGATCAGTAAGTTGGCTGGTGAAAGGTGGTGCGAGTACTACCACCAAAAGTATGGAGTAGACGTTAGAAGCCTAAGATATCCGGGGTTGATTGGCTACAAAGCCATGCCAGGCGGAGGCACAACGGACTATGCGGTAGATGTTTTCCATAAGGCACTCTCCAAAGAATACTTTACTTGCTTTCTGAAGGCAGATACCATGCTTCCAATGATGTACATGGATGATGCCGTAAAAGCTACAATTGATATTATGGATGCTGAAAAAGAAAAAATCCGAATAAGAAGCTCTTACAACCTGGCAGCTATGAGTTTTACGCCGGCCCAAATTGTAAAAAAAATCAAGAAGCTATACCCGGATTTTGAAGTTGGCTATGCCCCCGATTTCAGACAGGAAATTGCGCAAAGCTGGCCCGCTACAATTGATGACAGTGCCGCAAGGGACGACTGGGGGTGGCAACATGAGTTTGAACTCAAAGAATTAGTAGAGACCATGATAATCAATCTGAAAAGGGAAATGGTTTTTGATTAATTCCATTTTTCCCATTTTCTTTCCACTTGAATTTAAGTTAACCGACTATATGGAATCATACGACAACCTACACCTGAAATTAACAGATGGCATCCTTACCATTACCATCGACCGAGAGAGCAAGATGAATGCACTCAATCAGGCTACCATGGATGATATCAAAGAAGCATTTTTGTATATCCAGGATAATCCCAAAGATGTCCGGGGAGTGATAGTGACAGGAGCAGGAGAAAAAGCATTTGTTGCGGGTGCAGACGTCAACGAGTTTACAGGAGTAAATGAGATGAGCGCCAGGAAGTTTGCTGAAGGAGGCCAGGAAATTTTTCAATCCATAGAAGATTGCCATACCCCCGTTATCGCAGTTGTCAATGGATTTGCCCTGGGAGGAGGGTGTGAGCTAGCCATGGCAGCCCACATGAGGGTGGCCGTTTCCACTGCACGATTCGGTCAGCCCGAAGTAAACCTCGGCTTGATACCCGGTTATGGCGGGACGCAAAGATTAGCTCAATTGATTGGGAAAGGGAAAGCATTTGAATATCTATTGAATGCAGAAATGATTAACGCGGATGATGCATTAAGGCTTGGATTAGTTAACTACGTAGAGCCGGACGTGCCTTCAGCTATTGACAAAGCAAAAGCGATTTTGACCAAGATCATGACGAAGGCTCCTGTTGCCGTAGGGTTGGTGATCGATTCTGTTAATGCTCATTTCGAGACAGGAACCAACGGCTACGAAGCTGAAGCCAAAGCTTTTGCCAGATGCTTCGCAACGGAAGACTTTAAAGAAGGTGTAGATGCCTTTTTAAATAAACGTCAGGCGAATTTCAAAGGAGAGTAGTTCTTGTCTCAGCTTAAGAAACTAGCCAGCCATACAGCCATCTATGGGTTGAGCAGTGTGCTTGGAAGAGCCGTCAACTTTCTGTTGGTGCCTTTTTATACCACAGAAGGAGTATTGGAGGTGGAAGAGTACGGGATGGTGACCGAGTTGTATGCCTTTGTCGCTTTTCTAAATATCCTCTATGCGTATGGGTTAGAAACGGCTTACTTTCGTTTTGCGTCTGATGAGAAAATAAGGATTCACTCCAATTTGGAATTGGCTAGCGCGTTTTATGCAAAAAATGAAAAAAGCAGAACTTATTTCAACCTGGCATTTACCAGTATTCTCTTCAGTTCTTTATTCCTTTCGTTGGGTATTACATTTTCTGCATCGGACATAGCCGCTGCTCTGGAATATCCGAATCAGAAAAACCTGATCATTTGGCTGGCATGGATTCTCGCGATAGACGCGGTAGTAGCCATTCCATTTGCAAGGCTCAGAAAAGAGGGCAAAGCCATGCAGTTTGCCATTTTTAAGTTTAGCAATATTTGCATCAACATATTGCTCAACATTTTCTTCCTGGTTTTTTGTCCGGAATTTCTTGATGATCGACCGGATCATTGGCTGAATGCCATCTATTATCCGGAACTAAAAGTAGGATACGTATTTCTCTCTAACTTAATAGCTAACGGGCTTTATTTACTCTTTTTTTTCCCACTTTGGCTAAAGGTCCGTATTTGGTGGAACAAAGCCGAATGGAAGAAAATGATGCAGTATGCCTGGCCGATATTGATCATCGGGTTTACAGGGATTACTAACGAGATGTTCAGTCGTGTGCTCTTAAAATATCGATTGCCAGACGGGTTCTATTCAGGTTATACCAATTTAGAAGCCCTGGGCATCTTTGGGGCCTGTTACAAACTGTCCATCTTTATGGCATTAGCCATTCAGGCGTTTCGTTACGCATTTGAGCCATTCTTTTTTGCCAGGGCAGAAGATAAGAACTCTCCTCAATTATTTAGTCGGGTCATGACCTGGTTCGTGATTTTTGCTTCCGCGAGCTGGCTGATAATTTCTATACTTTTACCTTATTTAGCTCCATTGTTCTTAAGGCAGAAGAGCTATTTAGAAGCTCTAGGGACCGTTCCCTGGTTATTAGGTGGGGGCCTTTTCCTGGGCATTTATTACAACTTATCCATTTGGTACAAGCTCAACGATAAAACGATCTATGGCGCTTACATCGCGCTTATGGGATGTTTCCTTACTTTCTTACTGAACTGGATGCTCATTCCCACCATGGGTTACATGGGTAGTGCGCTGACTACGTTCA
>JBCCXH010000149.1:0-10726 GCA_039192005.1 Bacteroidota bacterium
CTCCTACATGCTGTAGTAATTCTCTGATAAGGACGATGTTCAATTTAAAGATACTACGGCTGCTCGTTATGGGTCGTTTGCTTTTCCCCAGGAAAAAGGACCTTTCGTAATCGGTCAGCACTTTACAGGTCTCAGGCATGTTGGTATCAGTTGCTTGAAGGCACGATGGTTAAATCTGTTAATCATAACAGATGATGCATCAGCTACTATTGCAAACTTATCAAGTGACACTCTTACAAACCATGTTTATCAGGTAAACGGAATATTTGATGAGTAAATAACCGTCAAAAGACCGTCAAACGGTCCAGAAATGATTTTTTGTAGGCTTTTCCAATGGGCAGCGGGGTGTCATTAACAAAAACAACACTGTGTTCGATCCGGTCTATTTTGCGTAAGTTGACCAGAAACGTCTTGTGTATCCTGCAGTACCCCTGATTAGTAAGGATGTTTTCGATTGCTTTTAAAGTTTGCGAAACGACATGCTGCTTCTCAGGCAAGTGGAAGATCGAGTAGTTATCTGACGCTTCTATGTACAGGACCTCATTGAGATCTAAGGGCAAAATGGCATTTTTCTCCCGGATAAAAAGATCCAACTCCTCTTTTTGGTCCTGATTGACCGGGGACATTCTGGTTTTCGCAAGGGCCATGTCTACCGTGACCTGAATGTCTTCATCCTTGAAAGGTTTGACAATGTACCCTGCAGGCTCCGTGTTATTGACACGGGCAAGGGTGGTTTTATCGTAATGAGAGGTAATGAAAATAAAAGGGATGTCCTTCTTTTTCCGAATGAGTTGAGCGAGTTGGATGCCATCCTTCTCCCCTTTGATTTTAATGTCGAGTAGGATCAAATCAATGTTTTTTTGATCTACTACCTGGAGTGCTTCATCTGCGGAACCACAAATTGCTACTACTTCGTGATCCATTTGCTCGATGCAAAGTGCGATGTCATCTGCGATGATGGGCTCATCCTCTACGATGAGTAACTGTTTTTTTTGATTCATCCGGTGAAACTGAGTTTAAAAGCTGTACCATTTTCATACTGCATGGAGATCTTTCCGTTCAGTCCTCTGGAAATGGATTGAATGATTCGGTATCCATAGGACCGTTTTAAATCTTCAGGTTCAGAGATGCCGATGCCATCATCCGATACCTCCAACTCGTGTACTTCCTGATTTTTCTTAAAAACCAAGTGAATGCTTCCATTTCTACCGGCTGGAAACGCGTATTTCAATGCATTGGATATGAGTTCATTGATGATCAGGCCGATTTGCATCGTGAGGTCAATGGAAAGGTGAATGGCGCCGATCTCGCTTTTGAGCTGGACCCGGTCTTCGGAAACGTCATAGGATTGGAACAAGGTCACGACCAGTTCTTCCAGGTATTCTTTTACGTTCAGCTGAGACAGGTTGTCTGACTGGTACAGCTTTTCATGCACCAGCGCCATGGACTGTACCCGGTCCCGACCTTCCAATACTGCTTTTTGTGCTGGTTGATCACCCAGGTATTTGGACTGGATGTTGAGCAGGCTACTGACTACCTGAAGGTTGTTTTTTACCCGGTGATGTATTTCTTTGAGTAACACCTCCCTTTCTTCCAGCGCTTCTGAAATGATTTCATTCTTCTTTTGCAGCCCGCTCTTCGCTTTTTGGCTTAGCCTGTAGTAGCGATAAACGACAAAACCGAAAATGATCGCGATCAATAATACAAAAATGGTAATGTACTGCGTAACGCGCTGCCGCTCCAGGCGGGTATTGACCGTCAACAGTTCCGCCTTTTTCTGAAATTCCAGCGAGTCCCTTTCCATGTCAAAAGCATGGTTGAGCTCCAGGCGGGTCAACTCTTCGGTTAGCTCTTCATTAAACAGGGTTTCTCGAAGCTTTTTCTCAATTTCGATGAACTCCAGTGCTTTGCTTATGTCTCCCTTTGCCCGATAAAATTTGTACAGTTCTTCAGCTGCATTGGAAGCTTTTTCCTTTAGGTCATTAGAATCGGAGAATCGGTAACTCTCCAGCATTGCTTCCTCCGCTACTTGTAGCCGTCCTTCTTTGGCGTATATTTTCCCCAAAATGAGCAACGATTGACTCACGATCAACTGATTTTTACACTTTACCGCCCTGTCGTATGCTTGTTGTAGGTAGTTACGTGCATCCTGCATCTGATCAAGCTCAAAAAAGCTTTCTCCAAGGTTCAACGCACTGGTAACAATGTCGCATTTTTCTCCAAGTGAATCGTACATGTGGTATGCTTGGGAAAACCAGGTAATTGCTTCCTCATACTTCTTTTGGTTTAGGTAAACCAACCCGATCCCCTGGAGCGTTGATGCCTGACCTGGTCCATAAGAAGCCTTACGTTTCATTTCCAATGCCCGATTCAGATAATCAAGGGCCTGATCGTAATTCTTTTGCTTTAGGTAGATAAGCCCAATGTTGTTAAGGTTTCCGGATACGGCTTCATTCCACCCATTGGCAATCTTTAGTTTCAACGATCGCTGGTAGTAAAACAACGCCTTGGCATAGTTTCCTTGTTGATAATAAATCCCTCCCATGTTATTGAGCGTAAATGGGATGGAAACGGTATCCCTGATGGCTTCTTTAATGGCCAGCGACTTTTCATAATAAACCATAGCAGTATCGTATTTGCCTTCCCATGAGTGATAGATAGCCATATGGTGGAACGCATAACTACGTCCTCTGACATAGCCTATTTCATCCGAGTATGCAAGCGCCTGCTCGGCAAAAAACAAAACCGAGTCTGAATCTATTGGGTAATAGGCTTGAGAAAGGAAATTTAATACGTCGACTAAAGCAGTATCCTGAGGGTCTTTGGCTAATTCTTCCTGGTATTCATTGATCCATTTTCGTTGTGCAGACAATGAAAATGATGCGATTAAAGTGAGGGTCGCAAAACCAAATAATAGCGTACGAGAAAGGAGCTTCATGGCAGAAGACAATGATACAAAACAAAAACGTAAGTTTTAGATGGTCAGTGCTTACTCATGATGCTCAAAAATTACCACAAAAGAAACATTGGATATTTCGTTATCTAACATCATACAATTTTAACCAACTCAAGCAACGCTATTCCATTCTTCGGCGTTCTGGAAATATTAAACTTTTAAGATAAAATGAGAGGATTACATGTTGACAAGGATGGAAGGTTGAATTTCATCCATTTAGAAGATGATTTAGAACTAACAAATGACTTACCTTACTTTGAGGATGCCGTCTTCGAAGTAATCAAAGAAGATCGCTTTTTCCCTTATTACAAGTATTTGTTTTCAGAGTAGGCTGGAAATTGTTGGCCGTCCCGTACGCCGAGAAACAATCACCTATTTGTTTCTTTAATAAAAAGACGATCAGGTACCTGTGACTTGTTCGCAAGAAGGGCTAATCCACTGATGAACATGCGCCAGATGACTGTTTCATCAACGTTAAAACCTGACGCAGTCAGGCTGCAAACAAAAAAAGTGTAGGAAGAGCTTCATCCGAAAACTCGCTGAAAAAACAAGATTTTCCGGGGTGATAACATGAAGGATTCAAAGCATTTAAACGCATCAATAACCTGAGTGGAAGATGAATACGGAATGAGGTTTCGCGTAAAAAACAGAGATCAGAGGGAACTTCAAGTAAGTGCAGGAAGAGTAGCGAAAATTGAGGACTCTTTTTTATTCAGAGATTTGACCTGTAGCTGCTAATCCAAACTGGACAGCTTATCAGAATGGACGTCCTTTTTTAAAAGAAGCACGTTATTACTATTCCACTAAAGTGGCCAGTTTCTTAATTGCCTCGGAGACCACCACGTTTGCTTTCTTAAACGAAGTCTGGTTGAGATCAAAATTTAATCGTTCGTCTAACATCTTGAAGTTAATGGAGGCGCCTGCTTCTGCTAGCCCATCGGACTCGGTAATAAGTACAATGGAATTTGTCAACGCTTCGTCTTTAAGAGCTTCGAAATTCTTAGCCTTATTTTTGGAGATAAATAAGATATTAATGTCTTGTAAGGACTGATTTTTTGAGTAAGGTAATATTTTAATGGAACGGCCATTGACCTGCCTTTCCGCAGTGATATTTTTTAATTGGCTTAGCAATGCAGGATCACCCATGATGCTTACGACATAGACCTCAGATGACTTCGATTGAGGCCATTCCATGCTTTGTAAAAACTTAAAGATAAACAGCCCCTTGTATTTGGTTATCTGACCAAAAGTTGCTTGAGATAGCGATAGAAAAACGATAATAAACAGTATGCGTCGCATGATCGTATGTATTTCCCTTGATTCTTTAAACTTAAACTTAGGATAAGACAATTGTTATCAAGTGATAATATCGACCAACTAAGAAATTTTCCAGTTACATAATTAAAATAGCCTGTTGACATGCCTTTTAATCGGGTCAATCAACGTTCATTTCTAGCCTAGCTAAAGGCGTAAGGATCGGCCGATTGACAGCCTGAACGAAACATTGACAAAATCTTGTTAACCTCCACGTAACATTTCATTTATACCTTCACGCATTATTAAAAACTACACATGAGAACTGTTTCGATTTTACTCCTATTACTAACAAGGCTATCCATCGCACAGGAAAAAGACCAACCAAAAATCGTTGTAGGTATCGTCATTGATCAAATGAGGCAAGACTACCTCTATCGCTTTTTTCATCAATTTTCCGATGGAGGATTTAAAAGGTTGTTGAAGGAAGGGTATTCATTCAAAAATGCGCATTATAATTATGTACCTACGTATACCGCACCGGGTCATGCTGCCATTTACACAGGAACCACTCCTGCCTACAACGGGATCATCGCCAATAACTGGTTCTCCAGGGAGAAAGGCCGGAGTGTTTATTGCGTAGCGGATGAAACGGTATCAGGGGTTGGTGGTGCAGATAAAAGTGGAAAAATGTCTCCTAAAAACCTTCAGGTGTCCACCATTACCGATGAATTACGATTAGCCTCCAATTTCCAATCCAAGGTAGTAGGTGTTTCAATCAAAGACCGTGGCTCCATCTTACCGGCAGGGCACAATCCTACGGGTGCCTACTGGTTTGATAGCAATACGGGTAACTTTATGACTAGCACCTATTATTTAGATCAGCTACCGAAGTGGGCAAAAAGTTTCAATAGAAAAAGACTGGTTATTAAATACCTCAACCAGGACTGGTTACCCTTACTGCCCATGGAACAGTATACTTCCAGCACCGAAGATGACGTGGCTTATGAGCGAGCTTTTAAGGGGCAAGACAAAGCCGTCTTCCCTTACTCACTGAAAGGACTCACAGAAAGTAACGGACTTGGACTAATTCGTACGACTCCTTTCGGAAACACGATTGTATTGGATATGGCCATGGCAGCTATAGAAGGTGAAGAACTAGGAATGGATTCGTTTACCGATTTTTTAGCGGTTTCTTTCTCTTCAACGGACTATGTAGGTCATGCATTTGGGCCCAATTCCATCGAACTACAGGATACTTATCTTAGGTTGGACCTGGAAATAAAAAGATTGCTGGATTATCTTGACAGCAAATTTGAGCAAGAGTACCTGGTATTTGTTACTGCGGACCATGGCGTCGTGAATGTTCCGCTTTTCCTTAGTGACAACAAACTAAGTGGTGGATACCTGAACGTAAAAAATACGGACACTTTCCTGCAAGAAAAGGTTCAGGAAGCGCTAGGTGAAGGCGAATGGATCATTCATGCATCCAATGATCAGCTCTTTCTGAACAGGGAGCTAATCAACGAACGAAAGCTGGCATTAGGTGACGTTCAGGAGATCGTAAAAAACATTGCGTTGCAAATACCGGAAGTAACCGAGGCCTATACGGCTACTGAACTGGCAAAAAGAAACGGCACCAGCCTGGTGAGGCAACTAATGGAAAACGGATTCAATACTAAAATGTCGGGCGATGTGGTCACTCGTTTGAAAGCCGGCTACATTGATGACGGGTATGGAAAAGCAGGTACGACACATGGTTCCGGGTATGCATACGACACGCACATTCCCATGCTTTTTTATGGATGGAACATACCCAAAGGGCAAAGTGTACGAAAAGTAGCCATAACGGATATTGCGCCCTCCTTATCGATGCTATTGAATACCTCACTTCCAAACGCGACTACCGGACAACCTTTATTTGAATTATTTTAATCTACGATATGGAAAACATTGGTTTTATATTTGATATGGATGGTGTAATTGTGGATAATCACCACTACCATTTTCTTTCCTGGCAGCAACTTGCCGAGCAGCAAGGCCTTTCTATTGACGAAGTGTTTTACAGGGAACACATGAACGGAAGGACCATGATGGAAATCATGAATACACTATTTAAAGATCAAGTGACTCCTGAACAAGCAAAAAAACTGGCCGTCACGAAAGAAGACATCTACCGGGACCTGTACCGGTCGGAATTGAAACCTACGGATGGACTTTTAGATTTTTTAGAGCTGTCCAAAAAAGAAGGTATTCCGATGGCCGTAGGCACATCCGCTCCTGAGGTAAACGTAGCTTTCACGCTGGACGGACTGGAAATACGACACTACTTTGATGCGATTTTCGACGAACGAGCCGTCACCAAAGGAAAGCCCGACCCACAGATATACCAGAAATGTGCACAAGGAATCAACCGCGAAAACAGCCGATGCCTTGTCTTTGAAGATGCCATCTCCGGCATAAAAGCGGGCAAAAGTGCCGGATCAAAAGTAGTGGGACTGGCCACCTCTCATAAAAGAGAAGAATTAAATGCCGATCTTATTATCGACGATTTTACTTCCTTTACGTTAGACACAGCTTATTCAATGATCAATGATTAACATACATAAAGCAGTTTTTTCCTTCTTTACTTTTCTCTTTGTCCTCCTCAGCTACGGACAATCCGTGAAAATTGCTAAACTAAAATACGAAGGAGGTGGCGATTGGTATGCAAACAAAACTGCATTGCCTAATCTGATTGATTTCTGCAATAAGAACATCAATACCGACCTTTTCCGGTCTGAAGATATCGTAGAGGTAAGCAGCCCGGATTTATTCTTGTATCCATATGTTTACATGACAGGGCACGGAAACGTCGTTTTCACTCAAAATCAAGCAGATAATCTGAGAAGCTACCTGAGTGCGGGTGGGTTCCTCCATATCGACGATAATTATGGGTTGGATCAGTTCATCAGGATAGAGATGAAAAAAGTTTTCCCTGAACTCGAGTTTATAGAACTTCCCTTTGATCACCCTATTTATCACCAGAAGTTTGACTTTGATGAAGGGCTTCCCAAAATACATGAACACGACGGAAAGCCACCTCGCGGTTTCGGGTTAATTTATGAAGGAAACCTGGTCTGTTTCTATTCGTATGAGAGCGACCTGGGAAATGGGTGGGAAGATCAGTCCATTTACAATGACCCGGAAGAGCTAAGGCAGGAAGCATTGAAAATGGGTGCAAATATCATTGCTTACGTATTTGTAGACGTCCCGTAAAAAAAGAAACCCCCGTCACCTTTTGTGAAAGGCTCAAGGGGTTTACCTACCTGAAAAGATCCTGGTTATCTCATCCCTCGCGGGCGAATGGTTCTTGTCGTCGTTTCTCCATCTATTGTGATGGTCACTTCATTGTCACACGTTCCATCTCCGTAATCAACAATCGCAACCTGACCATCAAATGTGACCTCTTTTACCCCGGAGACGGGTACAAAAACCCTTCTGGTATGGCAATCTCTTTTGTATAGAATAGGCGTTACTATCTCTACCGAGTATTCCTGACCGTCTCTTCTTTTTCCACTAGCAGTTCCTTCCACATGTACCACATTTTCTAAACGAGTGTTTCCAATCGTCAAGGTGCGTGTATGAGCTACCTCTCTTGTTGCCATAGTGGAATCTGCAAAGGTCACGCTTCCCCCCTCTAACGTTACCGAAAACTTAAGCTCATCGCTCGTTCCATCAGAAATGTTTGTTGAGGTTCGTACTCCCTCTACTTTCACATCGTCAACGTAAAAACCCTCCAATGTGGCCTTTCTAAAGGAACCAACCACCGCTCTCCTATCATTGTACTCAATGATGATTTTACCTTTTCTTACACGCCCATTTGGTCCCTCACACCCATCACCATAATCAATGGTAACTGTCTTGTTTACCGTATCTTTTGTCACCTCGGCGCAGTCAAGAATGATGTCTCTGATGGTTCGGGCATTGGTATTGATGGCATTCATTCCCGCATCTACGATGTTGTCAACGTCATCATAATTGGAAGAAACAGCGAGTTCGGTTTCCATATCAAGGGCTTCAATTATATCTGCAGTACCTTCTACTTCTTCATTACATGAGTTCAATAAAAACAGGGCTGATGTCGTAGCGGCAAAAAATAACTTTTTCATAGTATTCTTCATTGGGGTTAAAAAATCGAATTTGGTCCTTTGATGCATTTCTATGCAAAAGGTTTAATCTACGTGTTACCTTTTTTGAAAAAAGCGCGTTTAGGCTCTATAATTGCAATTGAAAATTTTATTAAAATGCGTCCGTTTGTTATTTTATTATTAACCACCTTAATATTTAATAGCTATTCTCAAGGATGCAGCGATGCTGGGTTTTGTACGATGGGTGCCATGCGCCCGGACCAGAACTACAGCAAGCGGGTCAATTTAAAACTACGGTCTCTGGAAGTGAACTTTTACAGAGGTACCAGCTTGGTGACGCCCGTGATTTATGCTGCCACTGTTGATTTTAACGTTGCCATCAACGATCGGAATTCGCTTCAGATCAAACTTCCATACATGTACATCGAGGGGAGTTTAGGGGAAAACCACGGAGTTGGAGACATTTCGTTGAGCTACACGAAAAACATTAAAACTTCTGGTCGATGGAGTGTAAACGGCACCATCGGAGCAAAAATCCCAACTAATGATGCTAATGCGAAGGTGACCAGCGAGTTCACTAACAATGCGCCGGCTCCGCTTCATATGTACTACCAAACCAGTTTAGGATCTTTTGACGCCATCGCAGGTGTATCAATCATTAATGAAAAATGGTTGCTCGCGACCGGAATCCAGGCTGCATTAACTGAAAATGGAAATGAGTTTCGGTGGGCCGGCTTTCCAAGTTTTCCCGATCAGGAATATGTAAGAAAATACGATCCCGGAGTACACTTAAAACGAGGGACGGATATCATGTTTCGTGTAGAACGTAGCTTTAAATTCACCAATTTCAACTTTACGCTCGGAGCGCTTCCAATTTATCGTATTACGAAAGACAACGTATTGCACATCAATGATGAAGGGGTGGAGACAAGGGTGGACCTGGAAGGAACCACAGGTCTTGCACTTTCTGTAATCGGTAGCTTTGGCTATCATTTTAACGTAAAAAATAGCATAAAAATCATTCAGGGCGTTAAACTTACAGATCGTCCGGTGAATCCGGATGGGCTGACCCGAAACGAAGTAACGAGCGTCAGCTATATTTATAAATTTTAATCCTGAAAATGAGACTATTTTCTATTGTTGTTTGTCTTGGCATTGCATGTATTGTTAACGGACAGTCCGTGTTGTTTACCCAAGCACAAAAAGCAAAAAGTGAAGGGAAGTATGACGAAGCTTACAAGCTTTACAAGCAAGCGGCAGATGAGTTCATTGCCAAAGATGCAGCGCTTTCTTACGTAGAAACCTACCTAGAAATGATTGATTGTCAGCTTCTGACCGGAGATCCATTTCTTGCGAAAAGCCTTTCTGAAAACACTTTAACGTACATTCAAACGGAAATAGAAGCTTCAAAAACCCTCATCGCCCGAACCTATACATTATTGGGGTTTAGTTGGTTAAACCTGGGAAGAAGTGACGAAGCCTTAAAAAACCTAAAAGAAGCAGAAAAGCTATTTGGTGCGGGAGAGACGGTTGAAAAGGCTACGTGCTTTAACGCACTGGGACTTGCGTACTGGAATAATGGGAACAAAGCCTTAGCTCTGCAATACCTGGAACAGGCACTAACTTCGAGAAGGTCTTTGCTAGGAAGAGATGCACTGGAGGTGGGTGATTCTTTTAATAATCTGGGCCTTATTTACCAGCAAGATGAACCGCTTCAGGCGCTGATCTACTTTAATCAGGCTCGAAGGATTTATGAAAAGAAGTTAGGTGAAAAAGATAGAAAGACGGCATTGGTCATTACCAACATGGCTTTAGCTAATAAATTTCAACAGAACTTTGAAGAAGCGCTGAATTTACTCGAACAGGTAAAAGTCATTTACTCCTCTACTTACGCAGGTGACCACCCTACAAAAGCATTTATCGAGTCCAGCATCGGGCGCGTGTTGCGAGATAAGAAGGAAATAAACCAGGCAATCGTCCATCAAAATAACGCACTTCAAATGTACATAAGGATGTTTGGGGAGAAGCATCCGGATGTTGCTAATACCTACTATTTAATCGGTCAAATCTACCAGTCAAATGCATCATTTGCAGAAGCAGTTACCTACTTCCAGCAGTCCATCTATTCAAACTTTGCTGATCAGTCACCGAATGGAATTTACGACCTGCCTACTTTGGATAATTATTTTAATGCAGACATTCTGCTCTCCAGTTTACAAGCAAAAGCCATCGCCCTGGAGGCATTGCATTATGAGAAAACACTGAACACCATCGACTTAAAGGCTACGATAGAGACGTATAAACTTTGTGATGAGCTCATTTCTCTAATCAGAAGCCACTGAACCCAGCTTTAGTTTGTCCTGTTCGCTTAGTCGTTGCCTTCTGA
>JBCCXH010000150.1:0-10696 GCA_039192005.1 Bacteroidota bacterium
AATCATCCCGATCGTCCTTGTTTGTTATCATTTCATTGCGCCCTTAGTTGAATAGAATGGACACTTCATTTGGAATGCATCTGCTAAAGACTTTGATAATCTTGCATTTATTCTTTTAGATATGACTTTTCTTTTGTCATGCAATCCTATTATGTAAATGTGCTATTTGTCAAAAACGTCACCACGATTTCGTTCGGGTGGCTCTTTTCCTATCGCTCTGGCAATGACGGCAGCTTACAGGGTGGGCTATAAATGTAACTTTTATAGCCCATTTTTTTGATGTAAATTGGGCTATAAAATGAGAGTTTTAGCCCATGATCTGGAATTGGCAACGAAAGAACTGGCCGGATTTTACTTACAACAAAGAAAACTTTGCTGATTATGAAAGGCAGTTTTTAGACAGCGCAGGGATCATACATGGCAGTATCCAACACATAGATGCTCAGAATCAACAATTACTAAAAGTTGACCTGATCAGCAACGAAGCATTCAAAACTTCTGAAATCGAAGGAGAAATCCTGAATCGGGATTCGCTACAATCGTCCATACGAAAACACTTTGGCTTAAAAACAGATCAACGAAAAGTAGCGCCGGCCGAACAAGGCATTGCGGAGGTGATGGTAGATCTTTACCAAAATCATCGGGTACCACTGAGCGATCAGCTTTTATTCACCTGGCACCAGATGTTAACGAATGGAAGGAGAGACCTGACAGACATTGGAAGATATCGGACACACGAAGATGCCATGCAAATCGTTTCCGGGGAGGTTTCCAATCCTACCATTCATTTCGAAGCCCCGCCGTCCACGCAGGTCCATATGGAAATGCAGGGATTCATTGACTGGTTCAATCAAACCGATCATGGAAAAGGAAATCAGCTTCCTGCTTTGGTCAGGGCCGGGATCGCACATTTGTATTTTGAATGCATTCACCCCTTCGAAGATGGAAATGGTCGGATCGGGCGGGCCATTTCTGAAAAGTCGCTATCTCAAAGTTTGGGCAGGCCTACCCTGATTGCCATTTCATACATGATCGAAAAATCGAAAAAGGATTACTACGCCGCATTAGAAAGAAATAATTCCGGCCTTGAAGTCAATGATTGGCTTTATTATTTCTGTGAGACGGTTTTGAGCGCTCAGGACTACACACAAAAGATGATCAACTTCATCATTGAAAAGGGTAAGTTTTATCGTCGCTTCAAGAGCAAATTCAATGAAAGACAAGGAAAAGTAGTCGAACGTATGTTTCGTGAAGGGGTGGATGGTTTTAAGGGAGGGCTTAGTGCGAAAAATTATCGAACGATTACAGGTACTCCAAGTACCACAGCTACCCGTGACCTATCCAGGATGGTGGAAATAGGCGCTTTCAAAAAAACCGGCGAGTTAAAAAGCACGAGGTACTATTTAGCTATTGAGGTTTGAACGACGAGGGCGCGTCAGTAGATACGATCCGTACCTATCGCCCTTTCATTCGCTGGTAGATCTGTTCAAGCTTTCTCCAATCATCTTTTTGCATCCATTTAAAGATCACGTAGTTGATTTCAATACCCATTTTTCTTATAATGTTCCTTCTGGCGATAGTGGCTATTATGCGATCAACCAGCCATTCTTCCTCGAAACCCATCCACTCGCCAGCTACGCTCAATAAGTTGGGTTGAAGTACCGGAAATACTTCATACTTATTGATGCTTTTCACCTCATCTAAAGTGTAGGGGTTGTTCATTATTTTGCAAGTGATATACCTGAAGTCACTATCCTGTAATTCTGTATCAAGGTAGAAATCGGAGAGAGCCATCCAGATTGGTTTTCGATCAGCTATGTTAAAAATTTTACTCATTTGCGACGATACATGGCATACATGATTGTAGTTATTTACTACTGATATCCGGTTGAAATTTAAAAGATGAATTTTTATGTTACTGGTTATTTACCACATGAGATTACCTGAAAATAGAGCAATAGCCAATGCCAGGATGATTGAAAAGCGAATGAGCAGTGCATGCGTTTTGTTCTTTAATTTTTTCCTTAAAAAGAAGACATCTGCCAGGAAGTACAAAATGGCAATAACAGCACTTGTTAGCAGTGACAGATGAATCAGTGCAATGCTCAGGATCCAATTCATCACTTTCATAAAATCTGAGTGGTTCTCGGGTTCCGACCCAATGATCACATACTTCGTACTGTTGCAGCATACAAAGCCCATTACTAAGCAAAACGAATAAAGAACCAGCTGTTTGAGGATGATGGTCGCTATGCTTTTACTCATGGGTGAGTTGCTCATTAGGAATGAAACTGGGAATGGTTTTAGGCGACATTCATGATAGCGACATGTTTTATGAAAATAAGATAGGAGTATCCTCCTCCTGTGATCAGGAGGAGGATACTTTCATACTACTCGATAAAGCTAAAATGTTTTGACAAACTGTGTGCTGTATACGTGGTGTATGGTTTGTATCTGCATCACATAGTTACTAGGGAACAGGTAGCTGACATTAAATGTTCTGGTACTTCCAGGAAAGTACCCAACTACGTTTCCAGAGAGATCATGGATACTGATGAACTGAATTTCCTCGGCAATTAATGGGTTCTTCAGTTGTAAGTTCAAAATGCCGGAAGTCGGGTTGGGAGACAGGATAAACAGGTCTGAAAACGTAGGTAAGACCGGTTCCTCATCGTCTTCCATTACTGTGACGGTTTCTACCTCCGTGATCACCGGTGGGTTAAAGTCAAAGTAGATAGCCGCTCCATTGTCAATCTCGTCCCCAAGCACCAGGCTGGGTTTAGATTTGATTTTGAAAAGTACATACCCATCATTATTTGCGTCGTCAAAAGGCAAATGAATGTCGTCGAAGAGAAACTCGACCTCTTTTTCATTATGTACGATTGCACGGTAGGTGTGACTTGCATGTAAAGGGATGAAAGAAGTGATGTCCAGTTTCGTCGTGTCAATGTCATCGGTGATCCTTACGTTGACGGCGTCAGCTGTACCCTCATTTTCAAAACGAATCATGTAGTGCAGGTATTCGCCCACATTTTGCGGTTCCAGTATTTCACCCTCAAGACAGGTCTTGTCGTTAGGATCGTAAGAGTTTACAACCGTTTGATTGAGAACGGCTACGTTATCTCCAGGTGTAAGGTCACTAGCTCCTATTACTTCTGTTTCAAAAGCCAATAGGTCACCATCATTCACCGGGGCCGTGTCCGTTGGAGTATTAACCCTTAAGGTTACGCGGAGGCTTCTGGACTCTAGAGGTTTCAGGTCACTCAACCCCCAAAGCAGTTGGTCTGCAGCCACTCCCGAAGGGCTGACTGAGGCAGATACGTACGTTAGTAATTCATCTGAAAAGTTGAAAGCTACCGTACCCGATTGAGTAGTAGTTCCTTTGTTTTTGTAAATGATTAGGTAGTCCGCTTGGAAGCCCGGCCTAGCTTGTACGATCGGCAAGATCATGATTTCCAGGTCATTAAAGTTACCATTGGCAGACACACAGAAATCTTTGTTCACGTTGGGGCCATCTTGTGGAAAGCTGATCACCGTCGGAGGAAATGGCGAAGGGTCAATGTTGAAATAGGCCGCGTTTTGCAAGTTGCTAAACATAAAGTAAACGCCATCTTTCAGTGCAGCATTGTATGCGCCCGAATTGAGCGGAAAAACCCGTGTAACCTCTCCTGTGCTTTGGTTCGCAAAGATGAATTGTGCATCAGGAAAGCCGATGTCGCTTTCATCGCAACCATCATCGCCCGAGTCATAGCGTATCGTGCCTGATACCAGGTAAAAGTCAAGGTCACAACTGGTACTGACCGTACAAGGGGTATAAGCGGGGTGGTTGAACAGGTCTTGCACCTGAGGGACCTCACCTTCGTCTACGCAGATGAACTCAAGGTTGGGACAGTTGGCAAACGTCAATCTGCCGGGGTTAAATGTTAACCCGGTCAAAAAAGCATGGGTAAGCTCCGGGTTGTTGGAGAACCCTAGCGTGTGGATAAAAGGTGAATCTCTAAGATCGAGTGTTTCCAGCTTATTGCCCGCGAGCTCAAGCATCTGGAGCTTTCTGGGCTTGGCAAGGTCAAACCCTTTCAAACGATTATTGGCCAGGTATACTGCGCCTAAGTTGGGATTGCCCGTAAAGTCCAGGTACTCAAAGTTATTATTGCGAGCCTCCATTATACTCAACTCACTGTTTTGTGTAAGGTCAAGGTCATTTAATCCATTACCTGAAATGTACAATGCCCATATCTCGGTATTTGCGGTAAGGTCCAGCGGCTGTGACCAGTTGCTCATATTGCAATCTCCTAAATAGAGGTGTCTAAGTTGTGCGTTATTGCTCAGGTCCAGGCCGGTCAGTTGATTACTTCCCGTTAGGACAAGGTGATCTAAGTGGATATTGTTAGATAGATCAATAGCAGTGAAGTTACTTCTCGGCATGATTAATTGTGACAGCTTTGTGTGATTGGTCAGGTCTAATTGTGGTAAGCTGGAATCATAAAATAGAAGGTTTGTGAGTTGGAGGTTGTTTGAAATATTCAGGTTCACAAGGTTTTCATTACTGCCAAGCATCAGTCTGGTCAATGCTGTGTTGCTGGAAAAGTCAGCGGATGTTAGTTTGTTCCACGAAAGGTCAATTTCCGTCAAATTGGTAAAGTATTCAATTCCTGTTAAGTCGCTTATGTTAGACTTCCTCAAGTTTAGACTAATCACTGCCGCCGCTTCCTGTTGGTCGATTTGGCCATCATTATTGGTGTCTACATTACCCAAATCGAGTAGCTTGCTTTTCAAATGGGTATCAGGGAAGTCAATGACCTGAGCATAAGTGAGTATACTCAACGCCGTCAATAAGCCATAAAGTGTAAGTTTTTTCATTGTGTTGTTTTTTTGATTCATTGAACCTTTCGAAAACCTACTTTTCTTACTGGTTAGGCAAAGACATCGTGCCTTTTTAAAACCTTGTTTTAGCAGAGATAACACGTTCTATGAGTACTGTCCATTAAGGTCATTCCATGTTTGCGACGGTTTTTCATTATACAAAATTTAGAATGGTGTAAACAGTGCTCCATGGTTACTTATCCTGCATGGCTTGCGTGGTAAAAAAGTAAGTTTTCTAAATGGTTCTACAATTAGTGTTGAGTAAAAGTATACGGGGCAATGGTGGTATCAACGGCCCAATCTATATCCGTGCAGGTGGAATAAATATTCGGCTAAACCCAGTGATTATTTGTTTTTTTGAGGGCGATACGTTTCAGGATATCGGTGTCCTCTCTATTTCTGTGCAGAGCCTAAAATAGATGATTCACAAGGCTCAAACCAGAGATGAGAATGCCCCCTATCCTGAAAAGTTCAAGAATCATTTATTAGGACAGGCCTGTGTAGCGCAGGCCTGCCTAGTGAACATGGACCTCAATCTGAAAATGAAATTCATGATAAAAACAAACCTTCTGCTTTCCCTTCTTTTTTTCCTCTTGTTCTGTATAGGTTCCATCGGGTTAAATGCACAAAAGAATACCCTTGATAGCCTCAAAAATGAATTGCAGGCTCGTCAGCAGAGGGATACTGTAACCGTTGACCTGTTAAACCAGATTGCTTCAAAGGCCTACCGGCAGGACATCGGGAAAACCATTCAGTATGCTGAAGAAGCAAAGGCACTCTCCGACTCACTCAACTATCCTGACGGAAAGGCCAAGTACATCTACCTGCTGGGGATCATACAGGCGCTGCGATCCGATTTTGACCAGGCCATTAGCGTATTTAAACAGGCTTATGCAGCCTACCAGACCATCGACGGCGCAAACAAAAAAGACAAAATCATGTGTTTGCAGGGGATAGCCGCTGCTTCTTATGATATGAACGATTACCAGCAGGCGATTCAGTATGCGAAGCAAGCCATCGCAGGATATGAATCGATATCGGAAAATTCCGGGGTGGCCTATATGCGAAACACTTTAGGGATAACGTATAGGGAGATAGGGGCATACGACAGTTGCCTGATAGAACACCGCAAAGCACTCAGTATATTCGAACAGGAAGGCAACGAGAAGGGCATTAGCCACTGCCTGAACAATATGGGTATTGTCTACGAAGATCATGGAGATTACCCCAGGGCATTGGAAAATTACATGAAGTCACTTGCTATTGATGAAAAACTAGGAAATAACAGGGACATCGCAATTGCATTGAATAATATTGGCAGCATTCATAATGACCTGGAAGAATATCATAAGGCATTGACATTTTATTCTAAAGCATTGACGTTCTGGGAAGAACAGGGAGACAGAAAAGAAGGTGCTGGCGCAAAAATAAATATTGGTCGGTCCTACTATAAAATGAACCGGTACGATAGCGCGACCCACTACTTTCGACAAGCTTTGGAGGAGAGTAAACAAATTGGAGACGTTCGGCTACAGGCTGGAAGTTACATCAACCGGGCAAGTATGGAGTTCAGTCGTGAAAACTATTAAAAAGCCGGGAAATACTATCAAAAAGCATTGATAGCTGCCAGAGAGATCGAAAACCAGCAGACGATGGCACTGGCCTACTGGGGGATTGCAAGATCATATTTTGGGCAAAAAGCGTATCAAAAAGCATTAGAAAATGCGTATAAGAGTGAAGAGATAGCCAAAAGGTTGCAACTGAGGGAAATTCAAAATGGCAACGATGAGTTGCTGTCCAACATCCACTACGAAATGGGAAATTACAAACAAGCTTATGATCGGTATGTTGCATTTAAAGCACTTGGTGACAGCTTGTTCAATGAAGAAAACATTCGAAAAATCACGCAACTGGAATATGAATATAAGTACGAAAAAGAGTTGGATGAGGCTGCCCGAAAAGAGCTCTTGTTAACGAACGAGATCACCATTAAAGATCGTGACCTCGCCGAATCGGCGAAGCTACGTTTGCTGATCATCATCGGTTTTTTGATCCTCACCATCGCTTTATTGGTTGGGTTTTTCCGACAGAAACTAAGCCGTTCGCTATCTGAAAAAGAACTGGCCCTGGTCGAACAAAAACTGTTACGTTCCCAAATGACTCCGCATTTCCTGTTCAATTCGTTGGCTGTGTTGCAAGGCATGATGCTGAATAAAGAACACGGAAAATCGATCCAGTACCTTTCCAGTTTTTCCCGATTGCTTAGGCTGACGCTGGAAAACTCTCGGGAAAAGACCGTAACACTGGCCAATGAACTATTGGCCATTGAGAAATACCTGGAGGTGCAAAACCTGAATACGGACTTTCCCCTGACCTATCACATTACGGTTGAAGGTATCCCCGACAATGCAGTCCTAAAGATCCCTCCGATGATGGTGCAACCGTTTGTAGAAAATGCCGTGGAGCACGGATTTGAAGAAGACGAAAAAGAGAAAGAGATCACCGTCGCTTTCCAGATGGAAAAAGGAAAATTTACCTGTTCGATCACTGACAATGGCAAAGGCATCGACTCCATGCAGGTAAAAGCAGAGGGCCATAAGAAGTCGCTGTCTACCACCATCACCCGGGAACGTTTGGCACTTATGGCCAAAGAATTTAACGTACCTACCGGTCTCCAAATTCAGGATCGTAAAAGCAGGGGTGAGAAAGGAACCCTGATCATGCTGACGCTTCCTTATAAAGCGATGCTTTCGTGATGGAGGATTTTATCATGGTTCGAGGTTTTAATCTACCAGCTAGTTGATTCGAAGTTTACCAATTTGTTCAGGCTGTTTTCTGATGTCTGTCCAATATTCTTCTTGAACATATTCATCAATCAAAATAGGAAGTCGCTCACCATATAGTCTGTCAGCCCCCTCTTTTTTTGGGTCTGAAATCCAAGAGACTGCTCTGTTAAAACATGTAATCGATGAGTAAATGCATACATCTGTAAGAATGATCGTTAACTTTACGTAGGAGAAATAGGATACAAATGGATGTACAGGCAGAGAAACTTTACTTAATAGAACAATTAGCTCGTCTACAAGATGTTCGTATTATTCAAAAAATTAAGGAGGTTTTACTTAGTTCTGATGAAGGTGTGATTGGATATGATGTTGATGGGAGTACAATTACTAAGCCTGACTTACTTTCCAGAGCAGAAGCATCTAATCAAGCAATCAAAGAAGGAAAGACAAAGAGTATTGAAAAAGTTCGGGCCAATATGAAAAGTTGGTAGTTAGTGGAGGTCGATTTTACTGACCCAGCGGAAGAGCGATTAAAAAAGATTTACTGTCGCTATCCTGAAGATGTTGCGAATAAGGTAGTTGAAAAAATCCTTACACGAGCGGAGACCTTGTCAAATTTATCAAATAGAGGTCGGATAGTTGAGGAACTTCGCCCATTGGGTCAAGATCACAGATTTATACTTGAAGGCAATTACAAAATCATTTATATCCAAAAAGGCGATAGGGTTTATGTGACTGATGTTTTTGATATGAGTCAGGATCCTGAATCTATTAAAGTAAGGCATCAGCAGTAGCTCTATCACGCTACTACAAGGCCTTTGAGTCACACAACATAAAGTAAATTCGATTTTTAGATTTTTTTGCATATTTCGTAGACAACAAAATCAAGGGAAAATATCGTAGGTATGCATCTTACAAAAGAACTAGTGAACCAAAAAAAGTTCAAGATAACCAAGTCAGGAACACTTACTATTGACCAAAAGGATATTATCCAATCGGACAAATTCAAAAAAATAGTTAAAACACTTAAGCCTGTTTCGCAGCTTCAACATAAGTGAGTTGGAGTACGTTGCTATCACGAAAGGCCAAAGAAAAACCAGAGTTGGTAAACCATCAAGGCAAGCCCAGCTACTAGCAAATACGTATTCGAGGCTTTGAAAAAAGGCTCAAAGCTGCTTCGCTTGCGCCAAAGGTTGATGACGTAGACGATTGGGATGAGTGCTGCGATTTGTCCCAGTTCCACACCGAGGTTGAAACTTATGATTTTCAAAAAAATACCTTCCTGATCTACCGTGAAAGACTGAAGACGCGCCGACAAGCCCAATCCATGAATCAGGCCGAACACGAATACCATGTTCAATAAATTGGGTGGGTTTACCTTCAAAAGCTTTTGAAACAAGCCCAGGTTTTCAAAACCCTTGTAAAAGACACTGAGTCCGATGATCGCGTCAATCAAATATTCGTTGACGGAAAGTTGCAGGTAGGTGGCAGTAATCAGCGTGATGCTATGGCCGATGGTGAAAGAAGTAATGAACCTAACAATTTGACGCACTTCTTTTAGAAAGAAAATAACGCCGACGAGAAAGAGCAGGTGGTCGTATCCCGTAAGCATGTGTTTAGCGCCTACCCAGATATAGGCTAGTAACCCACCATTCTCAAGTAGCTGACGATCTCCTCCTGAAACATCATGTGCCAACCCCAAAAAAGGGGTAGCTAAAAGTGCAATCGCTACTAATCGGATACGCATCCCGTTCTTCATTTTTTAGTTACAGGTTTCATTTGGAGATTCCTATTCATTGGGTAATTAGTGAGTTTCTCGGTAACTAATTCTTACATGATTCAAACTCAACTATTTCTTCCGGTTGAACCAAAAAAACAATACAGCAACAATAAGCACGCTCAGTAGCCCAAAAACATACCCCGGGATTCCTTCCTCATGGTCATGTTCGTGAGCATGTTCTTTACCTACGGCAAAGGTTATCGTAGCCCAGTTGGATTCATGCGTAAGTCCTTCCTCTTCTACCTCGACCAGATGGATTGTTCGTATGTACCAAATTCCTTCTGAGGAGATAGGGACATTAAACAGCCCTTGTTCATCCGTACGGAATTGTCGTAATTCATCGTGCTTATGATCCGTTTTCTCATCATGCGAATGGGTATGCCCGTTGTGAGTGTGTTTGCTGGCTGCTTTATTACCTACATAAACCAACTGATTAGCAAGTGGCTGCCCATTGAAGACAAGTTTTACCGGAAGACTATCATCAGGATGAATGGTATAAGGGTTTTTCAATGGGATAAACTCAATGGGGTAGCCCAACTCCGTTTGATAGTCATTGGTACGTTCATCACCTACCTGAAAAAAGATCTTGACATGCTTGGAATACTTTTCTATGGCAGAGTCTCCAAGCGTTCCGTTAGTTTCACGGGAGGTGAGCATGTCCAGTACCCCATCGTGCTTCAGGTAGTCATTAAAACTCTTTGCGGACATACCAAATGTTCTTGGTTTGGTGGAAACACCTGCTACCCATGTTCCCTGAGACCCGGTGGTGAGGTTGAGGTAGGTAGTCTTGTCTTTCTCAAACCAGGCCGATGTATCCATTGTGGTTCTTTTTCCACTACCGACCAGGCTTACGTCGATCATCCGGTCCCGGGTAATTACATTATCACTTTGGTCGAAGGTGCCATTATACAGCGCAATCACCGCATCCGTATTGGGTTCCAGAAAATACTGGTCCAGTTTTAGGAACATGTCATGACTGGAAAGAAGTACCAGGATCGTCAGGCTGAAAAATAATCGTTTCATATAGTGAGTATATGGTTATACGTAGGAGTAGCAAATCTAACATTAAGCCAGAATGATTTGACAATCATTTATTGATATGGGTGACTGTCTGATCACTTAGAATTTCAAACCGGAAATAAACATTCATGCTATCAGCCCGGAAAATCTTGTTTTTTCAGCAAGTTTACAGATTAAGTTCTTCCTACAATTTTTTTGCAGCCTGACTGCGTCAGGAATCAAACAGGTAAGGTGCTTTTGGGCTAGC
>JBCCXH010000151.1:0-10655 GCA_039192005.1 Bacteroidota bacterium
ACATAAATACGAGTAGTTGGGTCAAATGTACCATCTGCATGAATACTGAATGATTCTTCCTTCTTTGTTTTATTTGTAATAATTGACTCACCAGCTTTAGGTATCAAAAGCTTCTGATTATGATAAAGTTTATCACCCTTAAGTCCGTTTGATTGTTTGATTGCATTGATTGTAACATTAAACCTTTTGGAGATGCTGTATAAGGTATCATAACCGTCCTTACCACTAAAATCAGTCGTATAAATTCTTGTTTTAGGATTAAAATGTCCATCAGCATGTTTGTTATGATCTTCCTGCTTACGAATCGTCTCCTTTCCCCTCTGCTGCATGACATGCGTCAGTTCATGTGCCAACAGGTGCTTTCCTTCGGATGATCCGGGGGCGTAGTTGCCCTGATTGAAATAAATATCGCTTCCGTGAGCAAACGCTTTGGCCTTCAACTCTTTGTTCATGTCCACCGCCCTGCTGTCGGTATGGATGCGGACACTTGAAAAGTCTGCGCCCATCTTACTGCCTAACTCTTGTTTAGTCTCTGGGGACAATGGCCTACCTGCTCCTTTGGTGCTATGGATCTGATTCGTCAGCCCTTGAGAAGCCTGTTGTTTTCCCCTGGAAGCGGGTTGGACCGGGGGATCACTCATTTCTTTTTTATTCACCATCTCCTTGTCTTCCTCTTTCATACTCACCTCTTCCTCTTCAGATTGTATGCGGACCTGTTCGTCCTCCTCCATCAGCTGAATGTCTTCTTCTTCGGTTTGCATCTGTACCTTTTCTTCCTCTTCCTGCAGGTTGACCCGGTCTTCTGGTTTCGGGTCCAGCCGTTCGTCTTCTTCCATCATTTGTACCCGACCGCTAGTCGGAACCATCGGAAAAAAATCATGACTCTGAGGCTTCATCATCACCGTATCGTTCTCTTGCGGCACCATTTGGATGGTATCCGTTGTTTTAGGCTTCATCATGAAAACGTCTGAATTGCCTCTCATCGGGCTGACCTCGTCCTCTTCCGATGTTTCTGATGGCATACGCATCACGCGGTCGGCCATCGCGTTGGCTTCTTGTTCGTGCGGATCGTTAGGCTGGCCAACTTCCGGCCTGGTGTGTACCTCATCAGCCCGGGTGGCTACATGTCTTCTGATTTTTGGTGCGTACGTTCTTCCCATCATTTGTTGCCTTTACAATTAAAAACACGAAACTTACAGCGTCCTTCCCTGCTTGTGGTATTCCCTCTTTACCCCTTCAGAAATGTCTTCCAGAAAGATGGTATTTCCTCCTTTGTCCAGTGCCATCAATGAACTGTACTGTACCACATTAATGATGGACCCACCTGCCAGGTTGTAACTCCTTGCCAGTTCCTCCAGCTTAACGCCTTCCTCCATTTTAGAGGCCGGAGAAAAGCATTTCTCCCACAGTAGCATTCGTTCCTTTACGTCCGGCATCGGAAATTGTATGATGGACTGAAAACGGCGGGTAAAAGCGTCATCGAGGTTACTTTTAAAATTAGTGGCGAGTATGACTAACCCGTTGTAATCTTCAATACGCTGCAACAAATAGGAGACTTCCTGATTCGCGTACCGATCATGGGCATCGGACACGTTGGTTCGTTTGCCAAAGAGCGCATCTGCTTCATCAAAGAACAGGATCCAGTCTTTATTTTCTGCCCGATCAAAAACTCTTGACAGGTTTTTTTCCGTCTCTCCAATGTATTTGGAAACAACTTTGGAAAGGTCAACCCGGTACACGTCTGAGCCTATTTTCTTACCTAAAAGAGAAGCTGTAAGCGTTTTACCTGTTCCGGGTGGGCCATAGAAAAGGGCTTTATACCCTGGCTTAAGTTTCCTATGCATGCCCCAGTCGTTCATTAGTGTATAGCGGTACTTCAACCAGGTTTCGATTTCTGTCAACTGGGCAGATGTATAAGGGTTAAGTACCAGATCCTCCCAACCCATTTCTGTCGTCAATAACTTTGCCGGAAAGTCTGCACTAAAATTGGGCTTTCTTATGGTTCCAATGGTAAAAAGGTCCAATGCCTCGTTGGACAGCGTTAGTGCTCCGTTTAGCATCGGCTCTCCATTTTCTACATTTCCCAGCATCAGTAGCCCTTCTTTGGCGAAGAGGTGGTTTCCTTCAAACAGGTACTGCAGTGCAAATCTTTTCTCCAGGTTACCCCCAGCCAATAGGTACATAAGCGTCTCACCTGTTGGCAGGAAACCGGTATGGTTTTTTCCTCTTTTACCCCCAAAATCCGTGAAGATCTGCTGCGTATTCTGATTCTTGGTAAGAAATCCATCCAATGATTCCGGCTTGACATGGGGCACTAAGGCCAGCATCAATGCAAACCGCTCTTGAAATGTAAGCTTATGGGCCTCCACAAAACCTGCATATCCTGTAGCCCCTACATCCAACACCGGAAGCGGAGTATCAAAGACATCATATGGTTCTTCTGTTTCTTTGTCATTGATTTTAGACCGCATTTTCAGAATGTGCTTAAACCATTTGAGTTCTAATTCAAGGTTCCTTGCGTTCCGTTTTATTTCCTCTGTTATTACCATTCTACGTACATCATTTGATCTAACCATGGCAGCTTTATCACGCTGTAGCCCCAGGGGAGGCGTTCCAGCAAAATGTCAATGGTAGATCGCTCCACGTAGAGTTTCCATCCGTTATAGTCTTTTTTGAGCATGCCTTCTTTTTTCAAAAACGTACCCCTGAAACCATCGACAGACGTATTTTTTAGTACGGTCCAGTTTTGTATTACTACTTTCAGGAGGTTGTCCGCCTCTTCTTTTTCTTCGGCTGGGAAATCGATGCGGGTGAGAACAGGGTCTTCTGCATACAGCCCACAAAGGAGCTTGTTGAGGACCAGATCTGCTTCGTCGTAGGGGTCATCGAGTACAACCAGATACTGTAAAAAGTGAATGGCCTTGTAGCGGTCTTCTTCGGAGTTAAACGCATCTCCGGTTACCCAGCCCATCCCTTTGAAAAGGGTGGTAAAATACGGCCAAAGCAGCACGAGCCCAGCATTTTGGATGTAGGCCTCTTCCAATATTTTACGCGGTTGAGACCAGGGAATGCCCCGATTGATGCGTGTTTCAGCAGGACGCCTTCTTTTGTGACTTTCGGGAATTTCCGGATGCCGATCGCGGGTGCCGACTTTAGAAGGCGTTCCTTCCTGATCGGAAAGGTGATTTTCTTCTGTTTTTTGCACCGCCTTATCTTGTTTTGAACGAGTTGTACTGGTACGCTCTTCTCCTCCATCTTCTGATTGAGAACGTACTTCCTTTACATGCATACTTTTTTCATCTGTTTGGCCGGTTTCATTTTTAATCGGCCGCCGTTCGCTACCATCCTCCTCCGGTCCTTTACCACTGGATGATGCCTTGTCTTTGGTCTTTTCTTGCTCCCTTTTTTCTTTAGCTGTCTCCTCAGAAGAAGCGGTTAAAGATGAATCTACTTCGTTATGACCCTCGTTACCAGATGTCTGCCTCTCATCTGCGTGGGTGGTGTCACTACTTTGCGGGAGGTCATTCGCTGAAGTTTCTACTTTTCCGGCCTCTTCCAGAGATGATGTAGTGCTGTCTTTTTGGTTCCTGGTTTGCTGTTCGCCGGAGCCGTTTTCTTCTGCATCATTACGAGCGGTGATTTCGCCGGCTTTTGTGAAGTAATGCGCTTTGATCTTTATCAGGTTGTCTTTGAAAGTCGTCAGGTCTGTTTCGATCTTCGAAAAGTCCTGGCCGGACATAATGGACTGCTTCCTGGCAGGATGAAAGCGTTCCATGATCGCAACCATGCGCTCCATTACTTCAGCGATACCCACTTCTGCTTTTATGGTACCTGATTGAATCTTTGATGCGGTGTTTTGGATTTTTACCACGTCCTTTTTGCATTGGACCATGCGTTTTTCAATCGAGGCAACTTCTTCTTCAGCCTTTGGCATTCCTTCTTGAAGCCTGATCCTATTCGTACGCTCTTTGAGTTTTGCCAGTTCGTTTTTGGAACTCATCAGGTTGTTTTTCCCTTGCGTAACGTCTTTTACCAACTGTACTACGTCATCACCGAACCTGGTAACGCCTCCTTCCAGTTTGACGACCTCCCCTTGTAGTTCCGCAAAAGCCTTCAATCGTCCCGAAGTACCTCCCTCAGAGCGATCGGGACCTTTTGTAGAAGCTGTTTTGTTGGGTTTCAACCCAAACAGGCTGCGTACTGGTTGAAACGTTTCGTTTAGTAACCTGGATTTTGTCACGCTTATGTAATCAACGGCTTTTTCACTGCTGACCAGTAGTTGCTCGATCGTATGGACTTCTTTTTCCAACGCTGCTATTTCCTGGTGGAAGGTATCCCTGGTTTTTTCCCAGAACATTGCTTCGCGTGTCTTTGGCTCCTCCTCTTTCGTATGGCCCTGTCTGTTTTCGTTCTGAAGCGCTTTTTTTGAACCTGTTGCTTCAGGTTGCTCGCTATTGTTGACGTGATCGGAAGAAGCATCGTTGCTTATCTTCTTTTGACTGGCTTGTTCATTGGCATCAACCGTTTCTATCGAAGGGGTATTTTCTTCCTTGATACTTTCGGGCTCTTTTCCCAAGCTGGATTGATCTACTGATTCGATCCCATCATCGTCAGTAGGAAGGTCACGCCGCGTTTCTTTCGATTGCTCTTTTGCTGCTACTTCATTTGTACGCTGTGTCGTTGCATCGGAACGGGTTTCCTTATTTTGCGATTGGACCCAATGCTTCAAAAGCGGAGATTTCACCACCCAACCTTCTTTTTGTTCTTTTTTGAACCAATCAATAAAGTGGATCAACGAAGTGGACAGCGCGGATGTTGAAAACGTATCGGTACGTTGCTTAGCTTGAGCAGGCATTTTTTTGCTGTTGGTTACTTCCTGACCTGACCACCTTGACCATCGCTTGCTGATCGTATGAAAAAGCTGAGAAAGTGATCCTGACACCTTCTGATTAGGGTTCAGGTGATTGACCATCCAATGGATAAACGTAACCAACAGGTCGGTGTGGTTAGGCCCTTTGGTATGTCCTGTGAAAGAACGGGCAGCGACAATCCTTTTTAGATCTTCCAACAGTCTGATCAGGTTTTCCGCTTCGGAAGAAGGTGCTACTAAACGGATCAGATCGGCCTTTTCTGCTTCGTTTAAATGATAGCTGATCCTTCTGACGGCTTGTTCCTGCCTGAGTTCTGTAGCGAGAACATTAGCCAACGTCGTAGGCTCTTCTTTTATCAACCAACGAAACAGTTCAATGAAACTTTTATCTTTCGCAGGGTAGTTCCACGGAAACGTGCCGAACCTTAGGTAGTAGGTAAAAGCATCCAGAAAGGCGACCTTCTTGTCTTTCAAGGATGATGACTCGAAGTCGGTGCGTATCTGGTCCCTCCTGAAAGCACGGTTTTCATGAACCGCCTTCCTGATCTCATCTTCAATGGTTGCTATTATTTTCCGGGGAAAGTCTTCCCTGAGTGTATCCAGACGGAGATGGCCAATGTCCAACTCCAGTTTGGGGATACGAATGACGGTATCACCACCATCCAGTTCTTCAAATAGTGCGTCCAGCCCCGGAATAACATGACGTTTGTATACGTAGCTCAGTTCTTCCTGTACTTCCTGTGCCACTGACTGATCGCCTATCGAGACCTCAATGACTTGCTGTTTGATGCGATGGGTAGCCATGTTTTATCAAAATGATAGCCCACCGCCTCCATCTGCACTGTTTCTGATCATGAAGATAGTCACGAGATCTCTATCAACTCTTCCCACGAGAGAAACTGGAGAAGATCCATAATCAGTTGCCTCTGCTTCTAACGTTACATTTACAGGGACTCCTGTCAACTCAACACGACCATCACTTCCGGTTTTACCAAGAACAACTCCTGTCTCCCGTATTTTGACGGTTGCATTTGGTACGATAGGAGAAGAGAAATCCCCCGACCTAGTTTCCACCGTGATATCTATCGTTGGTTCAAGGGGTGTAATAAAGTCTCTTGCTTCAACCACTATATCTTTAGTGTTTGAACAACCGTTATTCAAATCTTCGACTTCTACCTTGTATGTTCCGGGTTCATCGACATCAAACGTATTGCCACTTACGGGACCATCTTCCCATCTATAGGTATATCTGGGGGGCATGTCGACAATTGCGATCGGTTCGGTGCTGTTCGTGAGAGTTAGCGTTCCTGCACTGGCCGTTAGCCTCACTTTATCCTGCCCTAAAGGTGTTTTACTGGTGAAAATTGTCGGCTTATTAATGTCTTGAGAGACGCTTATTGTTTTTTCTGTAACCGCACCTGTTATGGGATTGGTCACAAAAACCTTGTAGGTACCCGGCGTAGATACAGTTGGACTCGGGTTGGTACTGACGAATCCCTGGGGTCCACTCCATGCAAATCCCGCTTCCGGAACGTTCGTCACGGCTGTAATCCTAACGCTCGTCGTTTTACAAGTCAATGTACCGGAAACGGACAACGTTACCTGTGGAGATGGGAAGTCCGCTACTTTAACTGGTACCTTATCGGAAGCCGTACATCCGTTGTTTGGATTTGTAGCTATTACCGTATAGGTACCTGCTTTAGTGATTTTTGTCGGATCTGCTACCACTGCCCCCTGATCATCTGTCCACTGGAACGTAACTCCTACAATCGATGAGGTCGCATTTAAGCTCAACGTACCGTCTGCATTTGTTATCGGATCCGGTACCGTCAGGTCAGGTGTATCGGTATTAGCTATTATCTCTATCGAATCTTCTATAGTTACCCCGGTAACGGTATCAGTCACAACGACATTATATATACCTTGCAAAAATACCGGTGGCTCGACATCCGTACTGACAAAACTTCCCGGGCCGCTCCATGAGAAACTGGGGTTTTGGATGTTGGTAGTAGTTAAAATCACAACACTTTTAGTTGAACAATTTAATACCCCTGATGCGGACAATGTTAGCTCGGGCTGAAAAAGGTACTCAGCCTTAACTTCTACCAAACCCGTAACCGTACATCCGTTGTTTGGGTTTGTGGCTATGACCGTGTAGGTACCTGCTTTAGTAATTTTTGTCGGGTCTGCTACCACTGCCCCCTGATCATCTGTCCACTGGAACGTAACTCCTACAATTGATGAGATCGCACTTAAGCTTACCGTACCGTCTGCATTTATTATCGGATCCGGTACCGTCAGGTCAGGTGTATCAATATTTGATGTGATCTCGATGGAATTCGTATTCGTTGCACCCGTTGCAGGGTTGGTAACGGTCACCTTGTACGTACCCGTAGTAGCTGCATCCGCCTCTATCTGAGCCGTATTCGATCCAACACCACCGGGTCCCTCCCATTGGTAGGACGCACCGGCTACCGAAGAACTCGCCGTCAATGTGACTTTATCATTGCTACAGGTGATCTCCGTCGAACTACTGGCCGTGATGGTCGCATCCGGCCGTGTTCGCATGATCAGATCTAAAGTACCCGAGTTAGTGGCATCTACAGGGATACTACTTACGACAATGAATGCCACATTATCATCTATTGGAGGCACCAGATAGGTGGGTTCGGAATCCTGAAGGTCGGGCCGTCCGGGATGTGTGGCTATTAATGGCTGAAAAAGTGGCACATCACCAATGGAGTATTTTCCGGTAGGGCCTGATGTCTCCGAACGATCATTATAGCTGACGGTAGCTCCTGACACAAATTCTCCATCTGCCGTATCTAATCGAACCTGTCCCGTAACATTGATCAGCGCCGACTCCAGGTCTACGATCAGGGTAGCCTCATTTTGATCATTAAAGGTCAGTGTTCCTTCATTTACCAGTATTTTTAAAACAAAGCTTTGAGGAACAAATCCATTCGACTGGAAAGTAAGCGTATCTGTTATGATTACTTCAATCTTATCTGTATCCTCAGTCCCGTCTTTTGTCTGGATGGAGCCTCCGCGGTTGGTCGTTACGTTATTTCCATACAGAAATTTACCGCTTAACTTGTCTTTTGCCGCACAGAATACGGTCAATGTGATCTCGTCAAGTTCGACATTGATCACGATTTCTGATTCGTTTGTCTGAGGTGAAACTGTGCGCTCTTCCAGCTTGTAGAACCTCGTACTGTATTCGATTTTCGCTCCTATGAAAACACCTTCCAGTTCGTAGCTTCCATCCCTGCCAGTTTCTACGCTCATGCCTTCTGTCGTTACCTGTACTCCAACTAAAGGATTGCCCAACTTATCGGTCACTGTTCCGGTAATGTTCAGTGGTTTAGGCGCGAGCTCCACATCGATGACAGCCGTCTCAGCAATCGGTACGGTTAGCCTTTTCTCAGAATACCCTGGTGCGGTGAAAATAAGTGCTGATTCCACAAAAGCATCAATCTCGTAGGTGTTATTGCTTCCATCGGCAAAGAAATAGGATATTTCACCACTTTTTCGGTAGGCGATGGTGAAGTTATTGATGGGATCGCCATCGGTACCCTCTACGGTTACGCTTCCATTGATTGTTGCCAGTTTCCTTTCAAGCGTGGCATTTACCAGGATACGTCCATTAATGGCTTCTACTTTTTGTTTATGCGTATCGTCTTTCTTAAACCTCAACTCTCCACTTGAGTCGGCTTCCATCATGTATTGTCCAGCTTCATCCGTCGTCGTGTTCTGGTCTTCATTGCCTACTTCTTCGACAACTACGCCTGAAACGGTTCCTAATTCATCTGTTACCTCTCCGGTGATTTTCAGGTCTTCGCATTCGCAGACGATCAGTATGAAAATCGTTCCATATTGTACTTTTCCGTTGACTACGGCACGGTACTTAATCCGCCTTTGCCCAACGTAGTCTTCTTCAGGATCGTATTTCAGGATCATCCCATTTTCCAATGTGACCGGATAGTTTCCGCTATCATCCTGAGGGATGGTTGCCGACAAAATTTCGAAACCGGTTGCCGATACTTCAAAAAGCTTCGCCGTTAAGAGGTTGTTCTTAAAGGTCGTAAAGACATCTACTTTAACGTTGTCTTCAACAATTACATAGACCGTCCCGTGTATCTTTTCACCATTGATGTTCACAACGTAGTCGAACGTGTCTTGTCCAATGATGTCATCTGTTGGTGCATACCGAATAAGTGCTCTTCCGCTGTCGTCACTAACGATGCGGAGGTCTGCTCCACGTCTGGACGTAGGGTTGGCCACTTCCAGCATCTCCGCCACATTGACCACCTCAATATCGATGGCTTGTGATCGGGTGGTATACTCCACAGAAACTTTGTTGGGTCCCACCAAGACGTGGAACCGGCCGTACTCATAGACTTCACCGTTCAGAAGTACTGCATAGTTGAACCCATCTTCTCCTAAATAATTGGCCCTAGGTGTGTAGTTAATGGCCGCCGCACCGATCACGGAGGCACTTCCTGACTGATCCGTTATGATCGTCAAAGGCGTATTGGTCAGCGCGTTGATATCCGGCCTATCTTTATAGACGACCAGACTATACCCCTGAGCCACTTCATCACCTGAAAGCACCGTTAATTGCTTTCTTTCATCCTGAAAGGTAGACGCGACGCGTACTTTTTCATAACCGTCTATGAGTACTTGTAGTCGGTTGTACTTTCTTGCTTGAGTCAGGGTGTTCGGATCTGTGATGATAAACGAGTAATTGAATTCGTCCCATCCATAATACCCGTCGTTAGGGGTATATCGCAAAACGTTCTTGTTGTTGACTGATACCACCTGAACCTGACCGTTGGTAGTCGGTAGTGCCTGACCTAAAGGTATCGGGTTTGACCGCTCTTCAAAAACAAACAACCCGCTTTCGCCAGTGCCTAAAATATTAAAGTCTCTTGGGGTGTCTTTCAGTGTTCGTTCGAAATGCGTTTCCTTACACGGTATCACCCGAATGCGTATTTGCCCTCTGCGAATGAGGCGCGTCCTCCTAATTTGAGAGACAGGTAACTCCCCTATTTCAGTACTCACTCCGTCCGATGCGCTACTCACGTCTCCATCCACGTCTCCTATGATAAGGTTGGTCACTTCGAGCACTTCGTAGTGAAATATTTCTTCTCCGGTAAAATCCCTATCCGGATTATAGTCGAGAAAAGAGAATGGACCGGAAGCTTGATCTCCTCCCTGAACAGGATTGATTGCTTCGATGGTACTTACCCCCAGATTGGTTATTTGAGGGACGGAAGTTCCCTGATCGTTTATCAGAAGAAGTTCATAGCCGTTACTTTTCTCAGAATCGGACAGTACATCAAGTTGTGCTTTGTTTCCTTCACAAAGGAACTCCAGTTCAAACCGGTCACAGCAGAAAACGACTACTTCTACTTTTGCTTCGGAAACTTCCTGCCCGAAATCTCTTGTTCGTGTAATTTGATAGGTAAAGGAGTCCTTACCTTCTGTTCTAAAGAGGGGTGTGTAGCGTATCCTGTCGCCTACTACCTGAATACCCGCATTAAAATCAGATGTGCCGGATGGCAACCTTACCGTCACATTGTTATGGGTGGTATCATTGGCAAGGACATCGATCTCGACCGGATGAAAACTGCTGGTAGCAGCGAGGTTATCTACTGCCTGAATGTGTGCTTCATAAGGTGCTACGACAAGGATCTCTACGCGTGCCTGATCTTCTTTTTGATTATTATTTTCAACACTGTATTCGAAATGATCCAGACCTGTTGTAAAGCCATTATTCATG
>JBCCXH010000152.1:0-10645 GCA_039192005.1 Bacteroidota bacterium
CCAAAACCCGGCTGGGTATTACCCATCGGTGTTTCTTACCATGAGTCTGCTGAGCTGGAGGTGGTCAGCGATCCTCTGCAGGTCCTGGCCAACCTGACGCAGTGTATCCGTCACCGAGATCTTACGCAGACGAGCGGCGAAAGACTGAGGTCGCGCGGGCGCGCTGACCCGACGGCGCAGGGGCTCGGGGGACGCCGCTGGGGGCACTGACAGATGGAGAGGGTCGGGTCTCGTCACGTGACCCTCCTTGCGGGAGATCTGGCGCACGCTCTGGATGTGACCCAGGCGGAGGTGGAGGTTAGAGGAGGAGGGATTCTCTGTGGGAGAGGGGGAGGGCAAGGGAGAGAGCTGCGGACTGGAGTCGAGCGCAGGGGAGGTGATGACAATGTCTGGCAGGCTGCTTGGTGCTGACCCCTTCTTCATGCGTGGAAAAGCCCCTTGCTGGTCCTCCATAGTGGCAAACTCTGTAACAGGTGTGGACGGGACTTAATTTTATTGGAAAACAAGTATCTTGGATCATACACTTGTGTGGCAAACCTTAAAACATGGCTTGGATGTTTTTACTTATACTGGGTAATAATTCATTCATACTTAAATTAAAAAGTGAATCTCAACGTTTTGTAAAAACCCTTGCTATTATGTTTTGAAACTTCTGTCTGAGGAAGCTTCCAAGGATGTATTCATTGATTCATCATGGTCTATCTATCAACTTATCACTTATCATCCGCTATCGCTTTATTGTGACCATTTTATGCCAAGTTTTTCATCCCTGAACTGAACTTTCGACACCAGTACGAGCAGAATACCTGCAACTAATCGTATGTGGGGTTTTAGGGCGCACCGACAACGTAGGTCATATGACACCCATAACAATAACAGAATACCAGTCACGCATCTCAGAAAACTTTAAACCCATTTCACACCGTAGGCATTGAGGCTATATTTCTCAGTAATTTATATCACCTCAATTGTAGATAAGCATTTTTATGTTAATGTCAATATTGATTTTATGATATTTAAATGCCAATTATTTATACTTTACATACCGTATCAAGTTCTGCACGCAAGGCCCTTCCATGTTCATCAAAAAGCGTATAGTTTACGTTAACAGATCCTAGCCGACAGTCAAAATTCAACTGCCCCCAAACCAGTTTCAGGTACTTAGGTTCGTGAATTTCTCCATCCATGTAACACGTCTTGGTTAGAAAATCCTGTACTCTTTGATATACATTCGGCTCGCTCGCTCCACCAAATGACGCCGTTAAACTGGCCAGGCTCTGGTATTCCGTGACCTTGGTGTCATCTAAAATCAACTTGAGGCTGATGCGTTCCGGTAAAGTGAATGAGTACATGGCCTTCCTGCCTGAGGTATTGATCCCCTGCTTGCGGTCGTATTTATTTTCATAATATTGAGAATAGGTTTCGGGGTTGAACATGAAGGAAAACGATTCCACTTCTACCTGTCTTTTGTAAAAATTGATTTCACGTTGAGCGTTGTTGAAGCACCTGATGGTGAGTTTTTCCAGCTTGACTGTATTTAATAACGACATCTTACCTGCGTTTCTTCCTGTTCAATATTTTTAATACCTGTCTGACGCATTCCTGTACGAGCGTGTCCCGGTCGCTTAGTGAATCACCCACGCCTGACCGCTTATCCGACGTTTTCCCTTCTTCCTCTTCGGTGAGGACTGCACGGATCACTATTTCTTTAATTTCAACCGCCATGATTACACCCTTAATAGTTGAAACCGGGTATACGCCAACTCCATCGTATCTACGGCTACCGAATTGGAAAGCGCATCCAGATCGGATACCGACCACTTCACGGGATAAGCTTTCATGAACAACCAGGCGCCTACGGGCAGTCCTGCTTCGCTAAACTTGGTTACCAGCACGTTGGAAGGGTTAAACCTGAATGTGGAAAATGCGATGTTGAATTCAATGTTTAATGGAGACGGAACGCCCCCATCCAGCACGTGGCCCGACACGTACCCTCTTTCCAACACCAGGTTGTTGTACGACATCTTACCGGGGAGACGGTGTGCGTACAGGTTTTCTCCACCTTCATTGACCGTCTCCAACTGGACTTCGGTACTGAGCCCGCCTACCCGCTGAAACCTAAGATCGATGGGATTGGGCAGCACCCCACTCGCAAAGAAAAAGACTCCAAACCTGTGAGACAGCTCCGGCTCCTGGTCGATCGGGTTGATCCCTCTGATAAATTCTAACATTTTCTCTCATTCATTGTGTGTAATCCTCAAGTCATGTGCAATCAAATCCAGGCTTTCGATGGCTACCTCATTCCCATTGGCACTAAACGTGGGCGCATCCAGTTTGAACGGCAGCGCTCTGGTCACCTGCCAACTCACCACCGCTAGTCCCATTTCATCGCATAATTCTATCCTGATGTCTCTTTTATCCCCCAGCCTGATCCAATCGTATAGGTAGCTACGCTGCCTGACCACTCCTCGTTTCAGGGAAACATTGATGGGTTTTCGCTGTCCACGTACCAGGTGATCGCCAATGGCCCAACTGAATCCATGCCGGTACAATACATGTTCGTGATCTATTTCCAGGCCGGAAACGTCGGAAAAGGACATGATTTTGCCCCCTTCCATGATCACTTGATAATTATATGCCGGCAGTGGATAGTGCTCGCTGATTGTTTTTTTGTCCGTTGCCATAAAAAGTCCGGGTTATCGTGAAAGCCGGCTTAACCCAAAGAGAACGGATGCTACTCCCTGAGAGGATGTAACGCATTGAACGATTACATCCTCAATCAATTACCTGCTTTACAAACAGGTACAGCATACCGAACGTCTCTCACGAATAAAGCGGGTTAAACCAAACTTAGAAATTGGTAATGCCTGAGGCCCTGATCGTTTTACGTTATACTCGTCAAACCTCCTCCATTTTTACCCGGTAGGCCATCAGGTCCATGGACTCAATGGCTACTTCGTTGGAATTGGCATCAAAAGAGGGCGCGGTCAGTTTCGTAGGAAACGCATCGATCACCGTCCAGCTCACTACCGTACTTCCGGTTTCGTCCAGCAGGTGCACGACGATGTCCCGCTTATCTACCTGATTGATTTGTACGGAATTGATCCAGTCGTAAAACACGGGAATGCTCTTGTTCTTCACCAGCCCCTTTTTCATGGAGATATTGACCGGCTGGATTTGCCCGGGCATGTACATGATGTTGGGTCCTATCTTGCCCCCTACGGCAAAGCTTTCTTTGTAGGTAATGGACTCGAAAGCCAGCTCAAGTCCTGAGACTTCTGAAAAGCTGATGGAAACGCCATTGATATCGATACGATAATTATAAATCGGTAACGGATAGTCCGTTTTGATTTGCTCTTTAGTTAAAGCCATTTTCTCTTAGTTATAGTTATGTTGGATAGATAAATGTGATTGCCTGCTGTGCATTAGGCCTCCTGCAGTTTGTGAGAAAACCGGAGGATGATGAATTCTGCCGGACGAGTGGCGGCCAAGCCAATTTCTACAATCATTCGCCCTTCGAGCACGTCCTGTTGCGTCATGGTCTTACCTAACCCAATGTTCACGAAGTATGCCTGCTCTTCAGTAGCTCCCGTCAGGCCTCCTTGTTGCCAAAGGCCGTACAGGTAACTTTCGATCATGGCTTTTACTTTTAGCCAGGTAATGGCATCGTTGGACTCGAAGACGGCAAAATAGGTTGCTTTTTTTGTCGATTCTTCGATCATGTTAAACAACCTGCGCACAGAAACGTACCGCCATTCGTTGTCGTTTCCGGCAAGGGTCCTGGCCCCCCATACGAGTGTGCCTTTTCCAATGAACCCGCGGATGGCGTTGATGGATTTTCCGGCATTGGGGTCTATATTAAGTGATTCCTGATCGGCGGAGGTAATTTTGATGGTCGGGGCGATCACTCCGTTCAGGCTGACATTGGCAGGTGCTTTCCATACCCCCCTTTCCCTGTCCGTTGTTGCATAAGCTCCTGCTACGGCCGCACTGGGAGGCAACGCCATCTTTTCTTTCGTGAGCTCACTGACTACTTTGCTGTACAAGGCTGATTTTGTCCCCTTGATACCGGCCAGGGTTTCTGTTGCTCCGGTAGAGACCTGTGTCAGGTTATGTGTTTGGCTTCCTGAAGAGGTAAGCATTCCGGTCGTATTCAAAGGTTGGATGTTAAAGCCTTCCGAATCAAAACCTGCACTGATGGCGTCATTCCATGCGGTAATGACGTCACTCACCACCGTGCCGTCTGAAGGCGCCACACCTGTAATGGTCAGAACTCCTTGTGAGATGGAAAACGACAGCGTACTTTCTCCCCCCTGTATTATTTTCAATTTGGGGTTGGACGAACCCGTACCCGCGTACGTAACCGTAATCAAATCGTCGTACGCTAACTCCCAACTGTCAATCGATGAGGCACCTGCGATGGCAACTCCGTTTTCGTCGTAATGATAGCTCAGTGAAGTGTGCAGGTAAGGAGTGTAAGCCGCACCATATTTCAGGTTATTGATGCCGATGCCATTTCTAAATGCTTCCACATCGTCATTTTGAACGTCTAAAATGCAAAACCGGTCCTGAAGGTCGGCACATTGTGTCAACGCTGCCATGCAGACCTCATAGTAGTCGTTTTGAGGTAGTTTAGTTGCCTCTCCAAGCATCATAAGGGTAGGCTCGTCTTCTTTGCTCAAGGCCGCTAACCCTGTCAGAAACGCTTCCTTGCTTTGAACTTCTGCGTGAGTTCCGATGGAGATGATGTAACAATCACCTCCTCCATTCTTAAAATAAAGGTCTACGGCATGGGATAACGTATGCTGAGGGGACGCTACCGTCACGTTCTCCACGTCATCCTGGTCATTTACGACGACCGTAAACGTAGCGGGTTGGGCCGTACCGAAAAGTTCTTTGTATTCCAATAATGTGGAAATTCGGATGGCCTGATTCGCGATGCTTTTACCTTCTTTGACGGACTTTTCCGTGTAGCCGATAAATGCGGGAATCGCCGTAGAAACATTGGCTACCGAAGGAGGTAACGTAGGTACTTCCTCGGTATATACACCGGGTGTTAAAAAGCTGGACATAGTTGATAGTTTTAGATTATTTAAAGTTTTAAGGTTATTTAATCAACAGGATACGGATGCCGTCCTCACGTACCTCCGGATTGGGCAAATGCCTGATGAGTACGTTCCCGTTTTGAATCAGTTGAATGTTTTTAATGGCTCCAATGCGGTGCGTAATGGACGTGCCGGATTCAAACACGACCAACCGGGTATCCGGGTAATTTAATTTCAGGGAAGTAGCCACACGATCTGTGGTAGTAGATTCAATCGTTACTTCGTGAAATGAAAGCCCATTGTTACGATCTTCTATCACGAAGTCATCCGTTCCGGGATTTGCGATGAAATAGTACCGCCACTTCGCGGATTTCGGTTCGAAAACGACCTGGTACGCCGGTGCGTCGTCCGGATCAATTTCACCTGCTTTAATTGCGACCTTTGCAACCGCAGGGAAACCATTTAATACGCCACCACCCGCCGCTTCGGATGTCTTCAGGGCCTGCTCTCCTTCTTCCAGCCCTTCGTTGGTAAAAAACAACAGGTGACGCTCATCTTCCGGATGACGGGTAAATTCCTTAAAATCATCCGCCGTAGGAAATACATCGAAGGCAAAGGAATCGTTTGCAGCTATGATCGGAATCACGACACCCTCCTCGTTGACAGGGATGAGCACCTTTATTCCCTTCTTCGTTTTTTTCAGCAACAGACGCTGCCCTTTTAGTCGCTTTAATGTCTCCTTCTGCGGGACGAGGACCAAATCCACAGGGCCGTCCTCATAGTACGGGTGCACCACGCCTATGCGGAAATACTCGATGTACCTCATTTACCTACTGATTGCGGAATATTGAACTGGATATCCGACGCTTGATCGCCCACAAATTCAATGCTTTGCTCGTCGAGAAAGTGCAACAGGCGTATCCGATACAAAACGGAAGGCAGGTAAGAGGTGCTCAAAGAATGCCATACCTGGTTTTGCTCTTCGAGAGGCAGCGAGATGAACTCCATGATCAACTTCTCAATTCGCTCCTCGGCCAGGGCCGGCGCGTTTTTGGGAGTAAAGATCCTGTTTGCCTGAAAAAATTTGATCACGTAAGAGAGGAAGTTGAGCGCCTGGTCGTAGTCGCTAAACCTGGACACAAACAGGACCAGTAGTTCAATTCTGATTTCGGGATTTACCTGGGTTCTGATCCCGTCCTGAATGACACCCGAGAATTGGTCTGCATTCCTGAACTGACGGTCTTCCGAAACATTGATCACAAAAGGTGTAACCGCGTTATTGGTAAACGAAACCGGCTCATTTCCATTGCTGCTCTCAATGTACTTAACTAAATCACCATCTACTTCCGTTTTAATACGAAAGTATTCGTTGAGTTTTTCTTTCAAAACTCCCATAGCTGTGTTGATCATTACAATCGCTTATAGGTTGAGGATAGTGATCGCCAACTCAGGCAGTAATCAGCAAAAAATGCTAATTAAAATTGGAATCATCATAAGTGTAAATCTATACGATTTTTTTTTACCAAGATCCTGTTTTCACTCAAAAAAAATCATGAAAACCAATTATTTGCACGTAATCAATTTAGCCAAATCGTGTGTAGGAAAAATGAAGGGTCTCATCAAGCGGACGCAACTATTTGACATACAACGCAAAATATCATCACATGGAGCGTATACTAAAAACGAAATTCGTTCCGACTTTACGACGAATGCCTGTTTTTTGCCTATCAAAAAGCTTATGATATAGATAAACATTAGCTAATGAGTCATTAAATGTCAATAAAATTTAATTTAATTAAGCCCTTCAATTCTTTGCTTTTGATAAATCTGACACCTATTTTCGCTAACCAAATCGCACATCACCATGATTCGGTTACTTAAAAGTGTAACCATGCGAAATGAATTTATTCCGAATAAGCATAACCATGAATAAAAGAACAATTTTCAGTACTGTATTGGTCAGCCTGTGTTGCTATACAGGCCTCTCTCAGTCCACCCCCGCTACTCGTACGCTGGACATGATGAACAACGAACGAGGGAGCTACACGGGATCCGCCAATATCAATATCAACCTGTACAACATTCAGGTAGACGGCATCACCATCCCGGTCAACTTAACGTATAATTCTTCAGGAATTAAAGTACAACAGGAAGCATCCTGGGTGGGCTTAGGTTGGGATCTATCCATCGGGGGATCAATAACCGAATCTACCTTTGGAAACGCATTTGATGAAAATGAATTTGATCGAAGGGACGAGCCCATCTTTGATTTCGAAGGGTTGGGCGTTGCAGGAACCTACGGCACGAACACCACCAATGTCCCTTTTGTCGGTTGTGAAGACGAAGACCTCGAAGGCCCCAATGGAGAAGAAGCAAACATCTTTAACTACAATGCGCTGGGTTACTCCGGTAAATTCTACTGGGATTATCGGATCAGGGGATTTAAATTTTTAGGTCAGAAAAACGGAAACGTCGTCATCTCTGGTGTTCGTTCTCAAGATAATTTCGGAGACTGGGTCTCCTTTACCATTAAGCCGGGTAACGGGTTGCGATTGATTTTTGAACGCGACGTGCGCATCTCGGAAATTGCGGACGTTTGGGAGCCGGATCAGGGATACCCATCCGGGAAATTTCACCTGTCCAAGGTCATCCTTTCCAATGGAAAAACCATTGACTTTCGCTACGTTGGGCCCTACGCCATCAGTAGCTGGTCCTACAACCGGGTCATATCCGGTAACTCACAGGAATCCAAAACCGAAGGAGGCGACCATTACCCCGACACCTACGCCGACTTCCTGTCGAAAATCACGACACCTTATGAAACCATCGACTTTAGTTTTAGCTCTCGATCCGACCTTCACCGAGTGGATAACCCTAAAGTCAGGAGCCTTTTTCCACGTCTGAGCCAGATCACCATTCGGGAAAAGGTATCCAATCAGGTGATCAAGCGAATCAAGTTTGACAACAATCATTATTTCCAATCCGACGACGGGTCCAGGCGATTACAACTTCGGTCCATCTCCGTTCCTGACAACCAGTTTGAGAATTACGTATTCCAATACAACGCCACCAAACTTCCCCCTAAAAACTCGTTTGCTGTAGATCACTGGGGGTACTACAATGGCGAGCACGGTAATACCAGCTTTTTTCCACGCTACAGTTCCGGTACCGAACGGGGGGATGCCTCGGTAATCGGCCACATTCCTGACAGTAACTTTCCGGAGGACCTAACCAATTGGCACCTCACAGGAATAGCTACGGCAAACCGGGGAGCGAACGAGCACTACATGCAAGCCGGCATGTTGAAAACCATCATCTACGGATATCCCGGATACGGCAACGGATGGGTGAAGCGGTTTGAATACGAAGCCCATCGTTTTATTGGTGGGGCCATTCGCTCTGCCAACTACCTCAACGGAAGCCAAGAATATCAGGGGTATTCCATTGGAGGCGGGTTACGGATCAAAAGCATTCGTTACGACTTTAACGAGGCCACGGCCATCCCGTTTCGCCAAACCGACTTTGTTTACGAGTACGATGATGGCAGCACCAGCGGCCTTATCATGAATCGAATCAATTATGTTCGGCAACGCAAAGCCTACGATCCGCAGCCGCGTGATATCTACGAAATGCACAGTTCTCCGGTCTTAGCCATGCCATTTACTCCGACGGTAGCCTATAAAAGGGTAAAAACCATTAATCGGAGCTTTGCCTACGACAATGTTTCCACCGGTGAATACTACGCACTGGACGAAACAGATGGAGAGGTGATCAGTGAATACCACTGCGAGCAACCTGCAATCGTCCACCGTGCCAACCACCCACAGTACGATGCACTGAAAGACTGGCTGCCTTCTTTTGACCTCCCCTTAAACGGGCGCATGAAGAAAACAACCGTAAAGGCCAGGGACGGATCATTGGTCTCCGAAAAAACCTACGAATATGAAATCGCTGATTTTGAAACGTATAATTCGGTCGCTACGGAAAGGGTCACATGGTACGAGGACTGCGACACGGACCTTCCGGGTATAGGCACCGTTCATTACCGCATCGGTTACTATCCCCTGGATACCTGGCGCGTGCTACCAATACGGGAAACAACGACCATTTACGACGACGTCAACGAGCCCTTTACCACAAGCGTCACACGTGCATACGCTGATCAGGGGCTACTACGGACCACTACCACTGAAGAATCCGACGGCAGCGAACTCACGACCGTTTACCGGTACGCATTGGACCCGGACGCAACGTTTACCAACCCTCCGTTGTCCGCAGCGTCTTCTGATGTAAAATACTACCTGAACGAAACCGAAAGTTATCAGGGTCGCAACGTCATGGAGGTGTTATCCTACCGGGACGGGGTGCTACTGGAGAGGAACCGAACGGATTATGCCAGGCAATACCTGATCGACAGGGAACCCCCTATTACCAGTACGAATTATTTCTATCCTAAGACGATCAGTACGGCAACCGGAAATGCGCCGCTTCGAAAAAACTACGAGGTATCCGTCATCGATGACCATACCGGGATGGTCCTGGAAAGTGGAAGTGGACGGGCCTCGGCGGCTGTGAGCACCCGGTTGTTTTCTTACAACAACAGCCGGTTGGTGGCCACCATCCCTAACGGGTCTTTCCAGGAAGTGACGAGTGCATTGGGCGTCCCTTACGAAACCTTCAAATATTACACCGATGACGCGCAGATCACGGCAGCACTGAATAACCTACGCAGCGCCCTGCAAAACGAGCTGCCGATCACGACGCAATTGTATGACCTCCGCTACGGAGTCAAAGAAGTGACGTCGGCAAATGGCGAAAAACAGGTCATCGAGTTTGACCAATACGGCGATCCGCGAATCATTCGGGATGAAGATGGCAACATCATTCAGCGAAACAGAACCAACCTTGGTGGGGAAAAAAGCATCGAAACGGATTTTTCCATCGAAGGAACGCCGGAGCGAGGCACCCCCATCGAGTTCAAATGGTTGGGTACGAGCCGCGAGTTTGTCGACGACCTCCGGTTCTTCTGGGATTTTGGAGACGGCACGCGGATCACAGGTGGCCCCACGATCCAGCATACGTATCAAACTTCGGGGTATTTCGAACCTTCCCTGGAAATTTATACCGGCGCGTTTTCCGGTACGAGGACCGTAAAGAACATCAGCATAGATATTTTAAATGTGCGCCTTTGCATCTCCGACGGCCCTTACCTGATCGATGCCGTCACCGACGAAATCGTCGCAAGAGGAAATTGTGCCCCTGAAAATACCACATCCGTCAATCCAACTTTTACGGCAACTACCCAGGAAGGATGCCCGCCGTTTACTTACAAATGGTACTACCTGAAACATGGTGAAAGCGAATGGACTCAGGACACCAGCGTTCCTGCGTCTTCCAGCACCTATACGTTCATCCTGCCCGATTTTCCAACGACCTGGGATGGCCAGCCCCTGACCAGCCCAATGCTCTTAACTTAAGAAAAAAGGAGGGTGATATTCAGTTGAAATCACCCTATTTTCTTACCTTGAGAGCAAGAAAAAAATATAAGATCAGATGCAATATATGCAAAACAAAGAACGGATGAAATCTGAGGTTTCATC
>JBCCXH010000153.1:0-10617 GCA_039192005.1 Bacteroidota bacterium
ATGGAGTACAGGTAACCTGACACAGGAGATGGTTGATTGAGTATCTTTCTCACCATGGTAATGAACCAACCTAATGGTCCGGATAAATTCATATTAGAATGAGGCTTTAGTCATACTTCCTGACTTTCAGTCGTAATCAAACCTATGAACTTTTGGTCCATAGTATTCAGTAGTTAAAGTATTAAGAATAAAATTTATGTTATTTTTTTTAAAAAAATTTAGTGATAAATTGATGGGTAAAACATGCATTTACCACAATAGATTATGGCTCGAGAAAATGTAGGATCATCAAAAAGTAAACCGAAAAGCACGTCCTCCAAAAAGAAAGTAAAAACAGAAACTCTTTCACTCAAAAACACTCCCTACGTGATAGGGATAGGTGCATCGGCTGGGGGCTTGATGGCATTAAAAGACTTTTTTGACCATGTGCCCGCTGACTGTCAACATTCATTTGTTATCATACAACATCTTTCACCGGATTATAAAAGTCTGATGGCGGAGCTGTTGGCTCGGAATACAAGCCTCCCCATCCATGAAGCAGGACATAACTTATCCATAAAAGCTGGTAGTATCTACCTGATTCCGGCGGGGAAAAACATGACCTACAGCAATGAGAAGCTACAGTTAACTGATAAGCCCTCTACTAATGATCTCAATTTGCCCATCGATATTTTCTTTCGTTCCTTGGCCAAAGGTTTAAACGAGCGCGCCATAGGCATCATCCTGTCAGGTACAGGTACGGATGGATCTCGAGGTGTGCGGGCAATCAACGAAGCAGGTGGAATGACCATGGTACAATCACCAGCCACCGTCGAATTTGACGGCATGCCAAACAGTGCAATCGCAACAGGAAGCGTAGACTTCATATTACCTGTGAAACAGCTGCCAGGGGCGCTCATCGATTTCATAAATTCGCCTATTGCCCTGAATGGAGAAGAAACGGAGAGTGTCGAAAAAGACAAAGCAACGATTTCAAAAATATTAAAGATCATACAGCAAGAAACAGGTGTTGATTTTGCGGGGTACAAACAGCCCATGCTCGTACGTCGATTGATTAGAAGAATGCACATTAACAAGTGCAGCAACCTGAAACAATACTACCAATTCATCGAAGGAAGCGAGCAGGAGGTGAATATACTGTATCGGGAATTTATGATTGGCGTCACCAAGTTTTTTAGGGATGATAGTGTATTCGAATCATTAGCAAAAAATTTACTGCCAAAACTTGTCAAAAGTAAAAAAGACCATCAGGAAATAAAGGTTTGGTGTGCCGGATGTAGTACGGGCGAAGAAGTGTACACCATCGCCATGATTATTGACGAAGTTTTAGCGCAACAAGGAAAAAAGAACCCTGTCAAAATTTTTGCAACGGATATCGATCAGAATGCCCTGGAAGTTGCCAGCAGAGGTGCTTTTTCGGAAAGTATCGTTGCAGATCTAACATCTGAGCGGTTGGAGAAATATTTCCTTAAAAAAGGAGACCACTATTTGGTTGTACATAAATTACGAAACCAAGCTATTTTTTCGCGCCACAATGTCATCAAAGACCCCCCTCTGAACAAGCTGGACCTTATCTCTTGCCGAAACCTGATGATATACCTCAATTCGGAAACACAAGAAATGCTACTGACCAAATTTCACTATGCCTTGAATGAAGGAGCCATTTTGATGTTAGGTTCAAGCGAATCCATTGGACAAAAAAGCACCCTGTTCACCACAGCAGATCGAAAATGGAAGCTTTACTTGAACAACTCATCAAAATCCAAGGGAATAAAAGAGACGATAGGCTCACACTATTATAAAAAGACCATTAATCTTCATACGCCTCCTATCCACAGCCAATCAAAAAGAACTACTCAAAACAACCTTTTCTCAGAGGTATTGAATGACACCTTGGTCGATGAATTTGGGGTGGCAGCTGTCTACGTGGATGATCGCTACAACATGATCCATGGAATAGGAAACTTTAAAAAATATGTAACACTGCCTGATCACCACTTTTCATTGAATGTCATGGATATGCTTCCTGAAAGTTTATCTATCGCAACGGGGACAGCATTACGAAAAGTTGCAAAAGAAAAAGAAAAAGTGCTGTATAAAGGTGCCAAATGGCGCGAAGACGATCAAATACGAACCATCAATATCCTCGTCAAAGCATTTGGCTTAGAAACCTTTGACACTCCTTACTACCTCATCACATTTATACAGGAAAAAGTACAACGCTCAACGGTTGCCGTAATCAATGATGTTCCTGAAAACAAAAAAGCCATGTTGCGCATCAACGAACTGGAGGAAGAGCTTAAGGAGTCAAGAGAAAACCTGCAAACCTCCATCCAGGACGTAGAGACAAGTAATGAAGAATTACAATCTACTAATGAAGAATTGCTTTCTTCTAATGAAGAGCTGCAAAGCATGAATGAGGAGCTGCAAAGTGTCAACGAAGAGTTGCATACGGTTAATTCCGAACTCCAATATAAGATCGATGAACTTATTACCGTAAACAACGATATGGACAACCTGATGAAAAGCACCCATATTGGCACCATTTTTTTGGACGACGAATTAAACATCAGAAAGTTCACTCCTAATATTACGGACCAGTTCAACGTATTCGAAAGTGACGTAGGAAGGCCTATTACACATTTTACTTCCAAATTCGGTCAAGACGATGAGAAGGAGTTTTTAACCATTATCCACCGGGTATTAAAGTCTGGCAAATACGAACAGAAAGAAATAAAAACACAAGATGGCATTTGGTATTTACAGCGTATTTATCCTTTTGTTAATAGCCAAAACATGATCAATGGGGTAGTCATCACCTTCATAGACATCATGAACCTGAAGTCCGCTCATGAAAAGGCAGATAAACTAGCGCAAAAACTACAGAGTAAAGTAAAAGAATTAGAGCAAAGCAATGAAGCACTTTCGCGGTTCAACAAAACAGCGGTTGGAAGAGAAATCCGAATGATTGAGTTAAAGAAAAACATCAATGATTTGCACAGACGATTAGGAGAACAAGCTAAATATGATCTCAGCTTTGTGGAAGAATAGAATCCTTTACAAAACTGGATTTTTGGTTCAAATCGAGGCTTTCGGAATTTCAAAAACGCAGTTTACCGGGTCGTAAATGAGGGTTTTGAAATTTTGAGTAACGAAGAGTTGAGCCAAAAGAGGGTTTTTCAAAGGATTCGAATAATAAACCGCAATAATTAAGAATTACTAAAATACAGCATAAAAGATATGGCTAAACAGCCAGATAAGGATAAGAAAAAACCGGCAATTGACACGACCAAAGAGACCACTGATACAGGAAAGACCATAGGATCATCGTCACGAAAACGAAGATATACCGGCCGGAGGGTGGCGGATGAAGTAATGTTCGAGGATATTGACTATGTTCATGATCAACTTGATCGATTGATGTTCGCATTGGAAGCCTTTAGGGAAGGGGACATTTCCGTTCGCTTATCCAAAGAACGCAACGACAAGTTCGCAGATCTTGCCGAGGCATACAATACCATGGTGGAAATGATCGGTGGGGTAAGCACGGAAGTTTCCAGGATTTCCAGGGTAGGTGGAGTGGAAGGAAATTTGGACGCCCGTGCTGAATATCAGGAAGCCAGTGGCGTTTGGAAAGACCTCATTGACAATATCAATGTGCTCATTGAGGCCATTGCAAAACCAGTATTGGAAGTAAGCAGGATACTCAACAGCATCGCGGGGGGTAAATTGGAAGATAAATTCGGAATTACCGTAACAGGGGATTTTCGCTTCATGGCGGACGTGATCAATCGAACATTGGCAAGCCTTAATATTTTTGCTGAACAAGTGACACAGGTAGCGCGCGAAGTGGGGGTAGAAGGAAAATTAGGTGGGCAAGCCAGTGTGCCCAACGTTTCAGGTACCTGGAAGGACCTGACCGATAATGTGAACCTCATGGCCAGTAACCTTACCATTCAGGTAAGGGAAATTGCACAGGTTACTACATCAGTAGCCAACGGGGATTTATCCCGAAAGATCACCGAAGAAGGCAAAGGAGGAGAAGTATTGAGCCTCTCCCAAACGCTTAACCAAATGGTTGACTCTTTGAATGTATTTGCCGGAGAGGTAACTCGGGTAGCTCGTGAAGTAGGCACAGAAGGAAAGCTGGGCGGACAAGCCGAAGTGCCCAATGTAGCGGGCACCTGGAAAGACCTGACCGATAATGTAAACATCATGGCCAGCAACCTGACCGCACAAGTACGGGAAATTGCGGATGTGGCTACCGCTGTGGCTTTTGGTGACCTGAGTCAGAAAATCACCATTGATGTGAAAGGTGAAATCGCTGAATTAAAAGGTACCATCAATAAAATGGTGGACTCTCTGAACATTTTTGCCGCAGAGGTAACAAGAGTGGCACGTGAAGTAGGCACAGAAGGAAAACTGGGCGGACAGGCCAACGTGCCAGATGTAGCGGGTACCTGGAAGGATTTAACCGATAATGTAAATCTTATGGCAGGCAACCTGACTTCTCAAGTGAGGGAAATTGCTAATGTAACAACGTCTGTTGCCAATGGTGACTTATCCAAAACCATCAGTGAAGAAGGAAAAGGAGGCGAGGTACTGGAATTGTCCAACACGATTAACCAAATGGTGAGTTCTTTGAACATTTTTGCCGAGGAAGTAACGAGGGTAGCCCGTGAGGTGGGCACAGAAGGTGTCTTGGGCGGACAAGCCAAAGTACCTAATGTAGCCGGGATCTGGAAAGACCTGACCGATAATGTAAATCTAATGGCAGGAAATCTTACCCTGCAAGTAAGGGAGATCGCCAACGTGGCCACTGCGGTGGCTAATGGTGACCTGGGGCAAAAAATAACGATTGACGTAAAAGGAGAGGTGGAAGACTTGAAAAATACCATCAATAAGATGGTAGATTCTTTGAATACATTCTCTGATGAAGTAACACGGGTAGCACGAGAAGTAGGAACCGAGGGACTGTTAGGCGGGCAGGCAAAAGTACCTGATGTGGCGGGCACCTGGAAAAATCTCACCGATAACGTAAACCTAATGGCAAGCAACCTTAACAAACAAGTGCGAGAAATTGCCAAAGTGGCGACAGCAGTGGCAAAAGGAGACCTAACCCAACAAATTAACATTGAAGTAAAAGGGGAAATAGCAGAGTTGAAGGACACCATCAACGAGATGGTGGATTCTCTCAATATATTCTCCGATGAGGTAACACGGGTAGCAAAAGAGGTAGGCACAGACGGCGTGCTTGGAGGTACTGCCGAGGTACCCAATGTGGCGGGTACCTGGAAAAACCTGACTGACAATGTAAACCTGATGGCAAACAACCTTACCAGGCAAGTGCGCGAAATAGCGAATGTGGCTGCTGCTGTGGCGAAGGGCGATTTAACCCGGAAGGTAAACATTGAAGCCAAAGGAGAGATCGCAGATTTGAAAGATACCATTAATGTAATGGTGGATTCCTTGAATGTCTTTTCTGATGAAGTAAACCGTGTGGCACGTGAAGTAGGTACAGAAGGAATGCTGGGTGGTGAGGCCGAAGTACCTAACGTGGCAGGTGCCTGGCTTGATCTGACAAACAATGTAAATACCATGGCATCTAACCTCACCAGCCAGGTAAGGGAAATTGCCGGAGTGGCTACCGCAGTTGCTAATGGCGACCTGAGTCGTAAGATTACCATTGATGTAAAAGGGGAAATTGCTGATTTGAAAGATACCATCAACCAAATGGTAGACTCCCTTAATATTTTCGCTGATGAGGTAACACGAGTGGCACTGGAAGTTGGCACTGAAGGAAAACTGGGAGGAGAGGCAAAAGTTCCCAATGTAAGCGGCTCCTGGAAAGACCTGACAGACAACGTAAATCAAATGGCAGGCAATCTTACCTCGCAGGTAAGGGAAATTGCGACCGTTACCACCGCTGTTGCGGAAGGTGACTTGAGCCAAAAGGTCAATATTGATGTAAAAGGAGAAATCAATGATCTCAAAACGACCATCAACCAAATGGTGGATTCACTGAACATCTTTGCAGCAGAGGTAACAAACGTAGCGCGCGAAGTAGGAACAGAAGGAAAACTGGGCGGTCAGGCAGAAGTTCCCAATGTAAGCGGCTCCTGGAAAGATCTAACAGATAACGTGAACCTAATGGCCAGTAACCTTACCAGCCAGGTTCGGGACATTGCAGGTGTATCGACTGCGTTGACAAGCGGAGATTTTTCACAAAAAATTGAAGTAGCGGTAAAAGGAGAAGTATTGGAACTGAAAGATAACATAAATGCTATGGTGGATAGCTTTATCACCATCGTAAAATCTGCCAATACCATTGCCAAAGGAGACTTTACCGTAGAAATGCCGCTGCGAAGTGAAAACGACCAGTTGGGTATTGCACTAAACACGATGACCGATAATCTGCGTCAGATCTCCTATGAAAACGAAAGTGAAGCTTGGGTAAAAACAGGACAGTCAGGCCTCAATGACCGAATGCGTGGGGAACAAGATCTGTCAACACTTGCTAAAAATGTCATTTCATACCTTACAAGATACCTGGATGCAAACGTAGGTGTATTCTACCTGAGCATGAGAGAGGAAAACGAAGATTACCTGAAACTGACAGGCAGTTACGCCTTTACGCAACGTAAATCGTTAAAAACCGAGTTTAAATTTGGAGAAGGCCTGGTAGGACAGGCTGCCATTGAAAAAGAACCCATTATGGTTAGTGAAGTCCCTGATGACTATGTGACCATTAATTCAGGACTCGGGCAAAAAGTACCTAAAAACATCATCGTACAGCCTTTTGTGTTGGAAGGGGAGGTAATGGGAGTGATAGAAATTGGTTCTTTTCAACCATTCACAGGTAATCATGTTGAACTGTTAAGAATTGTATCGGAAAACATTGCCATTGCCGTAAATTCTTCCTGGGACCGCCAGAAAATGCAGGGCCTGCTTTCTGATTCTCAACGCCAGTCAGAAGAATTACTAGAGCAACAGGAAAAGCTTAAGCAACAAAGTGAAGAATTGCAATCAGCAAACGAAGAGTTGGAGACGAAAACCAAGGACCTGGAAAAACAGAAGGAAGAAATACAAGGCACACGTGAAGAGATTGAGCATAAAGCAAGGGAGTTGGAGCTTGTAAGCAAGTATAAGTCAGAGTTTTTGGCCAACATGTCGCATGAGTTGCGTACACCACTTAACAGCTTGCTGATTTTAGCAAAGGAACTAAGCAAAAACGGCAAAAAAAACCTTACCAAAGAGCAGGTAAAAGACGCCACGATCATATACGATGGTGGGTTAGATTTACTCAATCTAATCAACGATATCCTGGACCTGAGCAAAGTGGAAGCAGGAAAAATGCTGATCCAGTCTGAGGAACTAAACGTAGACAGCATACTGGTAAACTTACGCAATCAGTTTACGCCAATGGCCAAAGAGCGTAAACTGAAATTCATGCTATCTGCTGCCAAGGAAGTACCTGCTACCATCCAAACCGATGGACAACGTTTAGAACAAATTATCAAAAACATGCTGTCTAATGCCTTCAAATTCACAACGGAAGGGTCCGTAACCGTTCACGTACACCTACCAAATGAAAAAACACGGTTTAGGCATATTGAATTGCTTCCCGAAGAAGTCATTGCCTTCTCAGTAATTGATACCGGAGTAGGTATTCCCGAAGAAAAACAGCTCATGATCTTCGAAGCATTTCAGCAGGCAGAGGGAGGAACCAGCCGACATTACGGCGGAACAGGTTTAGGGCTTACCATCTCGCGCGAACTATCAAAACTACTCGGAGGGGAAATTAACCTGCAGAGTGAAGAAGGAAAAGGCAGTACGTTTACTGTGTTTTTGCCTTTAGTCCCTTCCGCTCCACCGGCCATGGCGATTGAAGCATCCAAAGAAGCAGTAACCACACCTTTAGTGGAACCCATCCAGGTACAGGAAGAAGTTGTTAAGACCTCGTTTTTAGCAGATGACAGGGAGCAGATCAGTCATAATGATAATATCATCCTGATTATTGAAGATGACCGGAATTTTGCGTCGATATTGCGAAATGCGGTTAAAAAGAAGAACTACAAAGTATTGGTTACCAACGAAGGAAAGGAAGGCTTGCTGTTGGCCGAAAAATATCAGCCCAATGGTATCATTCTCGATTTAATGTTGCCGGATATGGATGGGCTAAAGGTATTGGATAACCTTAAGTTCAATCTCCATACCCGGCATCTACCCGTACATGTTATTTCAGCAAAAGAAGAAGACGTACGCTCCTTGAAAAAAGGAGCTATTGGATTTTTAACCAAACCTGCTACGCAATCTGACCTGGACAGTGTGATCAAGAAATTAGAGAATATTCACAAAGCTTCTATGAAGGAAATTCTGTTGGTTGAAGACGATAATACCAGTCAGCGGGCAATTGTACAACTTCTTAAAAATAAGGAGATCGCTATCACAACTACTGATGCGGGAGAAGACGCAGTAGAAAAGATATCATCCAATCGCTACGATTGCGTGATACTGGATTTGCGTTTACCTGACATTTCTGGCTTTGAAGTTTTGAATAGAGTAAAAAGCAACAAGGATCTCAAGGAAATTCCGATTATTATTTACACAGGCAAAGAACTCTCCAAGAAAGAAGTAAAAGAACTGAATGAATATACTGAAAGTATCATCATTAAGGGGGTTTCCTCACCTGAAAGATTGCTGGATGAAGTGTCGCTGTTTCTTCACAGTGTGGAAAGTAATTTATCCGCACGTCAGCGAAGAATAATAAGTCAGTTACACGATCCGGATAATTTATTAAAAGGGCGTAAAATATTGTTGGCAGATGATGACATGCGCAACACCTACGCCCTGTCTAAAATATTGACAGATGCGGGCATGAATGTAGAAATGGCCGATAATGGACAGATGGCGCTTGAAAAGTTGATGAAAGAAAAAGGCATCGAACTCGTGCTGATGGATATCATGATGCCGGTGATGAATGGGTATGAAGCAATGCGGGAAATTAGAAAAATAAAGCAGTTTGAGAAGCTCCCGATTATAGCACTAACTGCCAAGGCAATGCCGGAAGATAAAGTAAAATGCCTGAAAGCCGGGGCTAATGATTACCTCACTAAGCCCATTGTGATGGATCGGCTGCTCAATATGATGCGGGTATGGCTCTACGAAGGCAATCAGTAATGGGGCCTTTAAAAAACTCAGAATTGAAGGGAAATAAATGCGTTTCAATTTAGATGAGGCGTAGGATCAACTTCAAAAAGGTATGCAACAAGCAGAGGAAATAGCAATAGATTTATTGATAGAAGCGATTAGACGTAAGTACGGTTACGATTTTAAACACTATCAGCGATCAACCATAAAAAACAGGTTCGAAAAATATCGAAACCAATTGGGGCTATCTTCTATTTCTGAGATTATTCCTGTTATCCTACGCGATAGAGAACGTTTTGAAGAATTATTGTTAGAACTCTCTGTTACCGTTACGGAAATGTTTCGGGACTCTGAATCTCATGAAGTTATACGCAGAAAAGTAATCCCCCAATTGAAAACTTATCCGTACATCAATGCCTGGCATGCAGGATGTGCAACAGGTGAAGAAGCCTATTCAATGGCCATCCTCTTAAAAGAAGAAGCAATGTTACATCGAACGCAAATATATGCGACCGATATCAATGATCGTTCGTTGGGCATTGCGCAAAAAGGCATTTACCCTTTGCATGAAATGAAAAGAAATACTGCCAATTATAATCGGACTGGAGGTGAGGGTACGTTTACCGACTATTATCACGTGAGGTATAAGTCAGCAAAAATGAACCAGGAGTTTATTGATTCCATCACTTTTTCGCGGCACAACCTGGTTACTGATGGAGTATTTGCCGAAATGCAACTGATTGTATGTAAAAACGTGCTCATCTATTTTGATCGGCACCTGCAAAACCGTGTACTCAAGCTGTTTGCTGATAGCTTGTGTCACAATGGGTTTCTGTGCTTGGGAAATACGGAATCGTTAGAATTTCTTGAAGTTCATTCACAGTTTGAATTTGTAGATGATGCTGCACACATCTATCGCAAAAAAATAATTTGATCACTATATTACTCTGGTTTTTCAATAGTGATGAACTCGTAGGTAACCGGAGAACAATTAAAGACAATGGATGGGGATGAGAAAAAATAAAAAAGAGAAGGTCAATATTCTTGTTGTAGAAGACGATAAAAAACAACGAGAGGCAATAACCAGATTGCTGTCAAAGTTAGAGGTATCTATTCTCAGCGTTGGATCGGGCCAGGAAGCACTTTCTATCTTGCTACGGGAACATTTTGTTCTGGTATTGATCGATATTAACATGCCGGAAATGAATGGTATAGAAATGGCGGCACTTATGCAGGACAACCCAATTACCGCCCATATCCCAATTATTTTTATGACTGCCTACAATCAAGATGAATTCAGTGTGAAAAAAGGCGATCAATTGGGTGCCTATGACTACCTTTTTAAACCATTGAAAGACGAAATCCTTCTTGCCAAAATAAATATGTTTCTGCGCTATTACGAACTAGAAAAAGAAAGAGAGGAGCAGAAAAGGGAAAAAGTTATCAACGAACTAAAAGTAAAAAACC
>JBCCXH010000154.1:0-10537 GCA_039192005.1 Bacteroidota bacterium
GATGAGAAAGAATATTACAACCTCCTGAATACTTCGTTGAAGATCCCCACCTGGATTGGGGTAGAACCGAAAGTAGAGTTTGACCGAAACCTTGGTGAGTTTATCAATGATTCCAACGAAATTCCTGATACGTTTGATTTTCAACAGGTGTCTATGGGACTGTCCGTCCCCTTAGGGAAAGGGCTGTTTTTCGATGATCGAAGAAACACCATACGCCAGGCACAAGCTTTTTCACAAATCGCATTGGCGGAGCAAACAAAGGAAGTCAACAAGATTTTGTTTACGATTATCAAAGATTACTGGAACTGGTACCTCTCTTTCCAAAAACAGGAATTGTTACGACAGGCCATTGATCTTGCAGAAAATATTTTTGAGCGTACGTTGATTGATTTTGAATTTGGAGAGGCGGCTGTAGTGGATACGCTCCAGGCAAAGATCAATTTTCAGAAAAGGAAAGTAGATTACAGAAAGTCATTACTTGAATTTCAACTAGCACGACTCAGTCTATCTCGACATTTGTGGTCCGAAAACCTGGTCCCTTTGGAGATCAACGAGGTAACGATTCCTGACTCGCTTTCACTTTTTGATATTCCTGATGAAAGTGAGCTTCGTACTGCGGTGGAGACGGCACTGGAGAATCATCCGGAAATCAATAAAATTGAAGGCAAACAAGCCCAACTCAACTCAGACCTGAGGTGGAGAAAAGAGAGTTTAAAGCCGGAAATAGATCTTTCTTATTCCTTCATAGACGCCCCGCTTAACCCGAATTTTGAAAGTACTTCTCTGGAGTTTGGTGAGAACTATAAACTTGGAGTTGATTTTTCCTTCCCTATCCTATTAAGAAAGGAAAGAGGAAAGCTTCAGGAGACAAAAATTAAACTCTTGACGAATGAATATGAGCTGGTCCAAAATCAGGTAAACATCAAAAACAACATTTATGGCCGCTATGCAGAAAATGTTGCCTTTCAGGGCCTTCTTAGCCAATATCAAGATGTAGCAGAAAACTACAGAAGACTCCTTGAGGCAGAGGTCATCAACCTTCAAAACGGGGAAACGGACCTGTTCAAACTAAACATTCAACAGGATAAATACCTGGAATCCCGTATTGCTTTTTATGAAGCATATGTTAAGTTGGAAAAGAGCAAAGCCGACTACTTCCACTCTACGGGAGTCCCTTATCTGGGGTTGACTAACTTCTTGAATGTTGCTAACTAGTAAGGTTTTGTCACATTAAGGTTTTGAATAATATAGGCTGGTGTCTTTTCGACAGACCTTCTCAAAACAAATGAAAAACTAGAGATCCTCTTTTGTAAAAGACAGTTTTGAAAGAATAAATGTCTATCCTACTAAAACACATATCGGTATGCTGATATGATAAAGGTACCATATGGCTCTATGCTTACTAAAAGCTAAACGTGTCACGACTTCCCCAATCAACCTGACGCATAAGGATGGTGGTGAATCAATCGTGGACCAATTTTCCTATAATTTCCTGTAAAATGTTGTTATTATTCTTTGTATTCTCCTTCAGCCTCAGCAACTTTTTTAATGTGATTTAAAACCCGTAGGTGAATGGAATGAATGATGTAATCCGACCAGATTTTCCAATAGGCCACCGGACGTATTTTATGATAATACCAGGTCGTTCCTTCCAGAAGTGTCTGATTGCTGCCAATTTCTTTCAATCTAAATTCCCCCTCTGTTGAGACAAAGTATTTGTACATGTTAGCCGGTACTTCATCTGTTAGAAGCTTCCTGAGTGGAACAGGTTGTTCTTCTACGTTAAACTTCAGGTGATACGGCTCGTTCCATACCGTAATCGGTTCGACAAAAGCCCCTGTTGTAAACTCACAATACCTAACTGCATGCTCACGCTCTCCTTCAATTCTTGAAGAAATCGGATAGGCCAACCCCGACTTGAATATCCACTCCTCGGGCTCAGGGATATCGGGAAACAACACCACATTTTTCCATACCGCCGCGATTGGTGCCTCAATCAAGACAGCAGTTTTTACCCCAATCATTCCTCCATCTTGATTCAAAATTTGACTCTCAGTGGTCATCAAAATGGGTAGTAGTAAAAAGTTAATCGTAAAGGCTTTTAATGTCTGCTTCTTGTTGCTGCTTTGAAGAAAGTAACCAATGGTGACACCGATCAAATTGAACAAAAGAAGAATTGGACTTGCCATCATAAGACAGAGAAGCCCTTCTATGCTTAGCAGTAGCAGCAGCATACAAGCGATAAGTAGGGAAAGAGCACTTACTTTAAAAGACTGTTTCCAGGTTCTTGGCCTAAAGTAGCCATAGGATACGGAACTCACTATCCCCATTCCCAGCGGAACTAACGTAAATAGAACGAGTCCATAATCCTCAAGAACCCGAATGGAAAAAGATGTAACGGTTATTGCCAGTAATGCGACCAGACCAACCGGAAGTCCAATCGCAATCCATTTTTCTTGTGACCTCTTCATAACACAAACCTCTTTTGTCCTTTCACCAAATAGTACCCAAAGTGCCTTTGGTGTAACCCAAGCACCATGGTCAGCAACGGGGATTTCAGGTTATCCCATCGTTCTTTGGTCATTTTGTCCTTCCCGAAGAAAAATTGTTTCATTAAAAAACTGATGACCGTATGCGGAACATGAGCCACAGATGGAGCCACTTTCCACGAAATGTTTTGTGCATTTACATTTTCAAAACCCAATTGGTCAATCTTTTCTAACACCTCGTTGATGTTGCCCAATTCGGTTAATGCCCAGGACCTGCAAAGCTGTTCGTAAGCTTTTCTCAAAACTAAACCCTGACGTTTCTTACTTTTCAAAAAGCCATCGGCAATCACAAAACTTCCTCCGGGTTTGAGAATCCGATGTATTTCGGCTAGCAAGTCAGCTTTGTCAGCCCCTTTGGCATAGCAACCACTCTCAATCGCCATGACATGGTCCACAGAGTTGTTACTAATTGACGTCGCGGTATAGTCTTCAGTTAGGATCTGAATTCGGTTTTCCAATCCCGCACGCTTATTCAGCTTTTCAGCTTCTTGTTTTTGCCAGGGGACCAGTGTCACTCCTTTGCAATGTACCAGTGGGTAGTTCCTGCATGCGTGTCACATGGTAGCTGCCAACCCGCACCCCATATCTACCAAAACACTAGGACGATTACTTGCGATAGTCAATCTTGCAAGAACTTCGGCATTCATTTCATCTAACATTCGCTCCCTGTTGAAAGGGTTCATTCCCCGTTTATAGTACCCAAAATGCATGTTAAAGTCGGGGCTCCATTTCTTGTAGTCGGGGCCGGCATTTTCGTAGTAAGACCGTAATTTTTCCTTCTCTTTATTGACTTTTTCATAGCTCAAAGCAGGAGAAGACCAAACAGGAAGTTTAAGTGAATTCATAGTAGATAATTGTTTAAAAGTTATTGACGAAATAGTCATTGATAAATAGCCAAAGCCATAGCGGTACCGGAATCAGGGGAACGAGTAAACACATTCTTTTAAGCCTCTTCTTCTTTTTCAGCAAAGTCGGAATGATGGAAAACAAAAGGAGGTAAAGCGGTATGGCTAACCACCAGGTAAAAGGGGTAAGAAAAGTCAGCAGGTTAAATAGGACGAACAAAATAAGTAATGCAGTAATAATTTTATTTTTCATAATTTTCAGTAATTATTGAAAGTTTAATTCAAAAAAATATCAGAGCTTCATCAACAGTTTGAAGAACCAGTTTTTATCTGATTTGGAGAACTTGTCCAACGCGCCGTCTACTTTAGCCGAAAAGTTGGATAACTCTCCGATTACCTTCTCAAACTCCTTTGCTTCTTCGCTCTTGCCTTCAACCTTTTTCACTTCGTCCAGTACCCGGATAAGAGGTTCTATTTCCCTCCTTCTTCGTTCTCTTGATACTTGACGTGCCAACTCCCAAATGTCTTTAGTAGCGGAAAAAAATTCCTTTCGCTCTCCTATCTTTCGTTCACGAGCGACGATGCCCCAACCTATCAATGCCCGTAAATTCATGTTTACGTTGCCACGTGACATCTGCAACTGCTCCATAATTTCGTCTGCTGACAAAGGTTCGGTGGCGGTGAGTAATAAGGCATGAATCTGAGCCATGGCTTTATTGATGCCCCAGCTTGAGCACAATGTTCCCCATGCCTCGATAAATTTATTTTTCGCCTCTGAATAGTTCATGATCTTGCAAACGTACTGATTTTTCTAAAGTTTCAAAAATTATTGAAACTTTAGAAAAATAAAGCAATCAAGACATTTCGACAATTCCTTTTTCAATCGCCAGTCTCACCAGCGCAACGGAGGTATTTACATTTAACTTATGCATGATGTTACGCCTGTGTGTTTTTACCGTATGCCTGCTAATGTTCAATGCATCGGCGATCTGGCCACTGTTCATCCCTTCAGCGAGGCATTTTATGATCTCCTTTTCCCGTTCTGATAACTCGTTCAGGTCAGTTTTGGCCTTGCCCTTGCCCCTGAAGTAATCAAACACCTGATCGTTTATCTTGGGGTGAAAGTAATTTTCTCGTTGGCTTACTTTTTTCACTGCCTCCACCAACTCTGCTTTTGAAGCATCTTTGAGAATGTAGCCTTGTACTCCTTTTTCCAATGCATTTTTTACGTACTTCATGGATTGGTGCATCGTGAGCATTAAAATGGGTTGATCAATTCCCTTTTCTCTCAGGAGTTCCATCGTGGTGATGCCGTCCATGATGGGCATGTCAATATCCAGTAAAATGACATCTATTTCTGTCTCTGCAAGTAACGAGAAGATTTCATGGCTATTCTTAGTATGCTTCACCACCTCAATGCCATCACCTGGCTTGAACATGGACCTCATCCCTTCTGCAAATAGGGGGTGATCATCAACGAGTAGTACTTTTATCATGTCTAAATCAAATCTAAGCGGGTAGTAATGGGTAAGTCAATCGTGACAGTTGTTCCTGAGTCTGGCCGACTATCAAAACGAATCTCTCCGTTTCTTCCGGTTACAATTTTCGTTAAGCTGTTAATTCCCATGCCTTCTCCATTGGATGTACTTTCTGGATCGAAGCCCTTTCCATTGTCCTCTACCATTACATTGATCATATTTTCTTCGTCAAAACAGGTCATCGAAACAGCCAGCTTGGTTGCCTCGGCATGTTTTAAGGCATTGCTCAGGAGCTCTTGTACGATTCGGTAAATCAGGATTTCACAATCGGAATCCATTTGCCTCTGGCATAAGGTGGCTGAAAATGTGACGTCCAATTCTTCCGATTCATTCAAAAAAGTGGTCAGCTCTTTAAGTGCAGGGACCAAACCAAAGTCTTCTGAAATCCCCATGTTGAGCGCATGTGACATGTTTCGTACATCTGCACAGGCTTGATCGATGAGGGTGATAAGGGTGCTATGGTTCGTTATCGCCTCCTGGTCAATGCTGTTGACATTGACCTTGATGGCAGCAAGCAGGCTACCAAAATGATTGTGCAGCTCCTGAGCCAGGTGTTTTCGTTCCTGGTCCCTACCCGCTACCATCGCCTGTAGCGTCTTCGTCTCCTGGGCGTTCAGCAGGTGTTTTATTTTCTCATCGTGGTTTCTCTTTTCACCGGCCGCGAGCAGTTTCGCAGCGTAAAACCGCTGACGAAAGTAGAGTAACACCACAATGGATAATAGCAATAAAATAACGGCGATAATAATGTATGTTCTTTGCAAGGACTGATGATTTTCGAGTAAGTCAATTTCTTTTTCTTTCAGGCTTACCTCAAACTCCGTTCGAAGGTCCGCCATCTTCTTGGTGGTTTCAGTATTCTCCAGGCTATCCTTGTACGCTATATACTGTTTTTGATGAGTAAGTGCCTGCTCATGCTTTCCTTCTGACTCGTACAGTTCAGAAAGTAAGAGGCTGGCATCTCTTATTTGTTCTTTCAAGTCCAGTGCTTCGGACATGGATAAACCCAGATTGGTATGGTGAATTGCTGACGAAAGATCTTTTTCTTCCCAGTAGATACGACCAAGTTGGTTGTGGTAATCTGCCATACCAAATTGATCCCCAAGAGGTTCAAGCATCTGAATGGCCCTTAACAAATCTTTTTTTGCCTGCTCAACAGCTCCTTGTTTCCAAAATACCAATGCCCGGTTGCCTATGGTGTAGGCTTTGCCTATGACTAAATCTATCTTCTCGAAAAGAGGCTCCGCCTCATTATAAAACAATAAGGCAGAGTCCAGATTATTCAGCGTATAATAAGTAAAACCAGTATTCAATAAGTTAATTGCAAGCACTTCGTCATTCCCATGAACACGAATGATTTTTATCGCTTTTTTTTGATATAATAAGGCATTTCCAGAGTCATTGTTAGCACTATATGTTATCGCTATTTCCTGGTAGGCCTCGATGAGTATATTGAGTTCTCCTAAGTCAATTGCCAGTTGCGCACTCAAGAATAGATTTTGAAGCGATCTCTTAAAATCTCCCATAAATCTGTAAGCGACCCCCATATCTCTATAGGCATAAGCCTCATATTTAGGCATATTTAAAAGTCTTGACTTTTCAATGAGATAGCCAGCATACTCCAATTTGTCCTCTGGATCAGGGGATCTTAAGGCTATTAATGAAAGGATTTGAATTGTTGTTGAATCAGAAAGGTTCTTTTTACTTCTAAGTATCATTTTTAAGCTATCTGCTTCTTTTTCATCCTGACACAAACCCGGCATCAACAAAAGGCAACAAAAACATACAAGCAGTCCAACTTTCATACCCCTTTTGGTCATCAAACACTGTAATAGCCTTTGAGGCTTAATTTCTACCTTGGCTAGTTAGCATTGGATCAATTTTGCAAAACTGAGTAAACCCCTGACTGCCAATAAATTCAAAATATAAATCGTAAGACTCCAAGTATTCTCCTAGGCTCAAATCCGAATTAATAATAACAAACTGATCTTCAGTAAAAAATTTATTATCGGCAATTGGTTTTTTTCCATTGGTCAGAAAAGTACTGATAAAACAACTTGCCATGATTACTTGATTATCGTTTGATACATCATATAATGTAAATTCTATTGTATCATTAGCGGCTACCGAAACAGGACCGCTAGGGGCAATTACAGCATATGGGAAGTTAGCACCTGATTGTTCTTCGTAAAAAACCGGTATCGGGTAACGATCATCAGGAGTAGTCCCACTAATTGTAGGAGACTCATTAGCTGGTGGGTTAATGTTGTATAGGTTAACCGTAATTGGAATTCTTTGGGGAATTGCGTCGAGGGTTTTCTTCTCGATTCCGGCCAATTCAGCAGCCGATAATGTTTCATTAAGTGTTTCCATAGTTAGATGTTAGTTAAAAGTGTTACTAGTTAAAATTATGATCCAAAAGTAAGCCGTCATTTTACTTTACCAATACCCCAAAAGAGGTATTTAAAAAACAACATCAACACAGCAATGAAAAAGTTGCACTTGCTTTGTTTTTAAGCCGATTTTCCCATTATTCATTTCTTTTCCCATTTCATTTCAGCCTGCCTTTAACCGGTTCACCATTCATTAATACCCCATAGGAGGTATACTTTCAATTACCTCTTTTGTAGGATTAAATCCCCAATTCATCCAATAATTTTAACCCCCCATTTTACGCGACTCTATCCATCCCAAACCATGGAATAAAATGAGTCTCGTGTCCTTTAGACACCACATGCAACAAATGACGATTTGAATGCATAAATGATACAATAAACGGTGTATGCAATAATAAAATTTTGTCGCAAAATATTTGCGGCTAAAGAGTGTATATACCTGATAATGAGAGATAAACAACTAATCTCTATCTGAAATATACGTCCAAAGTCGCTCTAAAAATCAGAGCGTATGTCAGTATATAAAACACATAAAAACGTTTTATGTGAATCAGAAAAAACCCTTCTTGAAGAAATAGAAATTGCCATCGAAAAACATGTTTCAGACCCCTATTTTGGGGTAGATCAACTGGCTCAATTAATCAACCTCAGCCGTTCGCAACTCACCCGAAGGTTTAGTCGTCTTAGCGGCACCACTCCCGGAAAACGGATTCAGCAAATGCGTCTTTCACATGCGTCGGAACGCTTGAAAAACGGTTGGGAACCCATTAAAAGTGTGGCGTTGACCAGTGGCTTCCTGAACTATCAAAGCTTTTGGAAAGCGTTTGTTGAAGCGTTTGATTCCTCCCCTTCTGAGTTTCGTGCATCTCACCAAGGTATCGAGGTTAACGATGAGCGATCCATTTCATGGTGTATCCCGCTTTCCAATAAACTGGAAACCGATGTCAAAGGGCTTGTACGCCAAAATCAATGGCTGGCTCACCTCTTCCATATCCTCATGGAAAGGATCACTGATCCGTCTGTTACCCTCGAGTTCCTCGCCAATCACCTGTGCATCAGCCCATCTCAATTAACCAGAAAACTGAAAATGGCTTTGGACATCACTCCCATGAAACTGCAACAACATTTGCGACTACTCCTTGCGGCAGATCTCCTTACCGGCCAGGCTATCCCTATTTCCAGGGTTGCTTATCAGTCCGGTTTTTTTGATCAGGCACACTTGTGTCACTCTTTTAAAGAAGCTTTCGGAATACAGCCTTCGGAGTACAGAAAAAAGAACACTCCTACCTGCTTTCTCATGCAGTTGGAGGAAATGATCAAAGGTTTCAAGTGACTACACGATCACTTGTACAACGCACATACCCAATAATTAAAACACTTATGAAAACCATCGAATTTAAACGTACACCGGTCACTCAACATGCCATTGACCTTAAGGAGAGTGAGCTCATCAACAGGTCTGGTAAGCGAATGACTTTAAACGGAAGAAACGGTTGCCTCATTATAGAAGCCAAATCGCGTAAGAAAATAAAAATGAGGGTAAACACCATCTTTCACGAGGGTACTTACTTCTACTGTCAGGAGGCATATGAATTTATCATTGGTAATTGGGTGATGATGGACCGGATAGATCCGGAAACCATCCGCCTGAAAATCAGGTAGCGACAAAATGCGATCCGAACGGCGACACCATACAATTAGCCGCGATACTAAAAAATCAACTTTGACTTGTCTTTACACGATGCACATCGGTTGGAGCAAGCTCCGCAAATCGCTGAAAAGCCTCGGGAAGTAACAGGCAGTGGAGCAGATCCCACTTAAATAAACGATCCGTTCTATGGGATTGACATAGAAGGCGGAAACCGAAAAGCCTTACGAGTAGGAATTATTACAATCAAAATGGAATACTCCATAAATTTCAAAAATGATTCAACCCAAGTAGGGAGTGCCTGTATCTTTCAGACAGACCCTGATTTGGGCGTGCACGATGTGTTGTCGTTAGCCTGGTTTTGTAAGCCGGCATTTCCGACTACGCAGCTACAGTTTAAATGGAACATCAACTACTGCTACACCTGGTCAAGACAGGGAACTTTGCGACCCGGAGTGGTGTACAAGGCTTCCCAGACATGGAATGCCGATCTGACCAACAAAAATGCGGTTGATTTCAGGAAAGACATAGAGCTGGACGCCTATACGTTTGAAAACCAAACGGCCGGACCAAAAGACGGGCACATGTACATCTACGAAAAGCGAAGCGTCGCCGCCAATGAGTGCGCTGTAGGAATCGGCATGTCAGGTAGTGGAACGTTCGTCGTGAACTCTCAACCCAATATGCAACTACAATTCAGTCCTCATCCCAAATACTGGATTGTATTCGGATCTTTTGAGGAAGGCGAAGTGCTGGACATTGAAAAAGTGACCGCGACCGCTCAGGAAATTGCTTTTCCTGTCAATCAATACGCAATGAATGTGACACTGAATGGTGATAACACCTGGACAGTCAGCTAAACGATGCAGTTGAGGTAAGATTAATTGGTTATGGGTGATGAGATTTGGTAGTATTCGGAAATCGTTTTGAATGCTGCCATTTCTTTTTAGTAGCAATTTACTACAAATTATCTCCCAGTACTTAATCTTGACTAAAATAGTATGTACGGAAATACCCAAGCTTGCCCAAAAGCCATGTGATACGACCTCTTTTTCTCTAAAATCAAAAACACAACTCATGAAGTGATCCCAATGGCCTCTTACGCTGTGAGCCCTACGAAAGGACTATGATCAAAGGGGGTACTAATGGCTCATTTCAGCAACTTATCAAAACATGAAAAACATTTTATTCTTTTTACATTTTTTAATCCTGTGTATGGATATCGTTTATGCACAACCGCCGGCATCGTACTATGATTCTACAGTTGGAAAATCTGGTTATGCACTCAAGACGGCTCTTTTTCAAATCATAAAAGACCCAAAAGTGAAAAGCGACAAACAGCTTTGGACCAGTTTCAAACTGACGGACATGAAAGGAGACACGATCTGGGACATGTACTCACTGACTCCTCTTCAGGGGAAAGTTCCGAGTAGGGCAGTTCGTTACCTCCCTGCCCCCTCACAGATCCGTACGAGCGGCTTTCCCGCATACGGTTCCTCTCAAATCGGTTTCGCTTTTTGATAGCTGTGATAGATTCGCGGCTTATGAAGTGGGAACCATTCCA
>JBCCXH010000155.1:0-10506 GCA_039192005.1 Bacteroidota bacterium
AGTAGCTCCGTTAGCTTATGGAATAGTGTTTATTAGAATCATCACTCCTTGCTCACTTTGATAATTATGAAAGGCTATTTGTTGGCGGTATTTCAGTTCAGTCGAGTTTTCTTTACGATTTCCAGCTTGTACTTTCTGCTCCACGTTTTGGTAATTAATGCTCGCAATTCAAATTCCACTTCATCAGATCTTCGTACGTGAAGCATTCGTTCATTTTGGGAGATTCGAGTGAAGTTTTGAATTGGAGTTCCGTTAAAAAGAATTGTTGGAGTTATTTCCAAGTTGCTTAGAATTTCGGCAAAAGTTGGAGGACGTTCAGAAATGAGTTGGTAACCCATATTTGAAAGTTCATTTTCTATATGTGGTCTGAACACTTTGCTACGTTGATATCTTCCGGTAATTATCCAGCCAGTTACAGCAGAGGCTACCATTGCTGTCGGGATTACGTAGGGAATGGCTCCATTTATTAACATACCACTTTCAGTTAGTAAGATCGTTCCAAAAATCACCAACAGAAGTGTTCCAAAAATTGCAAGTTGTACCAAAATTACTTTTCGCTCAAACATCTTTAATACTGACCAAGATTACCGCTATCCTTTTAGATATAAGGAATTTTCAATGTCACGCAAAATAGAATCAGATACGTGGGCCAACAAAAAAATGAAAGGAAATCACCTCCGTATGTTTCTTAAGCTAACTGGATACATCGTCATATTATCCTTCCAACCAAAATATTGATAAATCAGAAGAGAAGGAGAATGATGTTCCTACTGTGTTGGATACTTATTGATAGGATGCAAGATTTATGAAAAACGCAAACAACTAATGTGAACACCGCTTATCTCAATGTGGGAGCTTATTTCTAACCAGCCCATAGCAGTAAGTACCTACTAATGCCGAAGCAATAACGACCACCACCACACTTACTCCATTTCCTACCAGTATGAATAACGGACCGGGACACGCTCCCGTCATGGCCCATCCTAACCCAAAGAGGGTACCACCCAACAGGTACCTGGGGATACTGAACTTTTTCGGTTGAATGGTAATCGGCTGACCGTCCAACGTTTTGATCTTATTCCTTTTTATCCATTGAATCAGTACGGCACCTATCGCAACGGCAGACCCGATCACACCATACATATGAAAGGACTGAAACCGAAACATCTCGTAAATGCGATACCAGGAGATCACTTCCGCTTTGGTTAGTGTAATTCCAAAAACAATTCCTACCAGTAAGTATTTCAATATCTTCATCCTACAGCATTTTAAAGAGTCAATAAATGTGGTAAAACAAGGTGCGTCACCAGCAGGCCACCAATGAAAAAGCCCACTACGGCAAGAAGCGAAGCTGGCTGCAAGTCGCTCAACCCACTAATGGCATGACCGGAGGTGCACCCACCGGCATATCTGGTACCAAACCCCACCAAAAACCCGCCGAGGACTAACATGATAAACCCCTTCCAGGTAAGTAATGATGTCCACGAAAAAATAACAAGCGGCGCGAGTTCATTTCCAACAGGAGCCATCCCATAACGTTCCAACTCGTCGGTGGTCTGTGCAGAAATACCCACCCCGGATGGTGAAGCGAGAAACTGGTTAGCGATCCATCCTCCTACCAACAACCCGACTACAAACACCATGTTCCACCGTTGGCTTTTCCAGTCAAAATCAAAATACTCACAACGATTACCTGCTCCGAATAAGGAACACAAGGTCCGAAAGTTGGAAGAAATGCCGAAGCTGTTCCCAAAAAATAACAAGGAGAACATCACCAGCGCAATGAGTGGACCTGCGACATACCAGGGCCATGGCTGACTTATAAAATCTATCAATTCTAATCCATTTAAAAGTGTGAGGGGGTAAAGGTATGTGACAGGTTGGTTAGGTTGTGTAACAAGGGTTACACGGAACAATGACTCATCAGCGATACTTTAGCCTCCGCATCCACCACAGCCTCCGCAACCACTACATCCACTGCATCCCGAGTCTCCACTGCATCCGCTTCCACCTCCTCCAGAGCTGTCCACGCCGTCAAACGCCCCGTCAAAGGAATCAGCATGATCTCCATAAGAGGTGTAACACCCCGAGCAACCAAAATCATAGTCACCCGACCTGCGCTCATGTGCTTTTGCTAACTCCTCGTCAAGCTCTTTTAAAAGCTGAAATTCAAGCCCGGATATCAAAAAGACATTTCCTCCGATCTTTTCCAAAACCCCTAACGCTCCTTTTTTATCGTGTTGAATGATTTGAGGTAGTTCAGTTTCGAGCTTACTCAATGCTTCATCGACTTTCGCTTTCACCTTTTTTCCTTCACTAGTTAAGGCGATTACACCCGTTAATCTGGTAAAAAAATCCTTATGAAATTTCCCACCTATTTCCGGGCTTTTCAACATCGATTTAAAAACGTATCGTTTTCTGTTCCTGGCACTTTCATAAGCCATCTTGATCAAATGATGGAATAAAATCTCCAGCTCAGGATTTTTTTGAAAAGGACTAAGAAATGCTTCTTCATGTGCTTTAGGATGATAGGCGTGGAAGTTCTCCGTGGCGACCACATATTTTAATACCCTGACTGGGTTACTTGGATGCGACCGGACTTCCCTGTCTTCAATTTTCAACACTTTTTTAAAGGAAAGATCTGCTAGTGTCAGCTTAAGCAATTCCTTAAAAGTCGAGTTAGAGGTATTTTTAATCAGATAGGCCTCGGCCGGTGTCAGTTTCGCTAAAATTTCCATTTACGTAATAATCTCGGTTTTGGAATGACCCAATGGGTATGCAAATTGACCCTTGAGAATCTTATCTGCCCAAACCTGGTTTTGCTTGAAGGCCAGATATCGATGGGTGGCGCTTCATCAAATGTTGATTGGTAGCGTTCCTTAGTGGCCTCGTACCAGTTATTGTATTTTGTTTTTTCTGCTTCTCCACCTTTAGTTGGCCCATGCTGAACCAATCTATTGAGTGTGTTTTTACAAAAGTCTGTCCAATAGGATTCCGTATAAATCAGGTGCAGGTGCCAAACCTGATCCACTTGATCTGACGGCGTTAAGGGATGTTTTGAAAGGCAAATCAGAAACATAAACTTCTTGTATTCAAGTAATGTTCGCAAAGCATATTCAAGCGTCCAGGTGTTCTCACGAGCCAATCTGTCTGCAAACGAAAAATCAGCTGTCGGATCACTGATTTCGAATGCTTTTATTTGTTTCCATAGCTCTCGCTCATCACTGCTCATGCCCATTCTTTCTAACATTGATTACACCAAAAAAGCCTCTGCTATCCATCTTTTAATGCTACCTGCATGCCACAAAAATACCATTTGACTGACTAACCGGAGGACAGGTGAAAATCGGATCACCCATTGGTGACCCGCGACATATTTATCTATTTCTATTTCGGGATGGTCAGGGCGATTGCATGTTAATATTTTCCATGTTTTAATGTTGAAAATTCGGCTGTTCCACGACGGTTATTGAAAAGATATTTTAAGTCTAAACTTCCCCAAAACCCGGCCAGGGCGGCCCCTTCTAAAGAAGGGGAATATTGGCTTCTTTTCAATAACCGAATTTAACATGCAATCGCCCTGCCGGGATGGTACCTATTATTTGACTTCTGTAGAGCAGCTAAACGCCGTTTTCGGAATCGTTGTCTCTGCGATCGCCTTAAAGCCACCTTGAATGTCTATCAGATCGTGATGGCCTCTTGCTTTTAGAATGGATGCCGCGATCATGGACCGATAGCCCCCGGCACAGTGAATATAGTAGGTGGTATCATCCGATACTTCTTCCATCTTTTGATTGATGTAATCCAATGGAAAATTGATGGCACCCTTCACGTGTTCAGACTCGAACTCAGATGGTTTTCTTACATCCAGAACATTGAGGTCACCGTTGGTGTGTCGTTGTTCAAATTCCTTAGCGGAAATCGACTCCATGGTCTCCACCTCTTTTCCGGCGGCTACCCAGGCATCCATGCCTCCCTCCAGGAACCCGAGCGTATGGTCGTATCCTACCCTGGAAAGCCGGGTGACCACCTCTTCTTCCCTTCCGGGATCGGCAACGAAAACAATGGGCTGCTGTAAGTCTGGAATCAACGCTCCTACCCATGGGGCAAAGCCTCCATCAATCCCGATAAAAATCGCATTGGGGATGTGTTGCTTTGCAAATTCCTGAGGTTTTCTCGTGTCGAGCACCAGCGCACCTTCGTGGTTAGCAATCGCTTCAAAGGTAGCAACACTTAGAGGCACATTGCCTTTCTCTAATACGTCTTCGATCGCCTTAGCTCCTGCTTTGTTCATCGCCACATTTTGGGCAAAGTATTGAGGCGGTGGAAGCAAACCGTCTGTTACTTCTTTGACGAACTCCTCTTTCGTCATGTCTGCTCGTAAGGCATAATTGGTCTTTTTTTGATTTCCCAGGAGGTCCGTTGTCTCCTTGCTCATGTTCTTTCCACATGCAGATCCTGCTCCGTGCGCAGGGTAAACGATGACCTGATCATTTAGCGGCATGATCTTTTCTCTCAGGCTGCTATAAAGCATCCCGGCAAGATCTTCCTGGGTCAACGTTCCTTTTTGTGCCAGGTCAGGCCGCCCTACGTCACCGATAAACAGCGTATCTCCACTAAAGATGGCATAATCCTTACCTTGGTCGTCGATCAAAAGAAACGTCGTGCTTTCCAGGGTATGGCCTGGGGTATGTAACACCTTGATCTTTACATTTCCCAATTCAAACACTTCGCCATCCTGCGCCTCGTGGATGTCGTATTCGGTCGTTGCTCCGGGACCATAAACGATCTGCGCTCCCGTCTTTGCGGCAAGTTCTACATGCCCCGATACAAAGTCTGCATGAAAATGGGTCTCAAAGATGTATTTGATCGTCGCTTCTTCTTTTTGTGCCTTTTCCAGGTAAGGTGCAGATTCCCTTAGCGGGTCCACAATAGCGGCTTCTCCACCACTTTCTATGTAATAGGCTCCTTGTGCCAGGCATCCGGTATAGATCTGTTCTATTTTCATTTGATCGACTACATTATTCTTCTCCAAATGTACGAATCTACGTGGGCTTTGGGTGTAACATAGGTTACAGTGCGCTACAAACGAGACATTGCGATGAGCGGATTTTAGATTTTTGGATTAACGAATGCGAGATTGTCTGGATGCGCTTCAAAAAAAAGTGATGGTAGGTTCCATCCAATAAATCACTGAATCCCCTATTGCTCATTCGATAGCAACGCTTCTTTTCTTGTAGCGACCCTTGATGCCATGTTCAATGGTCTAAGCGACCAGAAGTTTACTGACAACAATAGGATCACTAAAGTAGGTACACTGATCGGATGGCGTTTTTCACGGGAGTGAAAAGAAAGAAATCATGCATTTCGATCCTAAGAAAGACCTGAATGAAACGACAGACATGCAGTCCGAAAACCAATAAATAACTGAAAGGATGAACGTATCAGCTACAAATAGGAATAAATGGTATCTTTCGGTTTTGAGGCATGATAACGACTTTTTTAACCCAAACAAAGATAAACCCCTTATCAGTTGAATTTGCCCAAGTTTAACGCCTCAGCAAAACGCGACAAAACCCCATGAAAGTCAAAAAGAACACCTTTAATAAGCATTTCATTGTGCCTGTTTTTTACCTACTACTTGGTAGCACATTGACCCTGGCTCAACCTACTGATCGTGTGTTTTTCACTACTGGATTTAAAATAGGTGAAGTAACAGACTCTTCTGCAGTCATTTGGACGCGCTTATGCGCTTCACCTCGCCGAGTGCCTGTCTATCACGAGCGTACTGCCCCCCCGATTCCCAAACCGAAGAAATTTTATATGAACACCCCCGTAGCTGAAATGGATGGAGCCGTAGCAGGTTCCTTTGGCGAGGTGAAAATTGAAATAACCTCCAAAAACGACACCATTGAGTTTGACTGGGGGTATGTATCTGCGCTACATGATTATACTTATAAGCAAAGCGTGACAGGGTTAAAGCCAAACACCGCTTATTCTGTACGAATTCTGGGCCGCCAAGTCATACCGACCAGGCCAAAAGACTCCAAAGTGGACCAAAAGCCAATTACCTCTATTGCTGGCAGCTTCATGACATCTCCGGCAAGCAGTCAAATCGCCCCAATCACTTTTACCTCTTCAACATGTCAGTATTTTTGGAGTTACGATGACTCCTTACGTGGCTTCAAGATATATGATGCCATGAAAAAATTGAACCCCCGGTTCCATGTACAAACAGGGGACTACGTTTATTACGACAAAGCCGGCCCGTTTGTACAAACGATAGACGAGGCCCGGCACAAGTGGCATGCCATGAACTCCTGGCCGTCTCTTGTCGATTTTTACGCTGAAGTTCCACTCTACATCGAAAAAGATGACCATGACTTACTTCGTGACGATGCTTATCCCGGACGCGCTCCATTGGGAGCGCTTACGTATGAAGATGGGCTTGAGCTATGGTATGAGCAGGTCCCCCTGGAGGGCAAACCCTACCGAACCGTACGTTGGGGAAAAGACCTACAGGTCTGGATGGTAGAAGTTCGTGAGTATCGATCTGATAACCGTGACCCTGATGGTAAAAACAAAACCATCTGGGGCGATGAGCAAATGAATTGGTTCAAAAAAACGGTAGAAAGTTCAGATGCCACTTTCAAAGTTTTGATCTCACCTACACCTATTGTAGGTCCCGACAGACCACAAGGTAAAAATGACAACCACTCCAACAAAGCATTTGAAACGGAAGGTGCGTGGCTAAGGGAGTACCTGGCCGCTCAAGACGTCTATGTCGTAAACGGAGACAGGCACTGGCAATACGTTTCCCAAGACCCGATCAACGGACTGATGGAGTTTAGCCAAGGTGCAGCAAGTGATCAACATGCGGGAGGGTGGGAACAGGATAACGTACTTCCTGAGCATCGCTTCTTGCGCGTGAAGGGAGGTTTTCTCACGGTCAATGTCTATCGGAAAAGAAAAGAGCCGATCATCGAATTTGTGCACCATGATGTAGATGGCAACGTGGTCCATAAAGAAGTGTTTAAGTAGTGACATCCGAGAAAGATTTTTCGAGACGGTGCGAAAAGCTTAAAAACACCTCCTAGCCGGACGCCTTTTAATTCCCTGAAGCCTTACCCGGCCGGGGGGCGGTTTTATCAGCTCCTTTAGGCCGGGTCGACGTTCGATGGGGACGGTCCGCCGCGCGGTAGTTTTAGGTTTTAAAGAAAAATCACTTCTCGGATGCTGTAAGTACACAAAAACTGATTTTTCAAATTTTAGTCATATACCAGTAGTCTTTAAGAACAAATAGACCAAATAAAAGAGAACAGTCTCTCCTACTTCGACTTGGTCTTACCGCGCTATTTGGACAAAATAATGCAATGCAATCACTTACCGGAGTAATTTGACTGCAACGCTTCTTCTTTGTAGCTTCCCCGATCTCTGCCAGTGGCATATTCGACCGCTTCTCCCAGGCTCAGGAAGAGGTGCTCCTCCCCGATGGTCTGTGTCAGCCCTGTCCGATGCATGATATCACGGACCGGCCCGATGATGTCACAGAGCAAAAGAATGACTCCCCGTTCATTTAGCGTGGTCAACAGGTCCCTCAACCCGTAAATAGCCGTCGCATCCAAATGGCTAATGGGTCCGGCATCAATGATCACTTTGGTGATGGTGGGATTTTCTACCGTTTGCCCCTCGATGTATGCTTTTACCCCCTGAATATTGATAAAGGTCAGTGATGCATCTATTCGCAAAATCAACAGGTCGTCCCATGTTTCCAGGTCTTTGAAGCGCGTAATGTTTCGGAACTCATGGTGCCCTTTCAGCCTGCCCAGGCGTGCGATGTGCGGATAGGCTGCACGGTAGAGCAGGATCAAAATGGAAAATAAGATTCCGGTGGTAATCCCTGAAACCATGTTGATGCTGATGGTCACCAAAAATGTGACCAGCAATAAAAAAAACTCCACTTTGTTGTCGTGCCACAATTGCTTTGCGTAGTTCCAGTCCAGTAAGCCTGCCACCGAAACCATCACCACGGATGCAAGTACTGCGTGTGGAAGAAAGTAGAACAAAGGAGTCAAAAAAGCCAGGGTTAAAGCCACCAGTAATGCGCTGATCATGGAGGACAAAGGCGTGTGTGAACCGATCTGATCGTTGACAGCGGACCTGGAAAATCCACCCGTGACCGGATAGGACTGAAAGAAAGACCCGATCAGATTGGCTGCTCCCAGCGCGATCAACTCCTGATTGGGACGTACCCTGTGCGTTTTTTTCTTGACTTCAATGGATTTGGCGATGGAAAATGCCTCGATAAAGGAGACGATGGCAATTGTAAATGCGAGTGGAAGGACTTCATGAAACATGCCTAAATCAAAAGCGGGTCGCTTAAACGCAGGCAGTCCTTCGGGAACTGTTCGGACAATGCTGACACCGTGCGTATCCAGTTTTAGCAAATACACCAGCAACGTCCCCAACATCACGACAAGTAAGGCGCCCGGTATGTTTTTATGGATGCTTTTAGCCAGCCTGATGATCAGGATCCCTGAGGTACCGATGGCCAATGTGACCACATGTGTTTCGTTCACATGCAGTATGGCTTCCCAAAGAAGGGTATAGATCGTACTGCTCTTCTCAATTTCTATCCCCAGCAGGTATTTCAGCTGATTGAGCGCAATGATCACGGCAGCAGCGGATGTAAACCCACTGATCACCGGTTTGGAGAGTAGATTGGTAATGAAGCCCATCCTGAAAAAGCCTAAAAGCAACTGAAAAAGGCCCACAAAAAAGGCCAGTAAGATGGCAAAGCCCAGGTACGCATCTGTCCCTTCCTCGGCGAACACAGCGATACCGGATGCCACCAGTAAGGAGTCCATGGCTACGGAACCCACCGATAGTTGGCGGGAAGTCCCAAGTATGGCGTAGATGATCTGTGGGACAATGGCTGCGTACAGTCCATATACTGGCGGCAAGCCTGCAATGAGTGCATACGCCATGCCCTGGGGGATCAACATGACACCGACCGTCACTCCGGCATACACATCACCACTTAGTTGCGAACGCCGATAAGTTGGCAACCATTCGAGAATGGGAAAAAAGCGTTTGATTGACTTCATCAACGCCCGCCTGCTTTGTTCATGAATTTCATTTTCAGTTTGAAGGTTCGTCTTGATCAGGCAGCTACATGCCCTGACTACAGGCAGGCCAAATAAACAATTCCTGATTCAGGATAAAGATCGGCCAAAGCTAGGAACCTTGTGATGTTTATACAGTAACATTTGTCACTATTCGCCAGCCTTTCGTTCCATCAAAGAATCTCGATCCGGTTTCGATGTTGTTCTATTTTCTCTTCCCTCTCCATCTGTTTCAGTAGGCGGGACACGACTACACGAGAGGTGTTGAGTTCTTTTGCAATCTGGTCATGTGTTTTTTGGATGGTGAAAGAGCCCGTCGCTTGTTGCGTATCCAGCAGGTATTTGTAGAGCCGGTCGTTCATTTTTTTAAAGACCAGCGCATCGACCGTATGCAAAAGTTCATCAAAACGGGTTTGGTAGGACCTGAACACAAACCGCCTGAATAAGGGATAGTTGGCCACCCAGGAGTTCATAAAAGTGGTCGGAACCATCCAGAGCGTAGCATCGGACTCCGCGACTACACGAAAAGACGGTAGGGTCCCTTCCATACAGCAGGTAATGGACATGGCACAGGTATCGCTTTTCTCCAGGTAGTACAAAAACACCTCATTTCCTTCTTCATCCGGTCGGATCACTTTTAACAACCCGTCCATGACGAAGGGCATTTCTCCACCGGACCTGTCCTTGCTCACCACTACCTGCCCTTCTTTCACTTTCTTCTGGTAACCTATACCTCGTATTTCCTCGATGAGTTTGGATTCAAAGTTGAGGGAATTCAGTACGTTAACGATCTCATCTTGCATGTTTGTTTAACCTTATGGATTTCAACATCGTTCACCCCATTTATTTTGCATAGCTTCCAGATGTGACAGGTGTTCTCTGAACTTTCAACGGGCTATTAACAGGGCACCTCTAGAAACTCATTAATGGGCTGAAACGTGAAAATTTTAAATTTTCACTAAACCTTCTTGTCATGTTTGCCTTTCTTGCCCTAAGCCCTAAAGGGGAAAGGCAAAAAAAATCAATTTAGCTCCCTTTAGAGTCGGGGTGACCGGGCATTCGGGTCGCTCACATAAGATTAAAAATGATTTTTTTTTAAAAAGGACTAATGTTTCTTTCAAACTTATGTGTTGTTGCATTTGTCATTTAATTATTCCATCAGACTCCTTCAATACACCAAACTAATTCGGAAATCCTTCATTTTCATCTCCATTTTAGAAGTACTCTAAAGCATCGAATTTGTAGCACCGCTTCAAGTAGTCACTTAAACACGATATCTTTATTTTTCACAATCATACGCTTCCGGCTGTGTTGGAATGGCCTCCTCGGTGATGCAGGTCTGCCTGGTGATGGCCGCAGGCGTATTCCTCTTTGGCGAGAC
>JBCCXH010000156.1:0-10443 GCA_039192005.1 Bacteroidota bacterium
ACAAATGCAAGAAGGTTAGAAAAGTTAATCTGATTTTTCCCTTCTTCTTCGCATGTCATTGAATAATAATCATCCCAATCTCCAATTCCTCTTGAACATTCGGAACCTATAAACATGAAGTTTTGATTGTTGGAAAAGGAGTCTTCTGGTTGATTAAATGATTCTCGAATTCCTCCGATATTTCTTATTAGTAGTTCATGTTCTTGGATTAGTTCATATTTAAATTCCTCCTTAGTTTCTTGCTGATTTAGCCAACCGCAAATCTGTCCATCCAATGTGTCCCAAGCGAATAAAATGTAGTTTATATTGTCAATTATCAAGTAAGTCCGTCTTGACTTTAGAATCAATTCAGCGAGCTTTGGGAAAGTACCCTTGAAATCTTCACTGAATCATATTTCTTTTTGCTCTTGAAATTCGATTTTAGAATTAGGAGTCAGAAACCAACTTATTTCAGACTTAAATGCCTCAAAGTCCTTATTAATTTTTTTCCTATTTCTGCTGAATATTCCCATTCACTTGAAGATCATTACAATATACCCTTACGAATCCAGGGGGTTTCAATGCCATGCAAAATAGTATCGGATACGTAAGCCAATAAAAATCGGCAGGAAATCACTATTCCATCTATTTCTGAGGCTTGATTGATGACAATTGTTTTGCGACCTCAACTCGTCGTAACGCCTCTTCTTCGTCTGGCTCACGCGTTGTAGTATGTGTAGCTTTTAGTTCTTCGAATGAATGATATACTTCTATCGTTGCCATAATGTAATGATAAAAGGGAAATAAGTAATTTAAAAACAAAAACAGCAGGCGCTTTGGCCTGCTGCATGGTTAACGTTGTTAATGGGGCACGACGTCAGTTTCTTATGATCAGTTTCTGTTTCTTCACATTACCTCCCTGCTTCACAATCAGGAAGTAAAGTCCGGCATTCATTGTCTGGGTTGGTTGTATTTGCTTATCAACGTATCCGGTCGCATTCATCACTTCGTTGTAATAAGTCTGTCCACCGAGATTAACTATCTGAACGCTCAAAGGGTTTTCGTTGTCACTTGTTTCCAACCTTAAGTTCATGTTGTGTGGCACGACAGGGTTTGGATAAATGGCGGCATCCAGTTTGTGGGTCACGACAAAATCATTCACTACCCTAATCGTTTCGTGGTACTCAAACTTTCCATCAAAGTCTACTTGTTTCAACCGGTAGTAATTATCTCCTTGTCCGGGATTACGATCCATCAAGCGATATTCCTTTATTTCATTGGTGGTTCCGCTCCCTTCGACGGTTCCTATGGTCTCAAACGTCTCCCCGTCACGTGATCGCTGTACTTCGAAGAAATTGTTGTTTACTTCAGAGGCTGTCGCCCAATACAGTGAAACGCGGTTTTCCTCTGCTTTTCCTTCAAAGGTGAGCAACTCAACTGGTAACGCGGTATCTGTCTGGCCTCCAATGGTGTAGAAATTGGAGCTAAAAGAACTGGCATCGGAGGCCGTTAGCGTTCCTCCAGAAGAACTGGCTCCGGCAGACAATCCTCCTCTTCCTATGTCTTCCCATGTATCGGAGCTGTTTAAGCCATCCACTCCTACGTCCTTTAAAGTCAACACCGTCGTTTCATTTGGAGTCACCACATCAGACTGCGAGCCATACACCAATGAAATGGTGGCAGACTGTGGAGAGGTGGTTTCTACCACCCAGTATTCTTTGGAGGATACTTCTATCAACGGAATGTTAGTCGTATTGCTACTCAGCGTGAAGGGGTTTTCTGCCACGTACCGGGCGTGCCAGTCCGTTCCTCCTGTGGCGTCTTCATTGACAATCACCGGAGCATAAACGGAGCCATCCCCTGTTGGAAAGGTAAATGTTGTGTTAGCAGGTAAGGCTTTCTTTCTGATCACCCCATCGACAAAGCTTTCGTTACTTCCACCTGTGAAAGTAGAGCCTGTCGCAAATACCAGCACATTATTGATGGTAAATGTGGTTCCGGTGAAATCTGTATTATCGGTTAAAATAATGCCGTCTGTCAGTGTGAGGTTACTTTCAATTTCCAGTGTTGTTCCACCTGTTAATGAGACGGCCACACCGGAAGTCGTATTGTTCACCACCAAATCGCTAATGGCATCCGTACCTGAAAAGTCACCGGTGATGTTTTGAGTTGTCGCACCTACTAAACTTAACGTGCTGGCATTTGCTCCGGTCATTTGTATCGTAGCCCCAGTTTTAGTCAGGTCACCATACAGGTTAAAAACTGAGTTAGCTGAACCAGTGAAGGACCCTCCTAGTAGTTGTACATCGTTTTGCACCGTCAATACACCGTTGGTAGCCAATGAAACTGCACCACTGTTGAGAATGAAATCACGATCAATGGTGACCTCTTTGTCACTGGAAAAATCGACCGTCCCTGCGTTGATAATCATGTCTTCACAGATATTGATGTTCCCTGTATTGACAAATGTTTTTTCTCCGGACCCGTTGATCGTTAGTTGTCTCACCTGGTTGATCTCTACTAAGATGGTGTAATCTCCTGATCCGCCGTACTCCAATGCTCCACCGCCGGAGGTACAATCAAAAAACGTCAGGTAGTCCCCGGCAGGTAGGGAGACCGTAGACCCATCGCTGTTCATTCGGATGGTACCTGAGCCGCTTACCTGACCCAAAAGGTGTCCATTCGTGCCGTCTACCTCCAATACGCCATTGGTAGGTATAATTAGGCGACTAAATGAGGTGCCGTTTTGATCCAATACCAGTGTGGTGCCGTCTGCAATTTCCACCACTCCCCCTGATACGTTTCCAATGGTAGTTTCCCTCTCGTCGCCGACGCTAAATACGTGGTCTCCGTCGTTGTCCTTGAAATAGTTTCCAGGATCGGAGTAGTTGGTGCTGTTCGTCCCGTCAAAAACAAACGTCTTGAAGACATCCGGTATGATAGACGGGTCTCCTGCAAAATATTCTCCTGAGAAATTGTCCCCTACGGAAGTATTGATGATGGTAAATGAGGCGACGTTGTTGGCGATATCAATCGATCCGGGAGCAGGATTTTCTACGTTTAAGCCAGGATCACTGAAAAGTGCCCGTGCAACCTGATACGAAGATTCTGAATCTGTTCCAATCACGTCGTCATCGTAACTGGCTTCTAATGTTGCCTCAAATCCTGTAAATCCTGCAGCGTTGACCAACCAGTGATATTGAAGGATCGCGTCCTGTATGGCCGCCGACTCTCCCAGCATGACGGGGGCCACGGCATTTCTTGGACGCACCCTGAGTGTCCCGGCAGTCGTGCCTGAGTTCCCACTTCCAAAGTTGATGCGGACGGGCGTGTATCGGTTTCCTTCTCCTACGGGGAACATGAAGTTGGTTGTAGCGCCTGCATCGAAATCTTTTTGTAGCCCAAAGTCAATGATCGAGCTGTTGGTCTGGATTTGATTGGTCTCACTGAAGTCTGAAAAGTTTGCATTTGATCCCGCGCCGTTCACAATGTCTCCATTGTTGGCAATCTCCAACAATGCCGGACCAATATCCAGGATGCCATCTGCCAGCGTCAGTGTTCGGTTGATTAAAAAGGTTTGGTTAAAATCGGGTACGGCAACTCCATTGGTGTTGTTGATGGTCAGGTTTCCAAAAATTCCTTTCGAACTTGTCACCAATACCTGGCTACCAGAGGTACCACTCATGCGTATCCCTCCATTTGCCACTGAAGCCGGAGAGGAATGGGTGGCATCATTGGTAAAAACCTGTCCGGTAAAGTCGATGGTGTTTCCATTATCATCGATGGTACCTCCCAGCAGGTCAAGTGTGACTCCTGAGACGATCATGTTTTTCGCTAACTGCAACGTACCTGCTCCGACCTTTTCCAGGTTGTAGAACGTAACATCGTCCGTATTGGTACCGGTCAATTGGTTTGTCTGCGAAGCTCCGATTTCGAAAAACGTTTTATTGGTGCCAGGCGTATAAAATGCGGTGTTATCGACAACAAAGTCTCCCTGAAGGGTCAGGTCCCACCCGTTTGATTTGAGTTCTACGTCATTTTGCAAAGACAGGTCTCCTGCTATCGTCAGGGGCCTGGTTTTTAATTGCACCACTTCTGAAGACGCTCCGGTACTACTCATGACCTTCAGGTTATTGAGCGGAATGGAGCTACTGATGCTAAAGTTTAGGTCATTGGATTCATTAAGGTCTATTTCTATGGTGCTTCCTGTCAGGTTACTGGTAGCAGGATCTAACAACAAAGAAGCAACAGCGGCATCTGAGGCAGTTACTCCGTTTTGATTAAGGAACCGAATGGCTCCTCCTGTATGGGTGAAGTTACTATTTGCATTGAGAATCTCAAGCATTCCCCTACTCCCATCACCTTCTGTTGATGCGCCTATTTCTAATAACCCGTCTGTCACTTGTAAGTCCAGTACGCCTGCCTCTGAAAAGAATCCTCTTCTGATCTGGGAACCTACGGAAAGCGTCGAATTGGCATCACTGATACGTATCTGAGCATTGCCGGAAGCGGAATACTCGATGAAGTTGTTTCCATTTCCTGCTCCTGAGGACAGGTCTACGTCTCCTCCGCTTAAAACCAGTTTCCCATCCAGGCGAAGTCCCGTATCGTCTCCCTCAATTCTTAATGTGGTGTTATTGTAGAGTTCAATGGCTCCTGAACCTGAGGAAGAAGCGCCATTTTGTAGGTTGGGCAGGTAGAAATCTCCTCCTCCGCTAGTTAGCAACCAATCTATTTGCTCGTCGTAAAGCCCCAGGGTCCCGTTTACGATCTCTAATGATTTGTCTGCAAGATTTGTAGGTCCATTTAAGGTAGGTCCATTGCTCGCGCCATTGTCTTGTATATCAAATCGATAGGTGGCGTCTGTTCCTTTATTGATCACCAGACGATAAAGTTCGATGGGCATGTTATCACTATTGGTCCATTCTGAGTCTGCCCCTCCTTTGATTTCCAGTACACAGTTGTCATCGTTGGCCCCATTTCCATTCCACAAATCGAACTGATTTCCTCTGGTCAACTCGATGTCACCGTGTACCATTAGTTGATGCGTAAGTGCCATTGACGTGTTGTCGTTTTCTACTACAACCGCAGATGCATCATCACTCAAAACCCTTAGCCTTCCCTCCGTTTCTACTTTGATCTCCGTGTCGTTTGGAAATTCTAAGATTCCATATAGGTAATTGCCCAGGCGAAGGTCTCCTTTCACGTATAGGTCGTATCGGGGCCTGAGGGTACAGCTATTGTCAACTCTCAATTCGTTGTTGATGGTCACCGCATTGGGGAAGTAAAACTCACGGGCTCCTCCACCTTCCAGCCTTACGTTGGGATAGACGTCCGTCACCTGAGGTATTTCGATCACTGAACCGGACCTTCCTAAATACAGCACCCTGGCACCTTCTGAGCCTCTGGAGCTAAAGGATCCAAAATCACCATTGATGGTAGAGGTCACACTGTTGCTGATGTATATTTCTAGTGTGGCGTTCCCATCCACGATCCCCATGTTGAAGGTAGCGCCTTCTTCGACGAATAATCGTGGGTCCCAGGAGGACTGACTCAAATCGTTGTTAATCTCTACTTTGGCCAGGGAGTAGTTATCCGTCGTCCGGTAGGCTACGTGGTGTCGTGGTCCGCCAGAACCGCCTCCGGTACCTCCTTCTCCGACTATGGCGATGTCTCCGTCTTGTGGCCAATCTCCTGCAGCAGTACCGGTATGAGAAACCAATGACCAGGTGTTTCCATCGCTCCATTGCGGCATGGAAGTAATGTTATAGTTGCTTGATACTACTCTGGAGTAAAAGATTTGGGGTGTTCCTGTAAACCTTCCGGCCTCCCCTGCGGTAAAGCTGGCATCTTCCAGGGTAAAAGGGGTTCCATTGGGCTCTCCATCAAAAAGGATGGAAAAGTCGGTGTCTTCAAAACCGGGTGACGCAGGGTCGGTCACGGTATTGCTTTCCGAACTCCGCTGATACGTTCCTGCATCCAGTACACTGCCTGAAACGTAGCTGGTCAGGTTTCCTGGTGTCGATACGTCGTCATCGTCTCCGAAAAACTGAATGAAGTCGATGGTGGGGTCGGCATCGAAACCGTCTGTCCTTACCCTCCAGTAATAGTCGAGGATTTCTCCGCCTGTCAGGTCTGTGGTTAATAACTCCCCCTGAACCGGGTTGACCGTAATGTATGCTTCGCCGTCTGAGCCTAAATCACCTGCTGAAGTCAGACTTATCAGCGCCGGGGTGTATTTGGAATTGGCATCTCCTGTTGTCCCTATGCCAAGGGGAAACAAAAAGTCTTCGTCATCCAGGGCATCCAATGTACTGTTTCCATCAATGTTATCTGAAAAACCTCCGGTTGGATTCGTGGCTCCGGTAACTTTTAAGGTTAACCCGCCATCGGAGTAGTTACCTGACGTGATGATCATATCCTGAACGGAAAAAATCCTATTCGTTCCACTGTAGCTGGCACTGCTGGATAAGTTGACATCTAATTCGTCAATGATGACATTGTGGGTCTGGATGTTTAACCTTCCGTGCCTGAACTCCACCCTTCGGATGGTTACGTCGTTGTCCAACGAAATCACGGCTCCTGAAGAGTTTAAACGGAAGTTTCCAAACTCGGCTCCCGGCTCGGTCTCAATGGTAAAGTCACTGGGACGAAATTTTAATAACGCATTGGTATTGGTGACTCCGGGCACGAATACCCCCAGTACGCTGGCGTTGTATACGTCTCCAAAAAAGCGAATGCTTCGGTCTCCCTGGTTGACCGTTCCGGATTCTAACCTGAATGAGCCCTGCTCAGCAATCCTGAGTGCATTGGAACTGTTTCCACTACTTGGTTTATTGGGTGCAGTCAGCGAGATGCTGGCATCGCTGGATTTGTTAATGATCAGGTTATGAAAAAGCTGCTCGTTATTGGCATCGTCATCACTTGTCAGATTGGAAAAGGTAAGTAACCCGCTAATGGTACCGTTAAAAGTAGTAGTATTTTGGTGTGAAGCCGGAGCGGTTGCGTTGTTATTTGGTTGGTTGATAGGAAGCAACGCGTCATCACCAAAATAATACTCTGCATTGACCTCGATGGTAAAGTTCCTTCCAATAGTGACATCATTCCCCAGGTGATCAAACCTTAGGGCATTGGTTCCGTCCCCGATGGTTAAATCATTCAATACGACCAAAGGCTGAGCGGTCATGACCGCGTCAGGACTTGAGAGACTGTTTCCTACTTGTCCACCCGCCAGAAAAATGATGTTATCATCATCAGGAAGCACTTCTGTCACTCCTGAATTATTATCCACGATACCTGCTCCTCCTGAGTTGGTCATCACCACATCAAAGAAAGGGGCTTTGGAAGTCACCCTGAACGGAACGGTGTTATCTGTATTCATAATTACCGTGCCTCCGGTGACGTTTTGATTGGACACGTCAGAGTTAATGAAGATGCCGCCTCCCAGGTCATCGGATGGGTCGGTATCGGCTCCTCCGTTATCGTTGAAGTTGGATCGCTGGATTTCCAACGTGCCGCCGGTCATCTGAAAGACGTTTTCCGGTTGGGAAAGCGTGAAAACATAATACTTTGAATTGGTCCCACCGGAACCTGTTGTCGTGGACCCTACTCCTGTACCACCATTTAGTACGACTTTTCCTCCTGTCTGAATGTAAGCACCTACATCTCCTGAAGCTTGTATGGATGTTCTTATGGCGTTTGCGTAAAGCTCTCCCCCTTCCACAATAATACTCCCGGCATCGCGTAGTGTGATCCCACTCTGGACCAGAAACTCAGCCAGACCGGAAGTAATCTTAAAGGTACCATAGGGTACCAGTGCGGGGCCAACGGTCTTCCTGACAGATCCGCCATCTACCCAGAGTTGTGCACGGGACGAGATGGCGTAGTTACTGCCATTGTTTAGGTGGGGAATGGATACATCTGCCCCTAACCTCACGGTACCTGTAATCAACCCAAGCGCGTTTTGATTGCTCCCGCTACTGGTCAAATCGGAATCGATCGAGTAGTTTGTACTCCCAAACAGGTTAAAGTTGCCACTGGCATCAGTCGTGATGTGTAGCTGGTAAATTGGTGTGGCTTTATTGATCTCTATTCGATAGAAATTGGAGACTCCATTACAGGTAAGTTTCTGATCTCTGGTCGTCGCTAAAAAGTTAAGGTCCACGATTCCGTCAGTTGCTTCGCTGTCATAGTCTGGAGCCAACCTTTGAGTAAATGAGACCGCCCCATTGATCACAAAATCTCCTAAACTATTGAACTGGTGTCTTTGGTTGGCATCACCTGTTGTAATGGATGCATTGCTGCCGACATTAATATCTTCTGCTACCGTCAGTTCCAAATCTGCATCACTCCAAGTCACATTGGCATACGACTCTGAATTATTTTTATGAATTCGAAAACGGCCTTGTGTCAAGGTAAATTCCTTGTTCAGGTACACATCTCTTTGTAAGATCACTTCATCGTCTGCATCGCCCATGTTTACAACTAAAGATCTTGATAACGCGCCGTTTGCATCTGCAATGATTCCTCCGGTGACCTCTTGATTAATGATCAAAGGGATGTTATCGGTAGCGGTGTTTAGCTCGATGGTGCCTCCTAACAGCGGGTCAGCAAAGTTGATGTAATTTCCATTCGGGAGATTTTCAACATACGCGGTAGGTAACCCTTGATTGGGACTTCCCTGCAGTGATAACGTCCCTCCACCGGAGATAGCGCCTAAACTGTGACCGGAAGAGGTAAGCAAAGCCAATTCTGCTGAACTCTTGATGGTGAGTGACTGAACAAGGATATTGTCTAAAATGGTTGTATTATCGGATTCCAACATAGAGATGGTTCGGCCCGGGGTGATGATCACGACGTCTTCTGGTCCGGGGACTTCGATGGCGTCGTTATCATAAATGGGTGTAGTCGCTCCATCAAGTGTCCACACCGCCGGATCGTTCCAGCTACCGGATACAAAACTGTACCAGGTTTGAGCTGGCTGACCTTCTTCATAGGCAATGGCAAGGTGATCTCCATCGCTTACATTCAACAACACGGAAGAAATCGTTCCTGATTTTGACATCAAAAGTGGGGTGGCATCTGAAAAATCTGCATCCCCGTCGGAGTCCACTAACAGGTAGAAAATAGGGTTGGAAACTCCGGTGGCCGGCAGGTTGTTTTCATCAATTGAGACGGTCACATTTCCCATATCTCCGGTTTCGTTGACTACCCACTCCCTGGCCAATCGCTGCCTGCCAGAGCCAGTGATTGCCTCGGTGGTGGTGTAGGTGTTAAAATCCGCATTGTCATGTCCCCAAAATAGCCACTCTCCACCGGACCTGTTGTCTCCGCCTGAAATGGATAAGCTACCGGACATAGCTTGCTCTGCAACTGCTCCATCGGTATGCTGGCCAATTCCGGCCATTTCATTGTCGTAAGTAGCGTATGTTGCCTCGTCCCAAAAATCATAGGTTAATGACAGGCCGTATTTTGACCCGAGGTAGTTCTCTACCACAATCCGTTCGGCGTTGGATAAGTGTTTTCTAAAAATGATGATTTCTGCCAGGTCTCCGTCAAAGGTTCGGCTGTCACCAGGATTGAAGGTACCAATATTCAGGTCTGAATTGTTATTTGGAATAGAGGCAGCACCACTGTTTGTACCTCCACTTGACTGATTCAGAAAGTGCTCGAATGTCCCGTTTTGGAAGGTGATTGCATTGATGTAAGTGGTACCGGAGTTGATGTTTTGACCTACATCACTGGAACTGTTGATGCGACTGTTCTGGCTACCGTTTTCAAAGGCTGTGTAGGATTCCTGGTTATTGTAACTGTCCCTTTTACTTAAGTGCGCCCTGACCCCGCTGGAATTGTCTGGATTGTATACATAAAAGATGGCAATACCTGAGGTGTTGTCTAATTGCGGCGCTTCGTCGGCATCGTCTTCGATGAACAGAAATTCGGTAGATCCGCCGGAGAAAGTCAATGAAGGAAGTCCATTGAAATTGGCATTGGAGCTCGTGTAGGTGGGTGAAGTGGCTGCTGAGATCGCCTGAAGTCCGTACCCGGACTGGTCTTGCCAGGTACCCACTCCTTCCCCGTTGGTCGCGGCAGCTGAACTTCCATTCAGTACTCCTGCATCAGCCTTCAACCAGAGGACGAGATCGGAAGTACCGTCTTTCGTTCCGAACCCTCCCGGGCCGGTTTGAGAAAACGCAGTAGTTATTAATAAGCAAGTATATAAGGCGGCAATAAACTTTTTCATTCGGGTCTTTTCGTACACTTTATCAACATAAAAGTAGTTGCCTTGATTAGCGTATTTCCGCGTTTTTCGGTGAGCAAGTGATGCGTCTGGGTAGACTAGGAAAAAACCTAGATAAGTGATTTTGTGTTGGTTTGAGGGGGTTAAGTCCTTGTTGTATGGGTGTTTAGGCAAGCAAAAGCCTATATGGACCCTACGACTAACGATGTGTCAGATTGAAAGTC
>JBCCXH010000157.1:0-10424 GCA_039192005.1 Bacteroidota bacterium
CTCTTTTTTACTTTTAAGATCAGATAAGCTGTTGGACAGTTTTGTAAAAATATCTAGTGCTTGGTGAGCATCAAGATATTTTAGCTTCCTATCTAACTGTTCGTTTTTATACGTCTTTGAAGAATTGAGCAACTCTGCCTTTCTTAGCAATTCATTTTTCTGATCGAGTAATCTTTTTTCTCTGTTTTTGGAGAGGTGTTCGTAAAATTTCTCTAATTCTGATAATTGTTTTATGGCTTGATTCTGTAGGATTACGGAAGCCTCTTTATAAACCTGTTCAATTTTATCTCGCTGAATATCAGGAGATGTTTTACGACTCTCGTCAATATTCGAGATTTTGACCTTTATTAGTTCTAATTGTTGGTGTAAGTTTTCAATATCTTGTTTTAATTGATCCGCCTGACTTTTTATATCATAATAGTCTTCTGCGACATTAAAGTCTTTTAAGTTGGTTTCTAGTTGTCCAATTTTTTCAATGAGTTCCTGCTTACTTAGAGAAACATCTTTTTTCCCTGTGAAAAAGTCTTTAAGGTAATTGTCGCCCTTTATGTTGACAACCAATTTTCTAATTCTTTCCTTTTCTTGTCTGAGTTTGTATTTCTCTTCCACAAGAATCACATCAAGCCCAAGCAAAAAGGCATTAATCATTTGAACCTGAAACTTGTTGTTTATATTCTTGGGGTTTTTCACATCGTTATAAGATGCTTTATTAGGGCGAACGAAAAACGAAATCAATGATCGAAATGTAAGTTGGCTAGCGTTATGGGGTATATCGAATAATAACATTCCTAGCTTTTTATTGAATTCATTTTTTACGCTTAGTTCTTCTCCGTTTAGCTTTATTTTGGATTGATTATTAGTGCTTCTTATTACTGTGTATTCTTTTTCTTTTAGGATAAATTCCAAAGTAAACTCCCAATCAGGTAAGGAGTCTTTAAAAGCCTTTTTTGAAGAAGATCCTAAGCAGAAGTGAATCAAAGCCACAAGTAAAGACTTACCAACTCCATTAGTAGTATCACCCTTATCAGATTTCTCGGGGTTTTTCTGTTTCGCTACAATCAGGTTAATACCTGTCGAGCTATTGAATACAACAGGTTTGAAAGAATCTTTATTAGCTGTTAACGATACTAATTGCATTTTGCTACTATTCCGTTCTTTTCTTCTATAGCATTAATTCCATATAAAAATATTAACGTTAAGTTGAGGTTATCAAAGCTGTGATTTGCAAAATACCCCTCATTTTTTACATCAATTTGGTATTCTTTCCATAAATCATCAACACTCTTAGGTTTATTAAGTTTAGTTAAGAGGTAGCTTCCAAAGCCTAAAAGTGACTGTGAGAAATTAATATGTTTCGATGGCATTACCATAACCTAATCGTTTTGAGGTTCTTCAAAAATGTCACATGATTCAAAATACTTAGCAAGAATCGTCAATACCGCATTTTGATAATGTTGTTCCTGTTTCGGGGCACATCTTTGTATCAACTCCCAAAGTATATTATCTCCTTTAGGATGATACTCTTTCCATTCTTTTCCTATTTGTTCATATAACCCTGTTACATGCTTTTGGAGTTCACTAGAAAGAGTAGTGTTTTGTTCGAGATATTGTTCTAATGATCCAAGTTGTTGCGATCCATGGTCTAAAAAATATTTTGAGCTTTGAGAAAGTCCATTGAACTCAATTTTTTCATTCCAATCTGGAAACTTAATTTCACCTGAAACTAAAGTTAAAGGTAGTCTCATAATAAACCCGATTACTTCCGTGACGATAGAATAATCAAGTCTCAATAAATCGGGATTTGGAAGGGAGCCAACAATGGATAGAATCTGGTCATCATCCAGTCCAAAAAGCGTATGTTCTAAATTATTAGATGTGAAAAAATCTGAACTGGACAAGCCGTGTTTATTCTTTAAAGCTTTTATTACTTGTTCGCTTTCAGGGTTCACACCATTGAACTTGTCATTAATAACAAAATAGTATTCTTTAATCCCGTTCCATTTATTGTTTAAGCCATGAAAGTCTTGGTCTATTTTATTTATTAAATCCCGATAACTATTTCTTATATCTTTTGGTGCATAAACTTGGAAGTATATCCCTTTATCGGGTATATATCCGTCATTTTTAAAATCACCAAGATTCCCCCAAGCTTCTATTTTTCTAAAACCATTGACGGCATAAGACATTATTTCCGTAAATAAATCTTCAAAAGCCTGTCCGTCTGATTTATAAACTTTGTTTTGGAATCGTATTCTTGATAATGCCTTTTCGTTAGAATTCATGACCTTCAAAAGTACGAATTTCAAGAACCAAAGTCAGGCTATTTAATCAGTATCTCATATTCCATAAAGAGCTATAAAAATTTACCAAACTCACAGGAGCGTTGGGAAATTTTAGCTCTTTTGGTTTATTGGGGTGGGGTTTTGTAATGGCAAAAACCAAGTGTGCTAAAATGTGCGATCGGTTTTTACGTCACCTACATGGCATACAATATCAGAAGAACAATCCCTCAGGTACTGTTATTTCTATTATGCCCTTACGAATCTAGCGGATTTTCAATGCCGCGCAAAATAGGATCGGATAGGAAGGAAATTACCTTTATATGCTCCTAAGCTAATAGATACATCGCTTGTACTCTCCTTTCCGCCAGATACAGATGTTGTGTTAAAGGCGCTATTGCCCGATTTGGATGGAGGAGACTTACCTAACCTCATACAGTTAAATCGGGCATAGTACTATTAGATACCTAAAGAGTTCTCGATATTTAAGGGAGGTTAGTCAGACACCACTAAGTTTTACAACGATTTTCGGTTGGCTTTTTCATTCAATGCCCGGAGTTTTCGGTTTTTCATGGCAATAAGCGGACTCCCGATTACAGATGGAAGGATCCATAGCAACCATTGATAAGAACTTTCAGAAAGGAATAAATCAGGATTTTGAACGGCAAAAGCCGTAACGGCTGCAATGTAACTTCCACTAATTGCACCTACATGCTGGTACAGCCACCATTTGGCCTGACTGGATGTTTTATTGAAAAAAAACTTCAGGTCCCGAAAACCTGCCGTCATGGTAAAGGTGCCAAAAACAGCGCAGAGGACCGCCAGGTAAGCCACCGAAGCGTATGCAAATAGGTATGCGCTGTAGATCAGCAGGCCTAAACCAAACAATGAGGTAAGGAATGCAACTGCCCAGTCGTACCACTTTTCACTCCCTATCTTTTTTCTTCTCAACACTCGCACACCTGTAAACGAAGAGTAAAAGGTAAGGACTGCGATGACCATCAAAAAGGTATTGAAACGGTAAAATGAAATGATCAGCAGCGCACTAAGGCATATCCACCACATGGCTCCGACGTAAATTTTTCCAAGTATCCGGTGATTTTTACTTCCCTTTCGGTTGATGAAATTGATCAGGCCGAGGAGTAATACCGTACCTCCGCAGAAAATGTGTGAAAAAATGAGGAATCGTTCCATGTGTTTCTATTTTGAAAGCAATTCAAATCAAACTCCATGGAAGATAGTGCATCGGGCAGACTCAACTGTTGAATAACGAGGATGAACTGTCAGATTGAGCAGGTTAGGTCAGGTCAAGATCCGAGCGATGATACCGAATAAACCCGTCATCGGTAGGCATCTTTCTTTTTGCTTTCCAAAAATGAACGGCCTCCTTCGTGGTTTTTCCTTTATTGTCTGCTAAAAAGTCCCGTACATACTGACTCATCATGTTATGATCAGCAATCTTCCTTTTGAAAGCCGGGTCTTTTTTCCTGTCCTCCAACCGCTTCCATTCAGTCACTGCATCCTCCAGAGTTTTTCCGACATTCATCTTTACCCAATGCATGAAGTCGGAGTGACAGGAAAATTTTTGATCCAGTTGAGAGGCCATAAATTTTCTGAAATTGGGACCAAAACTTACATTATCCGTGATGAATGTATGCAGCGTTAACCGTTCGTTTGCCCAGTCGAAAGAAGAGGTTGGTTTTTTCTTCTTAGGTACACTTAAGATGGCCCCGTCATGATCCAGTGCAAACATGATGCGGTCTCTCAACTCAAATTTGGAACCTGAGGTGGGAAGCCCGCTTTCTTTGCAGATTTGGAACATCTCTTCTTTTAGCCAGTACCATTGATTAAATTCTTCACCGGAAGTGATCACGGAAAAATCAGGTCGTTCCATTGATTATTAAAGATAAAGATGCGCTTAATCTTTAATCTTCATTCGCTCAAAAGGTTTGGAACGATCAAATAAATACCGATACGTATGGTGTGTTTTCACGATGTCGCCACCTACTTGTTCTACCACGCGGATCATCCTGGGGTTAAAGTCTCCGATCCAGTTCATTTCAAGTTTAGGATAGCGTTTGTAAGTCTCCTGTACCATCACCCGGGTAGCCATAATCAGCGCCCCGTCTACTCCTTTACCCTGGTGTTTGGGAGAGATACCAAAGACCAGCCCCAGCATCTTTTTATTCTTCTTAGTGAGTTTGAAGTATAGAAACACAAGCTTTCCCCACAGGTTTAGCTTACCATTTACGTGTTTAAACACCTGATTTACTTCAGGGAGGTTGATGTAAAAACCGACGGGCTCATCTTTATAGTACCCAAACCACATGATCTTTTCATCCATGATGGGTTTCATGTTTTTCACGATCTGATTGGCCTGCAACGAACTCATTTTAGGGACGCCGGGATGCCGCGCCCAGGCATCGTTATAAACCGTACGGAAGTCTTCCGCGTATTTCTTTAATTTCCTCTTTTCCATGTGCCGAAAAGAGTAGTTGGGGTCCTGATTGGCCAGATCTGCTTTATGCTGAAGTTTGGGGGACAGCGGGTCGTAGGTATTTCTGCCAAAGGTGAACTGTTTGAAATACAGCTGGAATCCGTAGTTTTCGAATAACTTCTGGTAATAAGGAAAGTGATAGTTACATTGATAGTTAGGCTCAATATCGTACCCATCTACCAACAGCCCCCACCAGGCATCCCGGTCACCGAAATTGATGGGGCCATCCATCGCTTCCATTCCTTTTTCCTCCAGCCACTTTTTCCCGGTATCAAAAAGCAAATTGGCTGCGTTTTGATCCTCAATGCACTCAAAAAAGCCAACGCCACCCGTCGGTTGGTCGTTGTCTTTATTCATGGTTTTTTTATTAACAAATGCGGCGATCCTGCCTAATGCCTTGCCCTCACTTTCATCGTATAAAACCCAACGAATGCACTCGCCGTTTCGAAACGTCTTATTTTTCTCTGAGTCAAATACGCCGTTGATATCTTTATCGAGCGGACGAATCCAATTGGGTTCGTTTTTGTATAATTGAACAGGGAACTGTAAAAAATCGTTAGCTGTTTTTTTGTCCTTAACTTCTATAAGTTGCATTGAAAAGCCATTCACAATAAAAATAAACACGCAATCTAACCAACATGACGAAAATTGGAATTATTGGATCGGGAATCGTTGCCAAAACGCTGGGAGATGGATTTATCAGGCATGGATACCACGTCACGCTCGGTACCCGATTTCCTGATAAGTTGAAAGACTGGGCCTGGAATGCGGGCAACAAAGGCAGTGTTGGTTCGGTAGCAGAAGCGGCAAAAAATGGCGAAATTGTGATTGCCGCAGTAAAAGGAAAGCACGTGGTCAACGTCCTTACGGATGTGAAAGATCACCTCGATAACAAAATCGTGGTGGACACAACCAACCCCATAGATGATAGTGAAGTACCCGATCACGGCGTGTTGAAGTTTTTTACTACCATCAACCGGTCGTTGATGGAAGACTTGCAAGAGGCCGTTCCAAAGGCCAATTTCGTCAAAGCCTTTAGCTGCATTGGTTCGCATTTGATGGTCAACCCACGCATCGCCGGGGGAGAAAAGCCTTCGATGTTTATCGCTGGTAACTCGGAAGAAGCAAAGCAGGAAGTATCGGAAATTTTAACGGTTTTTGGATTTGAGCCAGAAGACATGGGCAACGTAGAAGGGGCCAGGGCAATCGAGCCACTGAGTATGCTTTGGTGCATACCCGGCATCAGAAATGACCAGTGGATACATGCGTTCAAACTTTTAAAATAGTGTTCAAATAGTTTTTCTAAGGCCGTAGGAACAAAGCACCTTTTTACGATCATGTGCCAGATACGACCAGCAAGCCAAGCTCAAAGGGTTTCACACAGCATTAATAGCTCATCTCTCTAAGTTCAAATAAAAAAACCCATGAAGTTTCTCATTTCCCTTTTATCGGTATGTTTTATCTCTTGCTGTGCCGCGCAGGATCTCACCATCCCACCCAAAAATTATACGGATTCAATAGACCTCTCCGTCAAGCCAAAAAGGACAAACAATCGTTTTCCGTTGTCTGACCAGAATAACCATGTCGGGTGGAAAATGAATAAAGACTTCACCGATGAGTTTGATAGTAAAAAATTAAACACTGAACGCTGGCACCCAAACAACCCCGGGTGGAAAGGCAGAAAACCGACGTATTTTCACGGCTCCAACGTCAACATGGATGGGGGTGAACTGGTTTTTAAAATCAATCAACATGGTGATGAATCCCTACCTGAAGGCTACACGCATTCGGCTGGTTTTATTAAGACAAAGGAGCGAATTCTATACGGCTATTTCGAAGCGGAACTCAGACTGATGGATGCTCCGTGGGTTTCCGGATTTTGGTTGACTTACGGGGATAAAGAGTGGTGGACAGAGATAGACATCTGTGAAAATGACCCGGGCGTGGCGAGAAACAGAAACGATCTCAACTCAAACGTACACGTATTTCGGGCGCCCCCTGAAAAAGGAGATGTGAAGAAGCACTTTTCCATTACCAGGAGGTTCTTCTTTCCGGAGGAACTACAAAAAGACTACCATGTGTGGGGGTTGGAGTGGAACAAAGAGGTCATCAGGTTTTACATTGATGGAATCTTGTTTAGGGAACAAGAGAACACGCACTGGCACCAACCACTGACGATCAACCTGAATAATGAATCGAATAAATGGTTTGGAGCACTGCCCGATGAAAGGACTGATAGAGAATACCGGGTAAAATACCTTCGGGTCTGGAATTACGATGAATGAAATCGTACTAACTAATTGCTTTTAAACAAGGTCGGGAGTTCTGATAGTTTTTCCAACCTGCTTAACTCATGAGGAAAATGCTCAATTTGGCATAAGCCTACCTGGGTAGGTAAGGCATATTCTCAGACCTGCCTGCCCCAATAATTAACAACTGAATTTTTCGGGTCTAATCAAGAAAATTACTGTAAGCGCCAATTTTACTCTTGAGCCTAGTGGCCAACACTTCATTCGCTTCATTTAAATGATCGAATATTAGTTGAGCCTCTTCTCGATAAGACGCTATTTTTTGACCATCCCAATAATAGGGTGGGTGATATAGGTTGCAAATTCGGTCAGCCATTTTAACCATCCAGACTTCATACGGTTGCTGCCTGATACGACTTAAGCTATCAAGCATACTTTCTCTTTTAGATGGTAAACTTTCATTTTTAGTTAACGCTGAGACTCCTTTCGCTACGTCTTCTCCAAATTCTGATTTTACATCGTAAAACGTGAATTTGGTATCTTCAATTATATCATGAAGTAAAGCGCATTGGATAGCCAGGTCTGCATCAAGTTGATCAGAGGAAAACTGAAGCGCGTTGGCAACTTCCATTGCCACACTTCCTATGTGATTAATGTAGTTTATTTCTACACCTTCGGTTTTACCTCCGTATGTTTGGTTTTGGTGGGCTAACGTGGCGAATTCCCAGGCTTTAGCATAAATATCAGGCGACCAGTTCATCATTCTTTTTGTTTAAAGAGGTGAAAGCAACAGTACTAAAATACATCAGCTTTGGCAACAGAATAACCCGACAACTTTGCTGAAAAAGGAATCGTCTCCGGCCCAGAACCATGAAAGTGTAATAAACAGCATTCGACCGAAAACATGAGGTGTAGTAAAAAACTACACCTGAGAGGTGAATCATTAACAACCTAATCCACCATGTCTTGTGCCCATTGGATCATTATCGCCACCATTTTAGGATCCCACTCACCCGGTTTCCCTTCAAACGAGTCTTTTGCTGAGCGATGGATAGTTGCCCAGTGGTCCAGGCCGGGATAACGATACAGCTCATGGTCTGTATGTCCGGACCGTTCTAAAACGTCAATGATCAGATCATTGTCCTCATCGGACATGATCCAGTCGTTTGTTCCGCGCATGATTCTAACCGGGACTTTTAGTTTCTTCCATTCTGCGGCGAGTGGGAAGTCCTGAAGCTGCTGATAATAACTAACCGGCCTGCCATACATATGCTCCGGGCCGTGGTAGTTGTAGGTAGCCAACGCCGGGTACGCGTCCGCAACCTCCCCGTACGTTTTCTTTTGGATGTGCATCCCGTAGTACAGTGGGATGTAGTAGTTGTTCATCTTTTCTGCAATCGTAGCTTCATTATCTCCTGACATCTGCCGAATGCGCCGTTCGATCTCCAGCATGTGTTCGTACCACGTTTTGAAAAACACGCCATCGGATATGACTCCGGCCAGGTTGTATTCATTGGCAATCAATGGAGCCAACGCACTACCCATACTTGAACCAACTACCACAATCCGATCCGTATCTATGTACTCCTGAGCCATCAAATGCTCAATCGCCGCGCGGTAACCTGCTAACTCCGTTAGAAAGTCCGTTTGGGAACAGTCTCCCTCGCTATCTCCTACGCCTGGTTTATCCACTCGCATCACCACCATGTCCGAGTCCTCCACGATCGCGTTAATGACCTTACCCCAATTACTAGACCGGCCGGGAAATAGCTCAATGGTCGAGCAACTCAACCCTTGCAAGAGCAGGATCGCTGGCTGTTTGCTTTGTTTTTTATCAGGAATGGTCGTAATGACACGCTGCGTGATCCCGTAGTTACTCGTCACCGTCTCGTAAAGCGTACGGATATTCGTATGCGTCTCCATTAGAAGTTCATTCAATCGTACGTTGATGTTTTTTAACTCGCCGTCTCTTTTGATTTGGAGGTTTGTCTGCTTATTACCACGAATGGAGTACGTAACGTGGTCCCAGGCTTCAGGAGAATCAATCAGTCGGTCGTCTACTTTTAGGAGTAGGTCCCCAACTTCCAAGCCTGCCTGAGCCATAGGTCCGTCAGGTTCGACCGAAGTGACTTCAACCCCGGGATGTTGGCGTAATTCCGATCTGTCAAATTTTGCCTCCCAGATGGCTCTTCTTGCCAATTCCTGAGCAAATAAGGTGTTGAATACCACAGATACGATAAGAAATATGTTGAGTCTTCGCATGTTTTTTTGTCATCAATAATAGAAATGTACTATTCTTGAAATCAGGATTTTATGCGTATGAAAGGATCTTTTATGCGATCCGATGGTATTTCATGACATGGAAAAATGAGTGTCGTTAAAAATTATTATTTATTTGGTTCCAGAGCGTTGACCCACATCGGTTTCTGGCTGGGCTATTACCTGCTGTTTGGATTCATCTGGGCCAATGATGGCGAGTTTCGCGATTCGTATTATTTGGAATTCATCCTTCTCCCCATCCGCATCGGCGGCACTTACCTGATGATTTATGTCATCCTGCCCAAAACCTTACTGGTAAAAAAGTACGCGTCATTTCTCCTTAGTTATGCGCTTTTACTGTTCGTCTGTGCCATTGCTCAGCGGCACTTCATGTACTTTTTTTACGAAAACCACGCTGTCATCAAATGGGACGAGGTATTCGCTCCTGATAAAATACTGCGCGCTGTCGTACTCATCAATTCCACCATTCTGCTGATCTCCGGCTTTAAAGTATTACAGCTTTACTACGTTGAACGGGAAAAAAACCAACGCGCCAGCAGAAAGCTGGTAGAGATAAAATCAGACAAGCGAACACATCTTGTGTCGCCAGATGAGATCGCTTACGTGAAAGGAATGGGCAATTACGTCACCTACTTCCTGATGAATGAAGAAAAAATCATCAGCTACTCCAGCATGAAAAACTCCCTGGATGTACTACCCGGGCATTTTAAGCGAATCCATAAATCCTACATCGTAAATGAACATCACGTCTCTTCCTACAGCAAGGAAAACGTGACCATCAAAAATGAGACGATTCCTATTGGGAAATCTTTAAGCTTCAAAGCATGACTTCTTCCTTGCAGAATAGGGAAAATACTTGTAGCTTTTATCGAGTTTTGATCAAACTTAAATAAGCAGTATGGGGCAAGCTAAAAAAGAACTAGAAGAGCTAAAAGAGTTGGAAAACCAGGTCAGTTTAGGCTTGAAGAAGGCTTATGTTAAGATGGTAGAATTTAAGAAAAGAAATAACAGTCCACTTATTATTTCCAACAATGGAAAAATCATTGCAATACCCCCTGAGAAAATACCCCCGACCACAAAAGGTAAAAACGAATATCAGGACTGATTTGACGCAATCAG
>JBCCXH010000158.1:0-10396 GCA_039192005.1 Bacteroidota bacterium
TAAACTTAGAGTAGAAGATGGTGAGCTCGCCATCCGGCTTAATCGAAATTGTATCGAACCGGAGATAAGCCCTGTTTTTGCGATCTGTCAGGGAGTGAACACAGAATTTTTTGCCACTAACGCCGCAGCGACCACTTACAACTGGAATATAATTGGTACGGGTTCCCTGATTTCACAAACGGGCAATGCTGCTGTCGTGAATATAACTGGAGGCACTTCGGTAACCATTGAGGCAGAATTTACCCAGGCCGGAAGCACCTGTACATCTACAGCCTCACAGACTTTTGTTGTGACCACGACCCAAACACCTGACCCGGTCATTCAGGTAAACGGCGGGACTCCTCCCTCTACACTTTGTGTTGATGACCATGTCATCTTATCTACATCGGCCTCATTTGGCACGTATTTATGGACGATGCCTGATGGTTCAGACAGCACCTCATCAACGATCAACCTGGGCACCCTTGCCCCCTCTGATGCAGGCACCTATTCGCTCATCGTGACCAATCCGGGGAATTGTAGCAGTGAAAAAGTGGACATCGACCTGAACGTTACGTCACCGCCTACTTCGATTGAAATCTTCAATAATGGGTTTGATACCTTCTGTTCGGATGGTTCCAACGACCCGCAACTGGAAGTATCCAATATTACCGGAGTTAGCTATCAATGGCTGAGAAATGGCATTGCCACCGGGGCAACCGGCCCTACGTTTACGGCGACGGAGTCCGGTGACTACTCCGTTCGCGCTACTGTTGCCACCTGTCCGGCCACTACCGATATCTATACCATTACCGAAGTAACTGCTCCTAGTGCCAGCATTTCCGGGCCGCCCGAAACATGTGTGAATTTTGAGACGCGATTTATATCCACTTCAATTTTAGAAAGTGGATTCACTACGCTTAACTCCTGGACGGTAGAAGATGCGTCCAATAACACAATTGGCACGTCTTCTTCAGACACACTGGACTTTACCTTCCCGGCACCGGGTACGTATGCAGTCATCTTATCTTCTTCTTACGATCCTGCTGAAGTAGCATCATGTATGGATGCGGTAACACAACTCGTCACGGTATCCGATTTACCTATGCTAACGTTCAATGTAGGTGACGTGACAGAAAAATGTCAGTTGGACACCTTGCCGGTTAGTCTGACTTCTCCAAACGCAAGTACCATTTCTAACTACAACTGGATCATTAAAAACGCCCTGACAGGTAGGGGCATTGATACGCTGACCGATGCTTCCGTCAATGTGGTCACACCTACCGGAGTCGATTCCGTTTACGCCGTAGTCACCATGACAAGTACCATCGGATGTCAGGTAAACGATAGTGTACTGGTGAAAAACCTACCGACGGATGTTGATATTGCTGCTATTAAATTTGACATCTCTGGCGACTCGGTCACGCTTGAAGACGATAACTTTATCGACCTTTCAGCCGTGAATGTCGTCTCAGATGTGGCTTGGAGTCCCAGCTCCATCATTACCGACACCACCTCTTCCAACATCTCCGTCTTTCCTTCTCAACCTTTTACTACTGTCACGCTCAAAGGAACGGATAGCAACGGGTGCCTTGTCGCATCTACGGTAGTCATTGAGTTAGATAACATCCGACCCAGAAGAACGTTTTCACCCAACAATGACGGCTTAGGTTTTGACTGTTGGGAGATTTTAAATACGTCCAGTTTGCCGGACTGTAAAGTCTTCGTCTTCGATTCCAGAGGCAAAAACATTTTAGTCAAAAACTCCCCATTTGAAAACAACTGCGTATGGGATGGGACCTCTAGCGGAGCATCGGTACCAGAAGGCGTCTACTACTTTGTTTTGAAATGCAATGACGTGGCTTTATCTAAGTCCGGTAGTATTTTGCTGGCACGCTAAATGAAGTAAACGTATGCCTACACACGTAAGGTCATGATGTAAATAGTGGGGTCTCCAGTCACTTAGATACCTGGCTCTGGCTTTGAACTCATGGCCTTTGGCTCTTGGCTTCCTGTCTGGCGCAAGCGAGTTCGCTTTGGCAACATTCATCCTCGGTTGGTATGCTTGCTGCTTATGCTTATTTCATATGTTCTTCCTTTATCTGAGAGGCTGTAATCGACACCTTTCGGGTCCTTCTACCATGCGACTTATTGCTGAACAAACAAGAAGCTACACGTAATGCCGTTGACTTAAGCTTCACAACCACCGCCGTGGCCCGGCCTCAATGCTCTTAACTTAAGCAGGTTTTCTTTCTTCCTCTCCCTGCCCCCTCTCTAGGAGAGGGAAATAATAAAAAGCTTAAGTTAAGAGCATTAGGCCCGGTGTCCAACATTGCCCGACCCGATGAAGTGATCTCATGATTGGTATTTCATCGTATTATTGAGATCGGGTCGCGCCAGACTGGGTCGTGCCAGACGTATCTCGTAAGTCAACGGCATTAAAGCTACACGTACCTATTCAAGCCCTTTATATGATATGATTTTTCAGGAAATCACATCATTGCTAATACCTCATTAAGATGAAATGTGATAATATTTAATCTTTTAATCCATTTTATTTTCTATGCCAGATTTCTCCGATAAAGTTCATCAACCACTTTTTGTTTAACATAAAAAAGTACAAGTTCCACAAATCTTCCGATCTCTGTTTTTCTCCTATTGCCATTCTTATCTCAAATAAAAATTAAAATTAGAATAAAGATTTTTTTTATGATTTAGGGCGTCTTCATCTCAAGTTCAAACTTGTTCTTTTACCTAACGATTAATACCCTCAATTCGTCGAAAGGAAGCTCAGATTTCACCCTTGAATTCGTCCCCGTTTACCTACCCGTTCAACTTAGAATTTGACAATTTCATCTAAAAAAACCCTTAGAATAGTGATATTTTATCACATTGAAATTTAGCGGTAGGATATATCGGTAACTTTACCGATGGCATCACTACATTTTGATTATCAGGCACTTTACCTCATTAGTTGAGGGTTACAAATTAGCTCCTGACCGTATGTAATGAAAGAAACTACTTTAACCGCTCCAAATTCAAAGCAAGATGAAAACCTTTATTAGAACATGTGTTTTTACTTTCTTCACCCTTACCTGTTTAATTACTTTCGCGCAGGAAAATACTGCCGCACTTTGTTCGAATGGAATCGATGATGATGGCGATGGCCTGATCGATTGTTTCGACAATGAGTGTTCGACGGCCACTTCGTTTTCTACGTGTGATGATTTCTTCTTCGGAAACTCCGTGGTGTGTTTCGAAGAAGTAGATGTCGAGAGTTTTGCCATGCGACAGCAATGGGGCTCTGCCGATCAGACGGCTACCAGTCACGCATCACCGGCCATTGGTGACCTGGATCAAAACGGAATTCCCGAAGTCGTCGCGGTTAACAACTTTGGGAGTACCATCACCATTTTAAATGGAGCGACAGGAGCCACGATCGCATCCCGGGCAGTCGGATTCAATCCTGAAAACACCCCTGCACTTGCTAATATCTTTAACGATGAAACCACAGAAATTCTGGTTACGGAAAATGAAGGACGAGGAATGGTTCTTTTCTCGGAAGACTTAAGCACTGAAATTTGGAGAGAAGATGCAAGTCAAAACGACATGGGTATTGCCGGTTTTGCAGATTTCAACGAGGACGGAGTAGCAGAGATTTACTACAAAAATGAAATTGTAAACGCCACTAATGGTGTGCGCCTCATCGCAGGAAATGGCGATTGGGAAAGAGATTACGTACACGGCCCCATAGCCATTGACATATTACCAGCCACCGACCCGGATTGTATTGCAGCCGGTGGGGATTGTAACGGACTTGAATTAATCACTGGAAATCACGTATGGGCAGTTGACATTGCCAATGGCACGCATGTTATTGTCAAAAACATGAACGATGTATTGGCTGCACAAGGTGAAACAAGAGACTATTTCCCTAAGTATTGGGGAGGATGGCTGGACGGCACCCGTTCTACCGTTTCCGCAGCAGATTACAACCTGGATGGCAACGTTGATATTTTGCTGTCCGGAGCACTGGGAGACGAAGGAACAGACCAGACCACGATCTTCTTCTGGGATGTTATGAACGGCACGGTAGTCACATACCATGATCCGGCAAATGATTTTGAAAGAGGCCCCGGCAGGATCAATATCGGGGACGTGGACGGCGACGGCCAGCCAAACGCCAACTTCGTAATGGATCAGCGCTTGTATTCGCTGGATGAAAATTTTGGTGTTCACTGGGTAATTGCCATCAAAGAAGGATCATCAGGTTTCACTGGATGTACGCTTTTTGATTTTGACGGGGACGGAACGGTAGAAACGGTCTATCGAAGTGAAGAATCGGTACTGATCATTGACGGAACGGACGGCAGCACACTTCGTGAGATTGTTTGTGTTTCAAGAACGCAGGAAGAATATCCCGTAGTAGCTGACGTTGACGGTGACGGTGCCAGTGAGATATGCGTAGCCTGTTACACCAACAACAGCACGAGTTTTAGTCCTTATTCCAACACACAATTTTCCCAAATACGGGTCTATGAGTCCGACGGTGAAGCATGGATGCCTGCACGGGATGTCTGGAACCAACATGGCTATTTTAATGTAAACATCAATGACGACTTAACCGTCCCAATCGAACTTCAGGACCACACCCGTCAGTTTTCTGATGGGGTCTGTAATTTTGCAGACGGAAGTGCGATTCCTTTTCCAAGTCGCCCACTAAATACCTTTTTAACTCAGGCACCCATTCTCGATGAAAATGGGTGTGTGGAGTTTGTTTCGCCTGATATGGTGATTGCCGGCAATCCCATCTCGGCATCACCTGCTATCTGTCCGGATGCCGAAATTGAAGTGACGTTTACGTTGACAAACGAAGGAGATACGGACATTTCCGGAGGGCTGCCCGTTTCTTATTATGCAGGTGACCCACTGACAGGGGCCGCTACTTACCTGGATACAGAAACGGAAATCCTGCTTAACTTTCAAGTCGGTGCATCAATAGAAATAACTCAGAATATCAACGGAATCGGTGGTGAATTCACCCTATTTGTCGTCGTAAATGACCTGGGAGGCACCCCTCCTATCGCGCCTTCCGCTGATGAACTTCCCAATGCTACCATACCAGAGTGTGAGACGGCCAATAATATTAGCTCCGTTCCGATTACATTTCAGCCTTTTGCCCTTACTGTCAACAAACTAAACGACGACAGAAGATGTGACCTGAACCTCACAGCAAACGGAAGCGCGACCGCATTTTACAACGGCCCCAGCCCGGGAGTACAAGAATTTATCTACCTCGAAAATTTTGATGACCTCTCCAATGGAACTACTTCCGATGTCGGCACGACTGGATGGACGTCTGATCCGGGAACGCTTACCCCTGATTTTTATGGAATAGCCGACTATAACGGCACAAAAATGTTTGAAGCCACTAACACAGGCGTTCAAAATGGTGAAGGAGAAGTCACCTGGACGTCTCAGGCGATTGATATATCTGACCATACAGACATTTCCGTAACACTGGACCTGTTCGAAAACGGGAACATGGAAAATTACAGCCAGGTCCCATGGTTTGATTACGCCATTGTCAACTTTGAGGTAAGAGACAACGGAAATAATGTCATCAGCAGCGGACAGTTTCCAAACTTTGGCAACGTAGACGGAGACTTTACCTACACGCAATCATCGCTGACCGGAATACGACCGGACGATACCGACCCGGATTCTTTATTAATCATTTCAGTTACCATCCACAACACGGCAAGTTCAGAACACCACTACATCGATAACGTGCTGGTACAAGGGCAACAAGAAGACATTGTCAAAAACCATACGGAAGCGGACGGATTTGAATTTCGTTGGTACAACCGAGGAGATTATTCTACTGTATTGCACACAGGAAGCACTTTCAATCAGATGGCATTTGGAGACTATGACGTCATTGCATCCTTTCCCGGTACCAGCTGTACATCCGACACCGTTCCGTTAACCATTAACAACCTAAACAGCACCAGTACTCCTCCCTATCTGGTCCACGCATGGATATACGAAGTAAGTCCACTGGACAACTGTGACATGCCAAACGGAGCATTGAGGGCGTTTGCTTATTCCCAAACACAAAACGGAACGTTTCCTGCTTCGGTCTCCAACATCCCGCTGGATACGTTAGGAGTGGCGGATGGCTACACGTTCACCTGGAGGCTGACCAGTGATGCAACCAATACACCGATTGGTACAGGCGACCTGCTCCAAAACCTGACCAACCAGGGGTACACAGTAGACGTGGTAGAAGCTTTCTCCGGATGTTCTACTTCTCAGGACGCTACGGTTTCTTCTGGTCTGTCCTTCCCACCGGCTCCCAATGTAACGGTGGTAAACATTACGACATGTGGGGGTACCGGTACCTTATCTGCAGATGTAGGTGGAAACACGTCAAACTATACGTTCGAATGGTACGACGGGCCGGGCGTAAAACCCGTACCGGATTTTACCGGAGTAACGTACACGGTTAATGATATTGGGGATTACACAGTAGTGGCTACTCAAACTTCTTCCTCCTGTCCATCTGACCCTGCTACTGCTACCATGGGAGATGACTCAAGTGCTCCGGTCGCCACGTTAAGTTTGGTTCAAAATAATACGTTTTGTGAAGGAGGTAATGGAATCATCGAAGCAGACGGAGACGGCGCAGGTACCGTTATTGGGTTTGATTTTGATTGGTACAAAGGTGCCAATACCCTTCCGGCCAACGCACTGCCTGGCTCCGCCGAACCTAACTCCTTTTTGGTCAGTGACAACCCTTTTCAGCTGGGTGGGTTAACCGAAGGAACATATCGCGTAGTCGTCACGGAAAATGCTACTTCGTGTTCAGACACACTGGACATCTTCGTGCAGGATACACCGGGTTCACTTATGGTCACTCCTAATGACCTTATCGTCAACGACATCAATAGCTGTAATGCATCCATATTGGGAAGCATTGACGCCAGCATGGTCGTCCCCGGAGATGTGAATACCATCACCATAGGTAACATCAACAGTGATTTTGAAGATCCGGACATTTCTGAACCTCCCATCAACCGAAGCACCTTTACGTTCCTGAACCAAACAGATCTTCCCGGGTGGTCTACAACCGCTTCCGATGGCGTTGTCGAACTGTGGAACGACGGCTTTGGTGGAGTTCCGGCCTATTCCGGTGAGCAGTTTGCTGAAATATTGGCCAACCAGATCGGTGCGCTCTATTTCGATTTAAGTACCACTCCCGGTGCCTTATTTTCCTGGTCTTTTGCCCATAGAGGACGAAGCGGTGTCGATAACATCCGGGTCAGTATTGGTGCGATTGGTGCCGAACTTCAACAAGGAGACTTTTCCACAGGTACCACAGACTGGCGGGTGTACAGTGGTACCTACACGGTTCCCGATGGTCAGTTAACCACGAGGTTTCAATTTGAAAGCTTAGATCCCGGGTCCGTCGGAAACTTTGTCGATTCGGTCACTTTCGTCCTATTCCCTTACCGGTTCGAACTGTATCAGGGAACTACCGCTTCAGGTACCCCGGACTCAATTAATACCACCGGTCAGTTTGACATGCTGGATAACGGAGATTATGTTCTCGTGGTCTATGATAACCTGACGGGATGTAACGCTACTGAGATTCCATTTACACTCGATCGAAACACGGAAGAGCCTGATATTGCAACTGCCTTAACCCCTGACGTGAGTTGTACAGGTGGTTCCGGAGAGATTAGTGTGACTCCATCGATGCCTACGACCTCAGAACCTGCTACTTACACTTATGAATTATATAATGGACATAGCTTTGCTTCACTTAACAGTACGATTACAGGTGCAACGGGCAACCAACTATTTACGGCACTTAATCATGGAGATTACCGGGTAAACATCATTAACGACGAAACGCAGTGTGATGCATTTGTAGATGTGAATATAACAAATGCCGAAAACCCTCCTGTTGTGATCTCTACTGCCTTTACAGATAACTCAGCATGTGGTGGTGGAAACGGTGCGGTTAGCGTGACGGTCGATGCGGACGGAAACGGAACACCTGAAGCTTCTAACCTGTTTCAATTTACCTGGTACGATGGACCGGATACCTCCTCCCCTGTATTGGCTTCAGACGTAGCAGGTTTAGATATTCTTAACCAAACTACAGGTTTTAATCTTGACGCTGGAGATTATACGGTGGTCGTTGAAACCATAGCCACCGGTTGTGAATCGGCACAACGAACCATAACTATCAACGATGATCCTTACATTCCGAACATTGTCATTTCAGAAGTGGCCCCGCAGACAGACTGCGCCACGGGAAATGGTTCGTTAAGAGCGGTTATTGATAATGACCCTGATTGTCCAGGTGGAGGCTCCTGTGCATCTGTAGAGCCAACATTTACCTTTAGATGGTTTGCAACCGGGACAACAACTCCGGTACTGGGAACGAATAGTACAATCACGGGGCTGACTGGCGGAACGTACGATGTGGAGGTAACTCATTCGGTAACCGGCTGTGTGAATACCGCTTCGTTCACGCTTTCAGTTGATCAAATCATTCCAGTTGTCACATTCGATTCCCGAACGACAAACTCCGTATGTGATAATACAAGCACTCCTTTCACTGGGTCCATTACGGTTACTTCTACTTACAATGGAGCTAATTTTACTTCAGACGCCGACGCCGATTATGACTGGTATGAAGGAAGTGATCTTTCCGGCACACTTATCGCAGGAGAAAATGGCAATACTTTATCGAACATTCAAGAGGGCTTTTATACAGTTGTAGTTAACAACTCAACAACAAGTTGTCCTTCCACTCCCATTACTGTTGAGGTATTGCCTGCACTCGATAATCCGATCATCGCCTTTAACTCGATGACTCCCAATACCGTCTGTGATCCTGCGCTGGCAGATGACTCAGGAAATGATTACACCGGAGCGCTAAGTGTGACCGTGACCGGCGGATCAGGAAGTTTTTCATACCAATGGTACAGTGGATCATCCGTGTCCGTGGCAGGAGAACTTGCCGGAGAAACCAATGCGACCTTATCCACCGCCGATGGTGGTACCTATACGGTAGAAGTGACGGACAATGTTAATGGATGTGTATCCACCTTTACTGATGATATTGACGATGGAACAGGGGTGCCCTCCCTTGATTTGGCAGATGTCGTTCCTACCGACGTTTCCGTATGCTCAGGTGCACCCAATTTCCCCAATGGATCCATCACTGTCAATGAGGTGGATAGCCAAACAGACTTTACTGACTATTCTTTTGAATGGTTTACCGGGTCAGGTACAGGAAGCCCAATTGCAGGGCAAACGGCCAATACGATCTCCAACCTTGCCATTGGCGAGTACACGGTAAGAGTGACGAACGATGTAACAGGGTGCGTTTCAGTCACACGTACTGTTGAAATAGAAGAAACACTTGTAGCAATACAGTCAGCCGAAACAATTAATAATTTAACCGACTGCTCAAGCCCGAATGGTTCCATTGGCGTAACCGCATCCATGGCTGACGCGAATGAGCCTTCCGGTTATACCTTCGAGTGGTTTTTTGGAACAGGTACCGGAAACACCCTTGATGGAGGAGATTTAGTAGATAACACGAACTTTGCCACCTCCACTACAGGCACCAACCAGGCGACTGCATCCGGGCTGGAACCAGGCACCTATACCGTCAGAATCACAAATAATGACACTCAGTGTGACGAACTCTTTGAATACGACATTCTAAATACGCCATTGACTCCAACAATTGCTACTGCAGCGCTCGCCGCAGGGGTAACGGACAATACGATTTGTACGCCAGGATCTGAAAATGGCATCATCGACGTTAGTACCACGGTCACACCCACTATTGCCAGTGGAGTCGTTTACGAATTTGACCTGTTTGACGATACGCCTGCTCTTGTTACTACGATTAACTCCGGTGTGACTACTCAATTTACAGGTGTTACAGCAGGTGATTACACAGTAGTTGCAAGAATCGTAGGAAGCCCTGGTGATGGTTGTGAAAGTGCAGCCGCAGCAGTAAGGGTAGAAGATAACTTCACACTTCCTAATGTATCCCTGACGAAACTATCCGATGAAACCAATTGTAATGCTTCGAATGGACAAATTCGCATTAACTCTACAGATACCCCTCCGGCCTCCGGTTACACGGTCACTGTTTACCAGGGTGTTGGAGTAAGTGGAACGGTTCAGGAGAACCTGGGAACCGTATCTGCCTTCCCTGTAAGCACAACTGCCAATCTTGATGATCGTACCTACACAGTAGAAGTTACAAATAACGAAACAGGCTGCTCAAGCACCGCACAACTCGCAATTAACGAAGACTTTGATGAGCCTGCTGTTGACGCGGCAGATGTTACAAGGACAAATGTTACCTCCTGCCTTACCA
>JBCCXH010000159.1:0-10342 GCA_039192005.1 Bacteroidota bacterium
AGTCTATGCATTTGGAACCCTGCTTTTTCACAAGGTTCTTTTGAAAAGAAAGGCCTGCTTGCATCTGTATCTGCCCTTTCCAATACGAATAAATGGAATCGTGTTGAGGTGGTAGCCAGATTAAACAACGCACTATCAGAGACCAATCCGGCTACGTTTTCTAACAACAGGCTGGATGTGGTCTTTACACACACTGCTAGCGGACAGACTTTGCGCGTTCCAGGCTATTTCGATGCAGATGGGAATGCGGCGAACTCTCATGCGACGTCAGGTAAAGTTTTCAAAGCAATTTTTAGACCCAACAGGACAGGAGAGTGGACCTACAGGCTGCTTTTTTACAGAGGAGGTAACGTGGCCGCCATCTTAAACACAGGAAACCTGCCAGGCCCCCGAGATATTTACAACGGCAGTATAAATGTCGGAGGGATCAATGCAAGTGCGCCTGATTTACGAACCAAAGGCCGTTTACAAGTACAAACTTCGGGTACGCTAAACCAAAGGAGGTATTTAAAATTTGCTGAAGGCACCAACAATTTCTATTTAAAAGTAGGTCCAGATTCCCCCGAAAACCTACTGGATTTCAATGAGTTTGATTTCATAGGTTCGCGTATTGCACCTCCAAATAACCAAAAACTGAATACGCGATTTCAACATACGTATGACAATCATACACAGGATTTTAATGGCGGTGATCCTACCTGGAGGGCAGTAAATAGTAATGCCAGAAATGGTCAGGAGATTATCGGTGCGATTAATTTTGTTCAGGAATCGGGTATGAATTCCATTTCCATGTCGTTGTTCGGAGGGGATGCATTAAATGTCTATCCCTGGAGAGTGCGAAATAATACGAAGCAATATGATGTGTCCAAATTGGCACAATGGGAAATTGTTTTTAACCATGCAGAGCGCAAAGGACTATTGTTGCACTTCAAATTATCCGAGGTTGAGAATTGTAGTTTAACAAAGAGAGAGTTTCCCGGTGTGGATCGGTCCACGTTTTCAAATCTGGCCGCCTTGCGCGTTTATTACAGGGAAATGATTGCGCGTTTTGGACATCACCTCGCAGTCGAATGGAACATTGGTGAGGAATTTAAAATCAATGGAACGCCACAGCAGGAAGGGGTGAGTGCTATCCCGGGACAGAATGCAGTTCAGTTTCAGGCACGCATTGCACGTATTCGTGCGAACTACCTTGCCACGATGGATCCCTATAAAAGCCATCGGGTCATACACAATCCGGGCAATAACAGTCCTTTTCAAAGCTACATCAACGGAAATGTCAACGTGACCGGGTTTTCATTCCAAAGCTCAGATCAGCCTGCGAACTTGCTCAATTTCAGGTCGGTTTATATAAGTCCTGCTCAGGGGCAGGGAGCGGATTTGGGGATTAAAACCTGGATTAATAAAAACAGAGTTGCCAATCGGCCACTGATTATTGCCATAGATGAGCAAAACCCAGGAAGTACAGGCCCATATACCAACTCCAACTTGGGCCCAGTTGGACCTAATTTTAATAACCCGGCTCCTGTTAACACGCCGGTCAGAGTTCAGGCACGAACACGCATCCTTTGGAAGGCACTGATGGCCGGTGGAGCAGGAGTGATGTGGTATGCAGGCGGTGGCGCCGACTTTAGAACAGACGATTTCAGGCGTTTTAACCCCCTCTTTAACTGGTCTCGATTTGCTGTTCAGTTTTTTGAAAACAACAACATTCCTTTCTGGAACATGCGCAATAGAGACGACCTGATTCAAAACAACACGAATAGTTTTATCAACTGTTTTGCTCAGCCAGGTCAGCATTACGTGATTTACCTGGAGTGGGGCGGGTCCGCCAACCTTAACCTGAATGGCGTCTCGGGGAGTTTTCAGGTCAGGTGGTTTAATCCCAGAAACGGTGGAGGCCTTAAGAATGGAAATGTCATTCAGGGAGGAGGTTTTCGGTCAATAGGAACACCTCCTAACTCTCCCAATGCCGATTGGGTGGCTTATGTAAGTAGCGTGTCGGCAACATCGGGAGTCGTTGCTGCAGAAAACATCGCAGAGATTTCGAAAGATGGGACGAATGAATTCATCGTTCACCCGAATCCAATGACAGGTAAATCTGCCACACTAGCGTTTGATCAGGAAATAAGTGAAGGTACGCTAAGGCTGTACAACGAGGCAGGTCACGAGGTATATGAGACAACGTTCTCTACAGAGAAGGGTACGTACCAATTAGATATTGATTCCTCTCTATCCGATGGGAACTACATCATTCGTGTATCCTTTGGCGGTCGTAAGTTGTCCGCGAGGATGGTTGTCGAATAACATGCTGCGTTGCAGTAGAAATTATCCTGCTTGTTAATCCGAGCAGGATTTTTTTGAGCATCATTATCCGGGTTGCTTACAAAGGTGACTTTGAGTGTCCCGGATAACTTCATTGAGCTGCACGTTTTTCTTTCACTATATCTTTCTGGCTATTTAAGATTCCAGGACAATTTCTTATTTAAAGGTTTTCTTTTTCTGTTTAGCGAATCTGTTTTATCACCACATACCCCCATAAATAAGATGCCCAGGCTTCTTTCATTGGATTTTAATGTCAGGTTTTCTTCACAATACTTAATTGTGGCCTCGGCAGAATCCCAGTAGCATCCTAGTCCCATCGCCGTGCTACTAAGCCACATGTTTTGCACCGCACAGGAGATGGCTGCGATCTCTTCCCACTCTACGATACGCTCTGGTTTGCTTCTCTGAAAAATGATAGAAATTAACGTAGCATATCTAGCGTAGTTTCGGACGGATTCATGCCGAGACTCCGGAAACTGCTTTTCACCTAATGTCCGCTTGTAATATGCTACCATGTAGGGGCCGAGGTCTACTTTATGCTTTCCTCCCAATACCTCAAACCTCCACGGCTGCGTCATTTTATTCGTAGGAGCCCAAAGTCCATTGGTGACTATTTCCTCAACAATAGATTTAGGGATTTCTTCGTCAATAAAATCGTAAGCGTAAGTGCTTTTTCTATTTCTTATCCAATGACTGACGGGATGTAACTCGTCATTTTTTTGATCAAAAAAGCGACCCTCTTTTTTTAGATGGGCATTCGTTTTTTCCATAGCCGGTGTATTTATGCTATCAATAACAAGGCGGTAATGAAGCGGGTTGTTTACACATAAAATGAACAGGGCTTCCATATTAACCTGTCGATAAAACAAACGCTTAATGTCATGCAACAGGTTTTAGGAAATTAGTGCCTGTCTGGGAATGATACACTTAATGATTTGTCATCTAAAGCAGTTTTCAATCCAGAAATAAGGCGAACCCGACACTGAACCGAAAACTGTTGTTAATGTCTTTTATATCTGTTCCATCGAATTTCGCTGTTTGTCCACCATAGGAGATCATCGGTTCGATGGAGATGTGATCGTTAAAAAAGTAAGCATAGCCTCCACCTATTCGCCAGTCAGTGACACTACGATCAGCTTCTGTATTGTTATCAGGAAATTCAGTGTCTTCGAATTTAAATCTCCCACTACCAAAACCAATGTTGCCCATGCCGAAAAAACCGGACTCATGGTAGTATTTCAAAAAAGGTCCAACAGTAAACGATCGGTTGATCGTAGTTTCCGTGTTATCATCTGTTTTAAATCTTGACCGGATGTAGTTTACCGCAAGCCCACCGGCAAAGCCATCGAAGAAAAAATAACCAATTAAGGGAGTGAAGCTTGTTACATTTGTATTTCCCTGGTCTACGGTGATGCTTCCGTTTTCCTGTTTATTATTTTGAAAATCAAGGGATAGCCCTCCTCCAATAGTAAGTGTGCCGGCATCAGGTTGTGCGCTGGAAATGAGCGTAAGTAGGATCATGCCCGTAAATAATGCTAGTTGTATCTTCTGTTTCATAAGTCTAAGGGTCAATTTCACCACAATGATAAGGGTTGGTCACAGCAAATTGGTTACGTATCCGATTAAGATTTCAGGATGCTCGACGGCAGATATCAGGGAATTATCGAAATCTCGTACTTTTATGTAGATCATTCTGGGTATTTTCGCTAAGCTCTAATTATATGTATACAACACAACTGCACAATGGGAGATAAAACTAGGTACTCTGATCAAGAACTAGAAGAATTTGAAAGTCTGATCAACGAGAAATTGGAAAAAGCAAAATCAGAACTTAACACGCTTAAAGCATCGCTAATACGAGAAGCGGATGATACAGGAGATAATTTCTCCTCTGTCAAAACACTGGAAGATGGAGCGGATACTGCTGAAAAAGAGCAACTTAGCCAGTTGGCAGGAAGGCAGCAGAAATTTATCAATAACCTGGAAAATGCACTGATCAGAATTAAAAACAGGACGTATGGTATCTGCGTAGATACAGGAAAATTAATTTCCAAAGAGCGCCTTAGGGCAGTGCCACATACCATGCATAGCATTGAGGCAAAAATGAATAAGTCCTAAATGGATTACTTATCAAACCACATAGAGGCATTGGTGTTTTGCTCACCTAAGCCTATTACAGAAGTAGAGGTACAAAACTGCTTGAAAGAGATGTTTGACGCGGATGTACCTATTAAAGACATAGAAACGGGGCTTCAGTTGATTGAAGCAAAATTCAAGGAGGATAATTTTTCCTTTGAGCTAATCAAATCTGGTGGTGGGTATCAGTTTTTGACAAAACCCGCCTATCAGGCAAGCATTGGCATCCTCCTAAAACAACAATCGAAAAAACGACTTTCTAATTCTGCACTGGAGACACTGGCCATCATCGCATATAAACAGCCGGTCACAAAAAGCGAAGCAGAGCAGATCAGGGGTGTCAGTTGTGACTATTCCATTCAAAAATTATTAGAAAAAGAATTGATAGAAATTAAAGGCAAATCCGAAGGGGTGGGTCGGCCATTGCTTTATGGTACCAGCCAGCGTTTCATGGATTATTTTGGGATAAATGACCTAAAAGAGTTGCCCACACCGAAAGACTTTAGTCAGGAAGAAAACGCGATTGGAAAGGAGCAAGATTAGAAATACATGAAGAGACCAGGTAAAAAGAAAGTCTCACACCAATCTCAGGAAATCAGGCTAAATCGTTTTATTGCTAATGCTGGAGTATGTTCCAGAAGAGAGGCAGATAAACTAATTGCCGATGGATTGGTAAAGGTAAACGGAGATACCGTGAGAGAAATGGGGTTTAAGGTTTCCAAAGCCGATAAGGTTTCTTACAAAGGGAAACAACTTAAGTCTGAGACACATCAGTATGTGCTTTTAAACAAGCCCAAAGGATTTATTACAACGACCAATGATCCGCAAGAGCGAAAGACGGTCATGTCATTAGTGGAAAAGGCGTGTAAAGAACGAATATACCCTGTCGGCCGGTTAGACAGAGATACATCCGGGTTGTTACTTTTTACTAATGATGGTGAAACGGCTAAGAAACTGACGCATCCCTCTCATAAGGTGAAAAAGATTTATCAGGTTGAATTGGATAAGCCAATTACCAAAGAAGATGTAGAAAAGATTGCCTCAGGAGTAGAATTAGAAGATGGGCAGGCACAAGTTAATCAACTTGCTGTTGTAAGCAACGACAATAAAACACTTGGCATTGAAATACACATCGGTAGAAACCGTATTGTGCGTCGTATTTTCGAACACTTAGGCTACGAGGTAAAAAAACTTGATCGTGTCATGTTCGGTACGTTGACAAAGAAGAACTTACCCAGAGGAAAGTTTCGTCTACTCAACCCAAAAGAAATCGTTGCGATCAAAGGGATTAAATAATCAATATTGATCGATGAAGTCTTCAATTATTCGGTCAGACCTTAGTAACAAAACGACTAAATCAATGGTTTGGATGAGGTAAATGAATTTCTGTTTCATGGTTTGTTTTGGTTTATATGTATAATAAAGTTACGAAAACTCATCAACAGATTTTAACAAACAAACAAAAATTACACATACTGCAAAATGTGTCTTTTTGTTTGATATTATTTTAAAATTCTTTCAGAAATGTAATTTATTATTGAATTATTAGCAATAATCCGATAGTGCCCTAAACCTTTTGTTCGAACAAATGAGGCGGATGGCCAGTAGGCTGCAAGTTCTTGCCCCTTATCGAAAGGGATCATTTGATCGTTTTCACAATATATAAGGTGCGTATTGATTTGGTTGAATACATCGGCTTTCGTTCGCAGATCGAAGTGGTCTATAGGTTGGTGGTAATAATCTTGTACTAGTCGACACATCGCCTCATAAACGGCATGGTTACACCCTACATCATTAACGATGTCTTTGAAAAAGTAGCGGACATAGGGTGGTCCCGCCAGAATAAAGTAGTTTTTTGGATGCAATAGATCAGTTAGTTCACTTAAGACCATCCCAGAAGCAATTCCTCCCAATGAATAGCCGATGACCGTGTCGTATGGACCATGCTTGACGTAGTGGTTTTTAATGATGTCCCGGTACTCAGGAAGTGCTGTGTGTTTCCCCTCAGACTTTCCATGGGCACGCATGTCTACTCCCTCTACCACATAACCTTGACTTAGAAATGCGTTGATCATTCTTCTAAAGTCTGCGATCTTGGACCTCCAACCATGGCAAAGCAATATTTTGGGGCCTTCAGTACCCCACCGGTAAGAGATGATTTTGTCCCCTTTGTAATTAGATTCCATTACCTCTGCTTGATCCAGTAAGTCCTTTTGAGGTTGAGAAAACTTTACCCGACCAGGCAGGGTAAAGTAATACCAGATGATCTCAGCAGATTTTTTAGGAGAGGCGTGTTGTAAGATGTTAAGCCCCTTTTTGATTAACTCTATTTTCCAATTGGTTTTGTTCGGACGGTCAGAAGGTCTGGAGATATCTTCACCTTTGACTTCTATATATGTCGTATTTTTCATTGCATGTTTTTTTATACCATTCGGTATTTTACATTAAAGGATTAGGCTTTTATCTCTTTTATCATCTTGCATAGAAACTTCTTGATGTGCTTGTAAGACCGTAAGTCCCCTTCAATTCTTGAAAGAGAAATGGCTCCTTCTATGGTCGCATAAAAAGAAATGGCAAATTCTTCAGCATTGGTTTCTCTTTTGATCTGCCCTTCTAATACACCTCGATTAATGATTTTCACTAACGAATCTTTTATTAGGGCTACGGTTCTAATCACACGAGTCCTTAAAAACGGCAAACTATCGTCTGCTTCAATGGAAGCATTTAAAACAGGGCAACCTCCTAAAATCGGTGGGTTATTTACATATTCTTCGTAGTAATCCAGAATGGCCATCAATTTGTCAGGTGCATTATTATGCGCTTTGATGTGCTTTCGGATGTGCCCCATGACGATGTCCACCCCTTTTTCAAATGAGGCAGTTGCGACCTCGTCTTTGTTCTTAAAGTTACCATAGATGGCACCTTTTGTGATGCCTGTCGCGGTTGTAATATCGGATAATGAGGTCGCGTTGTATCCCTTCGTATTAAAGATAGGAAGTGCATGGGCAATGATGCGCTGTCTGGTATGTGCCGGGTCTCTCATTTGCGATTAAATATACCGATCGGTATATTTAATCGCAAATAAACGTAAATACTTTTTATTCGGAATGACTCGATGGCTTCCTAGATTAAGAAAGTTGGTTTGAGAGCAGTATTGGGATCTACTAAGCGTTCTTTATTTACAACTTGCCGTTCTTTGATGAACTTAGTTCCAATGACATAGGCCTTTGGGTTGTTAATGGCATCCACAGCTAGTAATTGATCTTTTTTGAAGTACCAAATGGAAAATTTCGTTGATTCATTCAACTCCCTCCTGATAAGTAATTGATCGTATCCACTAGCTAGCCCAACTATTTGGAGTTTTACGTCGTATTGATCAGACCAAAACCACGGGATCGTATCATATGAAGTCGGTTTTCCACAGATTGTGGCAGCTGCTACCTTGGCTTGATCCACAGCGTTTTGAACAGATTCTAACCTGATGTATTGATTGTTATAATGCGGGTTACGGTGCCAGGTACAATCTCCAATTGCGTAAATGTGATCATGACTGGTCTTTGTCGTTGCATCCACACAAATCCCGTTTTTAACCTCCAACCCCGCCGCTTTAGCTAATTCAGAATTTATTTTTATGCCAACTCCTAAAATGACCAGATCTGCTTCGTAGCTGGAGCCATCAGCACAGGTGACCTGATGAGGCATTTCATGATTTTCGATTTTCGTCACCTCCTTACCGGTTTCGATTTCCACACCATTGGTGCGATGTAACTCATGGAAGAACTGTGACATCTCAGGGCTTGTCACTCTGGAGAGTATGCGTTTTTCTAATTCAAGTATCGTCACTGTATGTCCAAGCTTCCGAATAGATGCGGCAATTTCCAGGCCGATATAGCCGGCACCAATGACGACGACTCGCTGATGTTGCTTTGTGCTTAGCGCTTGTTTTATGTTTTTTACGTCACCAGCTGTACGTAGTGGAAACAAATTGGCAGCATGTTGAATCCCACTTATTTCAGGGATTAATGGCCTGGCGCCGGTCGCCAGTACTAATTTGTCGTATGTTTCTTCCTTCCCATTCTTCAGTAGAATGACCTGCCTTTCTGGATCGATGGATTCCACCACAACACCTAATTGGAGCGTGATCCTTTCTTTTTCATAACTATCCCTTGATTTTAAGGCATACTTTTCTATTTCATCCGTACCTGTAAGAAAGGTTTTTGATAATGGAGGACGATGATAAGGTAGTTCCGGGTCAGAATCAAATACGATGATTTTTCCGACCCAACCTTCCTTCCTCAATGCAAAGGCACAATTAATGCCTGCATGACTTCCTCCTATGATGATACACGTTTTCTCAGATTGCATACAGGATCATTCGTTGGCCACCTCAAGGACTATCCCGTCAAGGTCTTCAGATATGTTGATTTGACAACCCAACCGGCTGTATGCTGTGACATGATCATCCAGTTCCAACATGTCTTTTTCTATTTCTTCTGGTTCACCCACTACACTGTAGTATTCTTTCGAAACGTGAACATGACAGGTAGCACATGAGCAAACCCCTCCGCACTCGCCATCTATTCCCTGGATGTTATTATTGACACCGAGTTCCATAATCGTTCCCGAGTCAGCCTCCAATACATGTTTGTCTCCTGTTTTGGTAATGAATGTAATTTTTGTCATGAATTTCAGTTGTTATTTTATCTCCTATTAAATTTCACCTTTATCGCTTCAAATCCCACTTTCCGCTCAAACTTTTCCCAATGTTCAATTTTTTCTTCGCAACTCTGTATTTCGAGTGAAGCTACTTTGTCGGCCAGGATGGTGATCAGTGTTTTTAAGACTTGTCTTGCGTGAGTTGCTCCCAGGCATTTATGAATTCCGAACCCAAAAGCTACATGTGGGTTCATTTTTCGTTCCAGATTCACTTCGTTTGGGTTTTCAAAGGTCTTTTCATCCCGGTTTGCCGATGCCCAGCACATAGAGACACGCGAGTCCGCTTTAACGGCATGTTCACACACTTCAGTATCCTTAGTAGCTACTCTTCCCATATGCGTAAGTGGTGAAAAATACCTGACTAGTTCTTCAACAGCAATGGGTGCAATTTCTGGCTGTTGGCGCAATTTGATGAGTGATTCAGGGTGATCCGCAAAGTAGGCAATGGTATTCGTAACGGCGTTGATAACGGTGTCTCTTCCACCGGCAAAGGTCAAAATCATTACACCTTTCACTTCCTCCCTCGAGAGTTTGCGCCCATCAACTTCCGACGCTAGTAAAACAGAATACAAATCGTCCCCCGGATTGGCAATTGCCTGGTTTATTTCCTCGTCCAAATAATCAAACAAGACATTTGCTTTGCTTTTATCCACTGCGCTTTCGTCGCTTCGAAAAACATGTGTCCCCCAAGAGATCCAGGTTTCGGCTTCTTCATAGGGGGTATTTAATAAAATAGTTAAAGCGCGCGATTGAAGTTTGAGTGAAAACTCCCTGACGACCTCAACATGATCCTTCGAAAGCGATTCTTCAACAAGTTCATCTATGATAGCGGCCACCCTTTGTTGATATGCTGGCTGGTCAGGGCGTTTGAACCATGATTCTAACAAGTCCCGGTACTTTTTGTGCATCGGTGGGTCCACCTCAAAAGGAATTTGCCTTGCTACACTAATGTCTACTTCTGACGGAACAACAATACGTCCAGGTGCAGCCTCCGATTGAAAGGTTTCCCAATTCTTCGCCGTTTTTCTTACATCCTGAAGACGCAATAGCATCATGACAGGATCATCCTGATCATTAATGTGTCCATAACCGGCCATCTTCCTTACTTCCTCAAACGGATCGGATAGCGTACTCTTTTTCATCAAACTTCATTTTAGTTTAAAGC
>JBCCXH010000160.1:0-10325 GCA_039192005.1 Bacteroidota bacterium
AAAAAACATCCATTTTGGTGATTGCCGGAAGCGTAATTGAGGGACTTTATCTTACCACAGAATTGGTAAAAATGAGTGAAAATAAAGCCGAATTAATGGACGTTTTAGGCAACCAAAAAGCACAGGTGACCAAACTGGTAGAGCTCATGGAAAAATTTCAGGACGATACCAACGTAGCTAAAGTATTGCCAGACTTAAGGTACATTGACCTGGTATTTGACCAACTAGGTGACGACGGTAAGATGACGGAAGGCCAATTTGGTGACGTATCTAAGAGCGTCCAGTCAATGAGAAGTCGAATCGTTAGTTAAATAAAATTAGAGCATCTATTTTAGAGCCTCGATTCTGATTGAGTCGGGGCTTTTTATATAAACAGGGTGACAGAGTCAATCATTAATGCATTAGTTCATCTCTTTGCGATCATCGAAAGTGCAAAGGAAGATTCAGGTATCGTTGATTCCAGCGAACTTATCATCAAACCTTATTTAAAGAAAAACCTGAATAACGATTCACTCACCTCTGAGTACATCAACCTTTTTCATGACTACCTGAAGTTTTACAAAAAAACACCTACTTACGACAATGAAGTAGTCAACATCGACAGCACCAGTATCCTCCAGATTGCCAAAATCTGTAATCAGCTCAACAAAGAGTTGCTCCGGTCTGAACGACTCATTGTGTTCATGCAGCTGATGGAACTCATCAATGCGGATGAAAAAATCGTTCAAAAAGAAGAAGAGTTTGCATCGCTGGTGGCTCTGAACTTTAACCTGGACCAAAACGACGTCAACAACCTGAAAGCTTTTGTTTTACAGCCGGACTTTAAGGGGTTGGACAAAAATCAGTTGCTGACCATTGACAATAAACAAACAGAGTGGCCAGAAGAAATGGCCTGGATCATTCGAAAAAGAAAGAAAAAAGAAACTGAGGAAAAGCACCTATACGTAGAAAACCTTTTCGGTAAAATCTCGGTCCTACACCTGGTCAGCGTAGAGGCCTATGTTTTTCGTTACGATGGACCGCTCAACCTGTATTTAGAAGGAGCGAAAGTCATCCCAAAGAAAGCTTACATTCTCAAACCCGGATCCATTATCAAAGGCCCGAACATCGAATCGATCTACGAATCTGAGATTATCCGGCAATTCATCCATAAAAAGTCCAATACACGGGTAGTCATTGCAGGAGAAGAACTGGAGTTTAAATTCAAAAGTGGAAACAACGGGATCAAACCCTTTTCGTTTTCGGAAGACTCCGGTCACCTCATCGGCATCATGGGTGGCAGTGGGACCGGAAAGTAAACATTGATCAACCTGCTAAACGGCAAAACCCAACCGACCGATGGAAGGGTCCACATCAATGGGTTTCCATTGAAAAAAGCAGCCATGGAAGGGGTCATTGGATACGTACCTCAAGACGACCTGCTATTCGAAGAACTCACGGTTTATCAAAATCTTTATTTCAACGCACAGACCTGTTTTAGCGATTTCTCAAAGGGCCAGCTTCAAAAAACGGTAGACAAAATACTGGAGGATCTGGACCTGATCGATATCAAAGACCTGAAAGTTGGCGATCCTCTCAACAAAACCATTAGTGGTGGGCAGCGTAAGCGCTTGAACATTGCACTGGAACTCATGAGGGAACCATCCGTCCTTTTTGTGGATGAGCCTACCTCGGGATTGTCTTCGATGGACTCGGAGAAAATGATGCTTTTACTAAAAGACCTGTCCAGGAAAGGGAAACTTGTCATTGCCATACTCCATCAGCCCTCCTCGGACATTTTTAAGTTGTTAGATCGCCTTTGGATGCTAGATAAAGGAGGGTATCCGGTTTACAACGGAAACCCTGTAGATGCTGTGGTCTACTTTAAAACGATGAGTACCCAGGTCAATGCCGCGGAAAGCGAGTGCCCCAGGTGTGGCAACGTCATCCCTGATCAGATCCTGCAGATCATCGAAGCACGAGAAATAAATGACGACGGCACCGCCACCAGAAAGCGAAGGGTACAGCCTTACTCATGGTACACGAAGTATCGGGAAAACATCGAGTCCAAGCTGGTCAGGCTCAAATACGAGCCGGTGCTACCTCCTACTAACTTCAACATTCCAGACTTATGGGACCAGTTTAAGATCTTTAGTAAACGGAACCTGCTTTCGAAAATCGCCAATCGTCAATACGTATTGATCAACTTACTGGAAGCCCCGCTACTTGCCTTCATCCTTGGATACTTCTCCAAGTACTCGCCCGAAGGACAGTACGCCTTTTCAGAAAACATCAACCTGCCGGCCTACTTGTTCATGTCAGTGGTAGTCGCCTTATTTATGGGATTGACCATCAGCGCACAGGAAATTTACAAAGATCGTCAGATTTTGGAACGAGAGTCTTTTCTTAACCTTTCTAGGTTTAGTTACCTCAACTCAAAAATCACCTTCCTTTTTATTCTCTCAGCCATCCAGTCCCTTTCATTTGTGATCGTCGGTAACTACATCCTGGAGATACACGGCATGTATACGTATTATTGGCTGGTGCTTTTCTCTACCTCCTGTTTTGCCAATATCGTAGGCTTAAACATCTCTTCAGCGCTCAACTCGGTCATCACCATCTACATATTGATTCCATTCATTCTTGTCCCTCAGCTTTTATTGGGAGGGGCCATCATCAAGTTTGACGAACTACATCACTCAATAAATAATCAGAAAAACGTCCCGCTGGTAGGCGATATGATGGCCTCAAGGTGGGCATACGAAGCCCTTACCGTCGCGCAGTTTCGGTACAATGAATACGAGAAACATTTTTTTGAAGTCAATCAGGAGATCAGCCAGAACTCTGTTAACCGATCTTTTTTGATGCCTGAGCTTATCGCCATCAACCGTGAACTGATGCGAGACACTACGTCATGGAACACCGACACGTCTGGGGAAAAGTTCAGCATCCTTCGAAATGAACTGGACCGATTGGTAGAAATACACGGTTATTCGGTTTTTCCAGGAAAAAACAGTTTGTTTTCCGAGCACTACACCCCAGCGATTGGAAAAAGACTGGAAAATTATTTGCAATCAGCAAAATCGTATTTCTCTAATCGTTACGTCAGGTCTACTGAGAAAAAAGACGCCATTTACGATGAGTTGGTCCAGCAAATAGGAAAGGATGCGTTCATTTCCCTTGAAAAGAAATACAACAATGAATACCTGGAAGATTTATTGATGAACAAGGCCCACTTTGACAAGGTATATCGAGGAGAAGATCAGCTCATTCAGAAGAAAGACCCCATACTCATGCGTCCGTACTCCACCACCGGGAGGGCTCACTTTTATGCCCCCTACAAAGTATTGGGAAGCCTGGAGATACCTACTTTTATTTTCAACCTTGCCTTCATCTGGTTGATGATCCTGATCCTTTACCTGACCTTGCTTAATAATACCCTGAAAAAGATCATCCAGTTTTTCGAGTCTCCTCCAGGCAAGCTAGACGAGCAGGGAACCTCTACGTTTAGACGACTGATCAATGTTTGCATTGTCTTACTTAACTACCCAAGGGTCTACTTACGTGCACGTAGGATGAAGGGAGCGAAGTGATGCGCACTTTTCGTAACTCACAATTTCAACTTCTTATAGATTACCTTCTGACTCACCTGTGTGATGGCGCCACTGGCTAAAGAACCAAGTTTCAGGTCTTCAATGCTTACACGTATCAGTCTCAACGTAGGATGCGCTACCGCAGCCGTCATGCGTCTTACCTGCCGGTTTTTACCTTCTTTCAATTTTAATTCCACCCATGACCTTACAGGATGTTTTATCGTATTGACCGAAGGCACCCTGTCGGCGATTTCCGGGGCGATCACACGAGCTTCCGCTTTACGGGTTTGGTGGACTTTTCCATTGATCCGAATCGTTACCCCCTGTTGCAAATCGTCCAGGTCTTTCTGATCAGGTACCCCGTCCACTTCTACCCAGTAAACACGTTCATGCGCGTTTTGAGGGTGGAGTAATTGATGGTTGAGTGATTTATCGTTGGTCAGGATCAGGAGTCCTTCGCTGTCAAGGTCCAGCCGCCCCACCGGGTACACGTCTTTTGGCAGGTCGTAAAGGCTACCCAAACCGGGATTTCCATTTTCATTAGAAAACTGGCTAAGTACTTTATACGGCTTATGAATGATGAAATAAAGTGGTTTACTCTTCATTTCATAAAAATCCTAAACACCAGACTACCTAAAATAACGCCACAAACGTTGGCCAATGCATCCAACCATTCGAAGTACCGATTGGGGAAAAGTGCGTACTGTACAAACTCCAGACTTACTCCGTAAATAGACGTGGCAAAGAAAATCCATACCCAAACCTTTACAGACAGCAACCCGCTTTTCCAGAAGCCAAACAGGAGAGAGAGAACCAATACCAGGTAGGCAAAAGCATGCTCCAGTTTATCTAATGAGCTGATGCCTTCTACTTGTATGGGTACGGAAAAGGCCGTTGAAAGTAAAAGGATACCCAGAAAAACACAGATAGAAGGAATGAACCAAAAAAAAGTCCTCATAATGATCAGATGGTTAATTTCATTCCGTCCTCCAATCGATTAAAGCGGATATCCGGTGCCTCAATGACACGGTCATTCATATGCGTCAACCAAATCGCATCACAGGAAAGTTGGTCTTTTTTATTCATTAACTCATGGTAGCTAAGGTGCCCATAGGCTTGCTGATCCAGAAAATTACACTCACAGATAAACAAGTCGGCACCTTTGGACAAAGGCTGAAGGTGATCCGTCCAGGAAGTATCACCAGAGAAAGCAATGGTTTTTTCACACCATGTCAAACGCACGCCATGTGGGATGGAGGGTTCACTATGATTGACTGGATAGGCAATGATTCTTTTGTCGTCTATTTCTATGGAACGCTCAGGTTCAAACGCTACAAACTCCAATGTCAGGTCGCTCAACCTTTGTGTCGTTCCCGGGTACATCGCTTCTTGAAGTGCATAGACCTTTTCCTTTACTCCTTTAGGGCCGACGATCGTCAGCTTACTTTTTCGTTTGGTTTCAAACATGCTGCTAATCAAAAAGAAAGGAACTCCCCCAAAATGATCACCGTGGAAATGTGAGAGGATAATCACCGACACCTGTTCGAGATCTATTTGCTCTTTCTTCAGTTGAATAAGCGTCGTCGTACCACAATCCAGGAGAATGTGTTCATCCTTTTCGGTCACCAGAAAAGCCGTATTGTTACGTCCTCCATTTCCGAAGGCATCACCACAACCTAATACAGTTAGCATCATGGCGTTAAATTTACCCAATGGAGTCACACTTGGATCATGATTTGGAAAAAATCCACCTGAAAATAGACGAGGCCACCGCACCCAAAGCCGTAATCATCATCGCCCATGGTGCCGGTGCCGGCATGGACCATCCATTTATGCAGTCGATCGCACATGCTATTTCTCAAAGAGGTATTCATGCCGTACGTTTTAACTTTCCGTATATGGAAGCCGGCAGAAAGTCACCGGGATCATCAAAGAAAAACATCGAAGCCTGGCGGGTAGTTATCCCTGAAATCCAAAAGAAATACCCTGCTCTTCCCATTTTTTTAAGCGGGAAATCATATGGAGGCCGCATGGCTTCTCACCTACTGGCTGAAACACCAATCGATGGGATACAAGGAATTATTTATTTCGGATTTCCGCTTCATGCACCGGGAAAAGTAGGAAAAGAGCGAGCCGATCACCTGGATAAAATCAACGTTCCGCAACTATTCTTACAAGGCACGAGGGATAAACTAGCCACCATTGGGTTAATAAAAGAGGTAGTAGCCACACTCAAAGATGCTTCGCTTTATGAAATTCCGGATGGCGATCACTCCTTTAAAGTACCCAAATCGGCAAGCCTGAGTCAGGATGAAACCCTTAAGCTACTGACCGATCAGTCGATCTCATTTATTGAAAAAATGACATCAAGTATGCAACTTTAACTTTTAAGTGATGTCTCTGTAAGAAAAAAACAACGCTGAAATGATCGTAGCGACTTTTAAATTACTGGGGAAAACCCATCAATAAAGTACGAAAGGTATGTTTCAGCAACTTTAAACACATGATATTGGCATGACGAACCGCTTAAGTAATAAGGTGAAATTTTCAAGTACCTATGCTGTCTTAGGCAGGCAGATCGCTCAAGCCAGGTGCCATAAACTAAATTTATCAACTATGAAATTTAAACTAATCTTCTGTCTCTCACTTATTGGATCGTCTCTCCTGTCAGCACAGGAAAAAACCGTAGATGTGGGATCGTTTTCCAAAGTATCATTAGGAATCAATGCAACACTTTATTTAAAACAAGGCAATGAAGAGAAAGTCACAATTGATTGCTCTCAGGAAGATTTCGCAAAAATAACGTTTGAACAATCCGGTGACCGTCTGACCATCAAGCGAAAGGAAAAGTGGAATTGGAGAAGCGACGGTTTTCGAGACGTAGACATTTACATTACGATGAAAGAAATAGAACGGGTTTCGCTAAGTGGCTCAGGAAACATCAAAGGAAAAAGCACCTTAAATACCGAAGATTTGGATCTAACCATCAGCGGGTCCGGGGAAATGGATCTAGACGTTTCAAGTGATGAAGTAGAAATGAGGATTTCTGGGTCCGGTGACATTGAGTTGCGAGGAAACGCCGAAGAAGCGAGTGCCAGAATCAGTGGATCTGGAAAGGTAAAAGCAGAGGATCTTAAGGTAAAGACATTTGAAGCATCCATAAGTGGATCCGGGAGTTGCTACGTTACCGCATTGGAAGAAATTGAGGCCAATATATCTGGCAGTGGAAATGTCTACTATTCAGGTGATCCGGAACGTGTCATCGCGAACTCTTCCGGTAGCGGAAAAATCAAAAAGATGTAAACGGACATCGGGTTCAGATTGTGAGGTTGCTTACTTTACAAGCAACCTTACTTATCCTTTTTCTGAGCTTTCTTACGGATGTAATCAAACTTGTACACCACCCAAACACCTTTCTTATCCGGCCCGCCTGCATGAGACTTACACCCATATCTTTTTGCATTTCGCTCTTCATGTTCCAGAGCTTCTGATTTTTTCTTGTAGGAGGCGAGGATGCGCCAGTTAGCAAAACCCACTACCTGATTTTTCCAGTAAGCTTTTCGCGCTACCGGATCTGTTGTAATACCCACTCTACATGGCATGTGTTAAAGCTACTTAATTTCTTGCTTAAAAACCGTTATGCTATCATTCCAGAAAACCTTGTTTTTTCAGCAAGTTTTCAAATAAAGCTCTTCCTACACTTTTTTTTGCAGCCTGACTGCGTCAGGGATTCATCAGATTACCCGGGTAAAACCGTACTATCTACCCTATTTAAGACAAAAAATACCCAAAAGTGGGTATTGTAGCTTATCTACCGGCGACACATCTTTGTATTGCAACTATAAGAAAATGAAAGAAAAATTTCAAATGATGCTGTTTCTAATCACTCTAGTGATTGCCATGGCATATTCTGCTTCGTTCTACTACTTTGTTGTTTCTTAAGAAATAGCACAGAACCTGTTTTTATTACTGCCTTTGTTTTAAAATTAATTATTACTTAAGCCGATTCGCTTAAAGGTGCGGTACTGTAGCGTCATGCTCATGGTTCGCCTTTCTAACTGCGAATCGGCTTTTTAGCAGACCGAAAATGACCAGGTATTTACTCTTACTTCTTTTTGTATATTCTCTAACTACATTGTATAGTCAGTCCATTGTTGAATGGTCACCGGATTATAAAATAAAATTAGCAGATTTTCAATCTCCCCAAACGGAGATAAATAACAAGCTTACCTCCTACTCCATTTTTTCAGGAGCCAACATGGATTTTAGTTTCCGCATGACAACGGGTCAATTTATGTTCACGAAAAATTTTAATGAGAAAGTTTCGACCACGTTTAATAAGGATGCAGCAGTTATTACCGCACCGGACACACTTACAGCGCAAAAATTAGTTGACTTTGGCCAGTACAGTTTTGACTTGACCGAATTATACGCTCGAAAGTTTAGAAAAGAGATGCATGAACAAAAGGGGGCGTTTTCTGATGTCAGCTTCTTTCAGCCCATTTATCAAAAACTACAACAAGAGATGAACGCTGAAGCTGCACGAGTATTGAAATCAACAGACCTTGGAAGGAAAACCCAACTTTTAAAGGAAGAACATCAAAGGGTGCACTCACAAATTGCGGTGCTTTCAGATTTCTGCAAAGCATGCAAACCACTAAAAAAGAAAAAGAAAAAAAGCTAACCCGAAAATTCGGGTGTTATTTATTGTGAAAGGCCTGTCTGCCGAAAGGCAGGTAACTCGTCAAATATGAGCCGTAGTGGAACGTGGGGAATCAAAAATCGACACCACTTACTTATAAGTAAGTATAAATCATAGGGTCGGCTGCAGATTACCTGCCTACGGCAGGCTTATGCCAAATTGAGTATTTTCCTCATCAATTAAGCGAGCTAAAGACTACTGGTAAATGAAAGAATACCTACTTTTAAATTGATGGCGTCACCTGCTTTAGGTACTCGATCAAACCTTACTACATGGCTTTCCGATCCTGATCGTCCTTCTGCATGCCCCCTTTGGCTTTTTCCATAGGCTTCTTCGCTCGCATGATCATGAAGTTGGCCGCCTTTTCCAACAACTCCGGGTGACCACTGTACGAGTAGCCAAGCCCCTTCAACTCTTCAATGATCTTTGCGTACGCTTCAACTTTTGACAGCGAGAACCCTTCGCTATTCTGTAAGTACACGGCCTCGATCACTCCTAAGGAATTCTTGAGCATCCTGAACAGTTTTTGATTCTTCGTCTCCCTTTCTTCTTTAAAGTGCTTGGCGTATACTTCCGGAAGTAAAGTTTTGAGTTTTTCAAAATGCTCGCTTAGTATGGGATCTTTTTCCTTTGTCATTTAGCTATGGAGTTTAAAGTCTTAATTAGTTCGATTGCTATTTGGTGTTCGTCACTCGGCGCCAGCTCGATGAATTTATTAATGCACTGAATGGCTTCCTCATACTGCTTTAGAGAAGTCAGAACAAGTCCAAGGTTGTAAAAGCTGTTCGGGTACTCAGGTGCTATTTGCGCGGCTAACTCATAATGGGCTTTTGCCAACATCAAATTGCCAATATCTGAGTAAACGTTCCCAAGATTGTAGTGTGCTTCAAAGTGTCTTGGATTCTTTTCCAAACACTTCGTCAAATAGTCAATGGCTTTGGTCGTATCTCCCTGACCTGATTTTAATATTCCCAGGTTGCAGTAAGCATCTTCCACCGATTCATTGTTTTCTATTGCCAGTAAATAATACTTCTCTGCTTCGACTTCTCCATGCTCATCCAGGCTCAGCGCTTCTTCGAAAAAAGATTGGCTTTTGGGTAGCGCAACGACCTTCGTATCGTCCTGCTGGGAAAACAAGTTAAGCTGTCCGAAGTCCTCCAGATTCTTACGCTTTTTATGCCGTGCCTTCCGATGGCCTAACTTGGCTGGTGGACTCACTGGAAATTGAACAACTTTGGTCATATCAACTCGCCTTTTTCTTCACAATTTCTTCCGTCTCCTTCGACTTTTTACTTGCTTTTTGCATCGGCTTCTTTTCTGTTTTTGCCTGATCGATGCTTGCCTTTAGTGCGGTCATGATGTCCACAACCTCCGGCTCTTCTTCTACAAAAGTAACGACTTCGTTTCCATCGATCTTACTTTTGATCATGTCTTTTAGGGCATCGTTGTACCTATCCTCCAGTTTGATTTCTTCAAACTTCTTGGACATCGTACTGATCAGCATATTGGCCAGTTTCAACTGTTCTTCATCCCCCGCCTCTTCCTCTTTTAAATTTGGTACTTCCCCAATGTTCCTGACCTCGTCCGGGTACCTTAACTTATACAGAAGAATCCCCTTTTCGTAAGGTGTCAATAGCACCACACTTTCCCGGTCTCTCAGTACTACTTTCCCAACTCCTACTTTTCCGGATTCACTCAAAGCCTGACTCAACAACGCATACGTCTTACCAGCTACCTCACCGTCTGGCCCTGCGAAATAAGGCGCATCAAATAGCGTATGGTGAACTTCGCTTGCATCAACAAACCCTTCTATTTCGATCACTTTCGTACTCTTCAACTTTACCTTCTCAAAATCTTCTCCGTCTACAATCACAAATTGGCCTGGTTCATATTGATACCCTTTGACGATATCTTCCTGTCGTAAAACATCACCGGTTACTTTATCCCGCTTCTCATATTTAACGGGATTGTTGGTCTCTTTGGAAAGTAAATTAAACTGCACTTTCTGAGCCGTATCAATGGCATTGTAAATTCTGATAGGAATTGTCACC
>JBCCXH010000161.1:0-10323 GCA_039192005.1 Bacteroidota bacterium
TACTTGAACGATGGTGCGGTGATCATTACCAACACTTCCATATCAAGCACAAAAGGGTTTCCTGCTTCAAGTGTATACTCGGCTACTAAAGCGGCTTTGCGCTCGCTGTCAAGGGTACTGGCAAATGAATTGAAAGATCGGCAAATCCGAACGGTGAGCATCGCACCAGGACCCGTTAAAACACAGATCTACAACAAATTGGGATTACCAGAAGAGCTTGTAGAAGAAGTAGAGGCAAATTTAGTTGAGCAGGTACCCCTGGGAAGGTTTGGAACATTGAATGAATTGGCTAAAAGTGTACTCTATCTGGCTTCGGAAGATGCGTCATTCGTAAATGGTATAGAATTGAATGTAGACGGAGGGTTAACCCAGGTCTGACACGATCTTTAAAGCGACACACTGAGAACTACGATAGATCATTAGGCAAACGTTTTTAAAGGTTCAAAAGACATTTTTAAATGCGTTTGCTTTGGTTCACTCTCCTTCTTTACCTTGAGACGCCACATGCTCTTTTTAAATGAATAAAACTTACGATGATTAGCTTCCTTTGCGTTTGCTTAGTGAAATGCAAAGGGGGCTTTGCTGCCGCCCAATTGGAACTAATCATGTGGGTTTCAGGCTTTATCGCGATATAGCGTGGTTAAGTAACGAATGCCCTGATGTTATTATAAAGAATCAAAAGAGCGTTTTCGACTATTCGCACCATCCCCAAAACCTTTTCCAGATGTTACCAAGTGTAAATTCATTAAACCAGGATCTGGAAAAAGAAAGCGGCTTTTGAATATGAAAACGTTTCTTATCCGTCCCTGCTTAGTTTGTTTAAATTTGGTCGGTACGTAAGCCTGAGTTATACAAGATCGGTTAAGCGACGTTAGTGTCAAGTCAAGCTTAAACCTACGGAAAATCCGAGGCATCTTTTGAGCTATTCCAGCGTTACAAAAAATTTACTTAGCTTTAGCTAGGCTCATTTTTTGTGTCTTGGTTTAACTCAAAATATACGGTCGCCTTTCCCGTCATTTAAACGTTGACTTGACACTAGGTTTATAGCCATTAGCGTTTGCGGTCGGCATTTGACATTCGTCCTACTTTTTAGTGAAGAACAAGGAAAGAAAGGTATATAGAGTCGACCATTTGAGCGCTTTCAGCAGTGTTTTCCATTGATTTTCTCTACGCGTTGAGCAGAAGAAAGTGCGATATGGCAGGAAAACAGTCCTTGTAAACTTAGTAGCTGGATAGTACCTGATATTTACCCTTTAACAAAGACAAAATAATGAGCCTGGAACCTTCGGCTATCATTGAAAACCTTAAAAAACAAATTGACCTTCTAAAGCAGGAAAGAAAAGAAGATTACCGGCTTTTTCAGGACCGAATGGCGCTTGATTCCATAGCAGAGCGGGAAAAGAAAGGAGTAACGTGGTATCCTGTGCGCGTTGTCAAAGACTACATAAGCACCGGAGAGCGAATCACACTAGAACTGGAAAAAGTGAAGGATTTAAAGAATAAGCACTCTTTTCAGGTAGGAGCCGTCGTTGCAGTTTTTGCCGGATCAGATGAGCAAAAGAAGACCTTACAAGGTGTCATCGGATACATAAAAGAGACCTCCGTGCGGGTGGTTCTCAATCAATCCAGCTTGCCAGATTGGGTAGGTGAGGAAAAGTTGGGGCTCAATCTTCTTTTCGATGACGCTACCTATCGAGAGATGGAACGCGCGCTTCGGACGGTAATTGAGGCCAAGAACAACCGCCTGGCCATGTTAAGGGATTTTTTTTACGGACGAGGGGTGGTTGGGTTCAATCAAGGCTACACCTATCAGATACCTTCCCTAAACGAAGTTCAAAATGAAGCCTTTGCCAAAGTAGTCGATGCGCAGGATGTTGCATTTATCCATGGTCCTCCGGGGACGGGTAAGACGACGACGCTCACGAAATGTATAAAGGACATTGTGAAGAAGGAAAAACAAGTACTTGTTGCAGCACCAAGTAACGCTGCTGTGGATCTTTTAGTGGAAAAATTGGTGGATGAAGGACTGAATGTGCTTCGCATAGGCCACCCGGCCAGACTAACTCCCGAGGTGGTGGAGAATAGTCTGGATGTAAGAATCAGCAAGCATGGCGACTTTAATCGCCTTCGGGAAATGAGAAAACAATCGGAGGAGTACCGATCGATGGCGGGTAAGTACAAACGAAAATTTGGGCGTGAAGAAAAGGCGCAGCGAGACATGTTGTATAAAGAAGCTCGGTTACTAAAACATCAATCGAGAGAACTGGAGACCTACATTACCGAAAATTTGATGGATACAGCAGAAGTGGTAGCCTGTACGTTGACAGGGGCAAGTAGCTCGTTTATTCAGGATCGCTTATTTAAAACCATTTTTATTGATGAAGCGTCGCAGTCGCTGGAAGCAGCTTGTTGGATTCCCATCACCCGTGTGCAGCGGGTGATCATGTCGGGAGATCATCACCAGTTGCCACCCACCATCAAATCGATAAAAGCTGCAAAAGAAGGGCTGGAAGATACACTGTTTGCAAAAGGGGTGGAGAACCAGCCGGACGGGACCGTGATGCTTCAGGAGCAGTACCGGATGGAAGAACAGATCATGAGCTTTTCAAGCCAATACTTTTATAGGAACAAGCTAAAAACAGCCGATGAAGTAATTCACAGAAAAAAAGCGTTTGACGTTGCACTGGAGTTTATCGATACAGCAGGAGCAAGTTACGATGAGGCATTAAAACAGGAAACGTTGAGTACTTTCAATGAAGATGAAGCACGTTTTCTCACCCGGTTGATGGCGTCAGAAGACCTCTCCGGCTACTCAGTTGGGGTCATTGCCCCATACAAAGCTCAGGTGGAGCTCATCGAGCGAAAAATCAATCAATCGGAAAAACTGGCTCGCTTTGGTGCAAATATCAGTGTGAACTCGGTAGATGCTTTTCAAGGACAGGAGCGAGACCTGATTTATATCTCGTTGGTGCGCTCCAACCCCGAAGGAGAGATCGGTTTTTTAAAGGAATACCGGCGAATGAATGTCGCAATGACAAGAGCAAAGTATCGACTTATCATCCTGGGAGACTCCTCCACTTTAGGAAATGATGCATTTTTCCAGGAGTTGATCGATCATATTCAAAGCGATGGCAAATATTCATCGGTCTACGAATACGGCCATTTGATTGAATACATATAACTTAAACCAATGACACATCGGTTGACACTATTTGCAGCATTCTTTTTTTCCATTGGTCTGATCTGTGCCCAAGATCTGGCAGGTTACAATCAAGAGCGCCTGGACCTAACAAAAACAGGAATGCTGATTTTAGGATCCTGGGCAGCAACCAACATGATGACCAGCCCGATTTTTGCGACGAGAACATCAGGTAGTACGAAGTTTTTTCATCAAATGAATGGATATTGGAACGTAGTAAACCTGGTCATTGCCGGATTGGGTTATTACGGTGCAACTAAAGATGATCCGTTCAGTTTTAGCTTAAGTCAATCATTGATAGAACAGCAAAAGCTTGAAAAGCTGTTGTTATTTAATGGAGGGTTGGATATTGCCTACGTCATGGGAGGGCTGTACTTAGTAGAACGCTCAAAGCACGTAGAAAAAAACAGGGATCGCTTAAATGGGTTTGGCAAGTCCATCATGCTACAAGGAGCTTTCCTTTTTGCATTTGACATCGTATTTTATTGGGTTCAGCATCAACATGGGACAGAATTGTTGAAAATAGTCGATGGCCTCGCGCTTGCACCCAGTGGGTTTCGGTATTCTTTCACGTTTTAATCCTATGGTAACCAGACTTAATCTTCCGTGTTGATCGCGCATACCTTCCTGATTTTTTAAAAGAAATTCTCCGACGATCGGTTAAAGATGGTCTTTGCCTATTACAAGATCAGTTGAGTCGAGACGTTCAGATTAATCATTTTTACTCACTAAACAGTCGCGTTTTCAAGACCAGGTCCTTTCATCTTGCGAGCTCCATGAGACTCATGTCAACCCAAAGCCTGTTAATCACATGCGGTATCTTTCATGAAGGTGTTAGTAAAGATGAGCTGGAAAATGATTTCCTGTTGCGGTATCCTTCGAATGCTTTTACCTGTAAGTAAGTCATGAATAGGATATGATCAACTACCTGTCAAACGGCCTGTTAAATCATCAAAATTATATGAAAGATGACAAATAAATACAAGCCATTTTATGTAAAAATCGAATAAATATTCATACACAAATAAGTGTTGCAGTTATTTATTAAAATAAGTCAAAACTGTTGGTGTAGTCATTAAAAAACAGTTGCTTTGAACCTTTAATCATAATACTTACCTAAAACGATTTATTATCAAATGAAGTTTACGACTCTTAAGCTCTTTGTAGCTGTTTGTCTGATTCCTATGTTGGTACAGGCACAGCAACAAAGTTCATCAAAGGCGAGCTCTGTAGAGATGAGCTCCTATGTACGGGAAATACCTCCCTTATCCAAAATGGATAACATTATTTCTGCTTCGGGATTTGAGCATAAGGCTCCCCCAAAGCGAAGAGGTAAAAACACGGTTGTTCCCGGTAAAGGATTGCCGAAAGGAGAAGATCCGTTGATGGTATTGCAACAAAGCATGCGTTCAACCAACTTTTCTACTTCTAGCGAACCGTTAGAGCCCTTGGCTAATTTTATCGCACACCAAGGTACTGTACTTAATGACCCGACTGGCGCAATCGGACCTAATCATTACGTATACGCCTTCAACTCTGGTTTTGGGATATTGGATAGAGCAGGAAATGTTTTATTACCAGAAGCTTCTCTAGCTACCTTGTTTCCAAATGAAGACCTGGGAGATCCTATCGTAATGTACGATAATTACGCAGACCGTTTTATCATCATGCAGTTCAGTAACACACCCAATGGAATACTTATTGCGGTGTGTAGAGGTGCCGATCCGATAAACAACGGCTGGTATACGTACCGATTTAATACGGGAAGTTTTCCTGATTACGAGAAGCTTTCAATCTGGTCGGACGGGTATTACATCACAGCAAACAAAGATTCTTTCACTGCAGGAACCAGTGAAGTTGTTTTTGCGGTAGATCGTGACAAAATGCTTTTGGGCCAACCTGCGGCTATGATTGGCTTTCCATTGCCAGGGATCACTACAAGTGGTTTTTACAGCCCTGGAGGGTTGAATTCAACAGGAGCCGACCTGCCTCCGGCTGGTGTTGGACATCAGATCATCTACATGCAAGATGACGCCTGGTTTGGAGTAGACAGAGACCATTTAAAAATATGGACCACTACTGTAGACTGGAGCAATCCGACAAATTCTTCCATTGAACTGACTCAGGAACTAAATACCATTCCTTTTGATGGTGTCTTGGACGGAGGTTCATTCCAGAATATTGACGAGCCAGGTCCGGGACCTGATATTGACGCGCTTCAGGCAACGATGATGTTTATGACAAACTACCGTCGCTTCCCTTCTTACAACACGGTAACGCTCAACTTCGCGATCGATATCAGTGGAGACGATACCCGATCAGGAATACGATGGATGGAGTTGCGTCAACCTTCAGATGGCGCACCATGGACAGCGTATCAGGAAGGTACTTACATCGATCCGAATGGACACAGTGCCTTTTCAGGTAGTATCAATATGGATGCACAAGGCAACATTGGGCTAGGTTACACCATTGCCAGTACGACACAGTTTACCTCCATTCGTTACACTGGAAGAATGGCAGATGATCCGCTTGGTGTCATGACAATAGGAGAAGGATTTGTCGTTGATGGAGATGCACGGACCAACCGATTTGATGGACGTTATGGAGACTATGCACAACTGACCATGGATCCGACCAATGACCTTACTTTCTGGCACATTGGAGAGTACATGCAAGGTGAGCCCGCTACGGTAAGAAAAAGCCAAGTAGTGGCTTTCCAGTTAGCTCCGGACTTTGTGGATTCTGTGCCGCCAACTCCTCCTCATAGTGTATACGTAACCGGGGTAACTGCTGGTACTACTACGCTTAACTGGTTTCCCTCTTCGGATAATGTTGGCGTAGTAGGATACGAAGTATACGATGGTACTACCTTATTGGCGAAAACAGGTACAGGAAATAAGTTATTGGTGACTGACCTGACACCTAGTACTTCGTACAAAATGTTCGTAGTAGCTGTCGATGGAGCAGGCAACCGATCAAAACCAAGTAATATCGTTGATATCAATACTGCTGGCACACCCGAGTGGTGTCAAGGCATTGCTACGTTTCCATACCTTGAAAACTTTGAAGGAAGCACAGGTGAGTGGACGCAAACGTTCACAAACGATGATTTAGATTGGCAAGTACAAGATGGTCCTACACCTACTGAAGGAACCGGGCCTGATGAGGCACTGGCAGGTGACTTTTACATTTACGTAGACGCTGCCGGAAATGCAAATAAGCAAGCCATCATCACTTCACCTTGTTTTAACTTTTATGGTATTTCCAACCCTTTCTTTACGTTCCGTTACCACATGTTTGGTGAGGAAGATCTGGGGTCGTTATCACTTGAAATCAGTACTGACGGTGGATTTGAATGGACTACGTTATGGATTGAGTCTGGCAATCAGGGGAATGCATGGAACACTGCGTCCATCGACTTAAGTGCCTATGTGGGCAACAGTGCCCGGTTGCGATTTAACCGAATGATCGGTAGCAGCAAAGCAGCAGATGTGGCATTGGAGTACATCACGATAACAGATGGAGATGGATGTTTCGAGGATGAAATCACATTGTCTATCACGTTGGATAACTTCCCTCAAGAGACTTCTTGGGTATTGGAAGACGCTTCAGGAGTGGTTGCTTCAAACAGCTACTCAATAGCAAACCCTGACGGTTCTACTGTAGTCGAAGAGATAGGTGCACTTCCTGAGGGAGATTACATCTTTACCATCGACGATACGTTCGGTGATGGCATTTGCTGTGGGTTTGGATTAGGTTCTTACGCCTTATTTACTTCTGCTGGTGATACCATCATCTCTGGAGGCGAATTTGCGAGATCAGAATCTGTTCTTTTCTGTATTAACGGTAGTAGTGGAGCACGCCAAACAAACGAGCTTCCTTTAGCACTCGAAACGCATGATTTAAGTTTCGATGATGACTTACAATATACGGTTTACCCTAACCCGGTAACAGATGTGTTGTCTATCAACCAGAAAGAGCAAATAGAAAAAGTAATGGTTTTCTCCATGTATGGACAAGTGGTAGAAGAAGTACAGTTCGATAAAAAATCAGGTTCACTGGAAGTGTCCAATCTTTCGGACGGACTTTATTTTATCCGAATCTACAATTCTGAAGATCAAATCATTACCAGAAAATTTGTAAAAGAATAAGCGCAATTACAACAACGCTATTACATCAAAAGGCCGGCATATGTCGGCCTTTTGTGTTGTGCTACAGCTTAAAATTTTTTATGCCACCTTACTCATCAGCCTCACTTTGAAGTTAACCTGCATTATCATGAGGGAAATGCTCAAGGTGGCATAAGCCTACTTTTGATTTAGGCAGGTAATCGTTCCCGAATCTCTCGGGTTGTTACCCGCTTAATTCATGAGGAAAATACTCAAATTGGCAAAAGTGATTGATTTACAGCGCCTTATAGATTGATTACATCGATTTTTTATTCCCCAAATTTGGGCCGACGCGGAGCGGAACGCTTCTTCATATTATTTGAAATCAATCACCTCATATTCAATGAGTTACATGTTCTCAATAATAACACCTGAATTTTTCAGGTTAAATTCTTTTATTCAAAGCAGCCATAGCGGCCATAGCAGCAGCCTCTCCTGAGGTCATTGCCGCGTTTAACGACCCGTTAAGCAGGTGATCACCTGCAATGGCTACGTATTCGTTAATCACTGATTCGCTTGCTTCTCGTTCGTACTGCAGATCACTTAATTGTGGCAACGCCTTTGTAATCTCAAAACGTTTGATAAAGGTGGTATGCTCGATTTGGAAAGCCTCTTTTAGCTCTTTTTGTACGGCCTCAATAAGTTGCGTCTCTGTCAGGTCATGCTCCCGGACGATGGTTACAGAGAGCAGTTCTTGTTTTCCATCTGTGGGAGGGACGATGCTGGTCGGATAAAATACGTTATTGATGAGCGCATTTTCATTGGCATTCAGGCCGATGATCTTTTCATTGATCGTCCGGGTAGGGGTGGTAAAGTAGAGGTTGTCACAACTTTTCCAGGCAAGCGTCGATGTATAATTGGGGATTAGTTGCTCAGCCCCACTGGTGACAATAACGAAGTCAGCGGTCAGTTTTTCATCCGTATCCAGCGTGATTTCTTGCTGCTGGATGTTTTTGACCTGATGGCGAAACTTGATCGTAGTCTGCTTCAGTTGACTAGCCAGTTGATTAGGTATCGCCTGCATGCCATCTTTTGGAATGACGGCAAGTCCTTCGCCAAACATCTTGAATACAAACTCAAACATTCTGCTCGAAGTAGCCAGGTCAGGTTCCAGAAAAATGCCCGCAAAAAAAGGTCTGAAAAACTGGGCAATCATTTTCTCCGAAAACCCAAAGTCGGACAGGTACTGCCTGGTCGTTACTTCCGGTGCATCGAAGATGTGATCGAGAGATTTTGTCTTTAGCTGTTTGTTTAGTTTCAGGATCTTGAGTTTATCAGCTAAAGAACCAACGGGAGCAAACAACGTACCCCAGACGAACTTAGCGTTTCTTAGAGGATCGCCGATCGAATAGGATTTTCCGTTTGAAAAAATGGTAGCTCCTGGCAATAATGGTTGGAGGTCCAGTTGGTCATAGTCGAGGTAGGTTTTCGCTTTCGGATACGCATCCAGTAGCACCTGAAACCCATGATCCATCAAATATCCGTCTTTCTCTGCTGTTTTGACCCTTCCACCAACTTCATCGGTAGCTTCGAGTATCGTTGGTGAGATGCCGTGTTTTTCAAGTACCAAAGCGGCTACTAGCCCACTAACACCTGCTCCTATGATGTAAACGTTCGGTTGGTTTTTTCTCTGATCCATATTTCCCAAAACTATAGAAATACGAAAAAGTTAACTCACCATTTTTGCCTCATTTTCTTCTTTTCGGACAACATCTTTTTGTTCTTGATTCGATTATCGATGGCTGCTTTACTTGGATGGGTTTTAATTCTGGCTTTAGTCTTTGAAAATGCCTTTGATAACATATGATCTAATTTTTTAAAAGCAATTTCTTTATTCTTTAGTTGAGAGCGCTTTGCAGCGGCCGAAACGACCAATTCGCCCTCTTTCGTAAGTTTATTTCCGAGTTTGGTTTTAATCCGTTCTTTTTCGGAAGGGGTAAGTACCTGTGACTGATGGACGTTGAAGCGAATGGTCACTTTTGTTTCAACCTTATTTACATGTTGTCCTCCCGGACCTCCGCTTCTTGAGGTTGAAACGATCATTTCTTTTTTTATTCTATCAAACTTCATTTCTCAGGTGTCTTATGTCAAAGTTAGGTCTCTGTGAACTCTTATGTCAAATGCCATTTCGCAAATGAAAGTGGTTTAGGTTTATCTATCAGAAAATGAGGGAAAAAAGAACCAATATGAAAAATCATGTTGTAAGGAACTCAGTGTCCCTGAAAAACCATGTGCTAATTGAAAAAGACATTTATAAATATCTTACCCGTAGGGCAATTAGGGATTGTAACATGGGTTAACGTGTTGCTCAGCAGTACTTAAGCATGAGCGCATGGTGATAGCCGGAAGAGCAAACTTGGAGTCGTACGAGTAAATTGGTGAGTAGCGCAAAATGTGGTTGTAACTTAAAACAAAGACCCTGTTTTTGGTAGGCTAAGTCGTCGTAAGTGCTTGAGGTAGAGCTGCGCACAAGCGTGTGCATCACTAAGTGCATTGTGGTGATTAAGTGGGATTCGGTATTTCTTGCTTAGGTAAGCAAGCCCCCTCCGGTAAATCATCCGGGTACACCTTTCTTCAAAGTCCGGCTGAACCTCATCATAAAACGCCAGTGTACTTCTTAGGCAGCCGGCGTCAAATTGTATGTTATGCGCCACAACTACCTGATCCTGAATGTAGTGTTTTACCTCATGCCATACACGATCAAAGGTTGGGGCATTTTCAGTGTCTGCTGGCCGGATGTTGTGTACCTCTACATTCTTATAAAAATAAAAATTGTCCGGTGGGCGGATGAGTTGTTCTATTTGCGCGACAATCTCCCCATCTTCCACCCGGACCAAGCCAAGTTGACAAATACTGTGAGGACTTGAGTGCGCAGTTTCAAAATCAATGGCTGTGAAAGAACGATCTATAAGGGAACTCATGAGTTTGTAACCTGTTTATCTCGCCTTTAAA
>JBCCXH010000162.1:0-10296 GCA_039192005.1 Bacteroidota bacterium
AGAAGAATTAAATAATTATTTTACCAAAGAAGGAATTCCCCTCACTTATATTAATTTTGGTTCCTTTTTTGCAGCAGATAATTCTCGGAGTAGAATTTCCCCAATGGCAAGTAATTTAATGTCATTTCATTTACTTATGAAAGGAATTAATTTACGACAAGGAGACAAAGGTGGATTTCTTTCCACAGCCCATACAGAAGAAGATATAAACAAAATTATTCAAGCTTTTAAAGATAGTGCCAAAGAATTACAAACAGCAGGATTTATAGTATAAGGAGAAAAAAATGGCAACAATGGGAAAATACTGTAAAGCATATTTAATAAAACAGTTTCGTCAATTTAATCAATGGCAAGAAAATAAAGATAATGTCAGAAAACACTACATGAAAGAGAATTTTAATTGATTTTTTGATACAATTTCCTGAATTCAAGCGGGGTATATCCCTTAAACTGTTTGAACTTTTTGTAGAAAAAAGGCAGGCTCTCGTATCCACATTTGTAGGCAATCTCAGACATCTGGAGGTCCGTTTCGAAAATTAATCGGCTGGCAATATTTACCCGATACTCATTTAAGAATTCAAAAAAGGGCTTATTCATCGTTTTGCTAAAGAATCTTGAAAAAGATTGCTCGCTCATATTTAACTGATTAGCTACATCGATCAGCTTAATTTTTTCCTTAAAATTCTTTTCAACGAATGCTTGCACCTGCTCTAACCTTAATGTAGTGACATTGGACAAATCATACGAATAGGAGTGACCGGCTATGGGTGAAAACGTAGCGTTCTGAATAAGAAAGTCCAATAACGTGACGAAGTTTAGGTACCTATTTATATGACGGTTTTGAATGACCTCTGACATAAAACTAGTGATTTGTTCTTTTTTGTCTGACTGAATAAAAAGTCCTCGTTGTGAATTTTTGAGTAACGTGCGGATTTCTTCAAAAATCGGTAGGTCACTGATCATCTCTTTTTTCCATTGGATGACCAACGACCTGCATTGGCTAGACGAGTCATCATCATTTTTCCAGCAATGTGGGAGATTGCTTCCAAGTAAAACAAGGTCTCCTTTGCTGTAATTTGAAATGTTATTTCCTACGTATCTTATTCCTGAGCTTTCAATGATCAGTGTAAGTTCATATTCCGGATGAAAGTGCCAGGGTTGTTCGAATGAAGGCCTGTCATACATGAAAGCGTGGATTCCTTCTTGATCTGAAACATCAACTTTTTCCAGTATTGGTTTCATTTGATTGTAGTCTATTTCTTTCAAATAAATTGAATTTCGTCGATAAAGGATACTTAATAGCATCTTTTTTTAGGCAAAAGCGACGAAAGAGCGTAAAGTAGATGCCTCATCTTTTGCTCGGTAATAAGTTGGTGACTTACGAACCCAAAGCAGTTCTTTTTACTGGCTTGCTGGTAAAGACATACATATAAAAGTCAAAAGCGATTGGGCAGTGGTATCCTGATTATAATGCCTTCGTGTAGGTTAATGCTGTGCATGTCTTGACATGGTCTCATCGAACAGTTATGTGTTGTTGAGCTTATTTAGCTTATCTTGATAAAGGTTGATCTTTGGAAAATAGTATGCATGCATACTATTTTGTAAATTGATTTATATTAGTGGATACATTAGTTCTGGTTTAATCCGGAACCTTTAACTAAAAACCTGATAAGTGAGATTAATAAGTAACAATGGTGGTTTTTTACGCTTTTTCGATAAAAAAGGAAAACAAAAAGCTACCCATTTGAGTAGCTTTTTGGAACGTGGTGCTGAGTGGATTCGAACCACCGACTCACGGATTTTCAGTCCGATGCTCTACCAACTGAGCTACAGCACCAAAAAACGAGTTGGCAAAATTAGATAAATCTGTGAAACGACAAAACATTTATTGAATAGAGATTAAAGAATTATAAATCCATGCAACATTTACCCCAAATTATCTTCGTTATTATCGCTGGTTTCTTTGGATTTTTGATTTATAAACGAGTCAATTTCATCTCAAAAAACATAAAAATGGGCCAGCCGGCGAAACTGGCCGATAATAAAAAGCAGCGTTTGAAAAACATGGTTCTGATTGCGCTTGGACAGAAAAAAATGTTCAAACGCATCATACCAGCTATCCTTCATTTCCTGATTTATATCGGGTTTGTACTAATTAATCTGGAAGTACTGGAAATCGTGATCGATGGCATATTTGGTACACATAGAATATTTGCTCCCTCCCTCGGAGAATTTTATTCTTTTCTTATCAACTTCTTTGAGTTTTTGGCATTAGGGGTATTGATCTCATGTGTATTCTTCCTTATTCGAAGAAATATTCTCAAGATCAAGCGCTTTCATAAAATTGAGATGAAGGGATGGCCCGCAATGGACGCCAATCTTATTTTGGTGGTGGAAGTGGTGCTCATGATCGCAATTTTGGCCATGAATGGGGCAGATCAACTACTACAAAGTAGAGGTGCGGATCACTACACATTAACCGGTTCATTTTTCTTTAGCGGAAACTTGTTTTCATTTCTTGATTCGTTCGATACAGCTACACTGATCATTGTAGAGCGGTCTGCATGGTGGTTTCACATCGTTGGCATTTTTGCCTTTGCTCTTTACGTGACATATTCGAAACACCTTCACATCGCCATTGCTTTTCCCAATACCTATTTTGGCAGGTTGGTCCCTCAGGGACAGATGAACAATATGTCCGAGGTTACAAATGAGGTAAAGATCATGCTGGGGCTACCGGTAGAGGGCGACGCTTCACCACCTCCTGAGGGAATGAAGTTTGGTGCTAAAGATGTTAACGACCTAAGTTGGAAAAATTTGATGGATGCATACGCATGTACAGAATGCGGCAGATGTACGTCAGAGTGTCCAGCCAACCTAACAGGAAAAAAACTATCTCCCAGAAAAATAATGATGGATACAAGAGACCGGATGGAGGATGCAGGAAGGAAGGGCTTAGAAGATGGTAAATCTCTTTTGGGAGACTACATTACAAAAGAGGAGATCAATGCCTGTACGAACTGCAACGCGTGTGTAGAAGCATGTCCGGTGATGATTAACCCACTAGACATTATCCTACAAATGAGGAGGTATGTAGCTATGGAAGAAGCCGGGTCACCTGCATCCTGGAACGCGATGTTTCAGAATGTTGAGACAAATTTTGCCCCGTGGAAATTTGGTGCACAGGACCGTTTTAATTGGGCAGATGAGTTGAAAGCCGAAAAGTCCCAGCCGGCAAATTAGTTAGTAGAATAAACAACATTTTCAATGAGTGAAGTAAACATACCCACAGTAGCTGATTTGATAGCCAAAGGAGAAAAGCCGGACGTTTTGTTTTGGGTAGGATGTGCAGGCTCCTATGACGATCGCTACAAGAACGTTACCAAGGCGTTTGTTAAAATTCTGAACAAGGTAAACGTGAACTTTGCCGTCTTAGGGCCCGAAGAAACGTGTACGGGCGATCCTGCAAGGCGTGCAGGTAATGAATTCTTGTTTCAAATGCAGGCCATGGCCAATATTCAGGTGCTAAATGGTTACGAGATCAAGAAGATTGTTACGGCTTGCCCCCATTGTTTTAATACGCTAAAGAATGAGTACCCTGAACTAGGCGGCGAATACGACGTGATACATCATTCACAATTTCTTCAGGAGCTGATTGATGAAGGAAAGGTGAAATTACAGGGAGGTGGAGAATACAAAGGCCGTAAGATCACCTATCACGATTCTTGTTTTCTGGGGCGTGCAAATAACGTTTATGAAGCACCTAGAAAAGTTCTCGAAGCGTTGGACGCAGAGTTGGTAGAAATGAAGCGATGCCGCACCAAAGGACTTTGTTGTGGTGCCGGCGGGGCTCAAATGTTTAAAGATGCAGAACCCGGCGAAAAAGAAATCAACATCGAGCGAACTGAAGAGGCGCTTCAGACGGAAGCAGATACGATAGCCGTAGCTTGTCCCTTTTGCTTAACGATGATGACGGATGGGGTGAAAAACAAAGAAAAAGAAGAGGCAGTAAAAGTGAAGGATTTAGCCGAACTGATTGCCGAACATGAGGGTTTAAACTGATATGTTAGTTAAACTCACTGAAATGCCGGATGCATCCAGAATTTGGATTTATCAGGCAGCGCGAAAATTAGAAGAAAACGAGTTGGCCTTTATAGAAAAAGTGGCGGAAACCTTTCTATCTCAATGGCAGGCCCACGGACAGGATCTAAAATCATCTTTTTCGCTGGAGTATGATCAGTTTTTAATTTTAGCTGTTGATGAATCCTTCAATCAGGCAAGTGGATGCAGCATTGACGCATCCGTTCATTTAATCCAGAAGCTAGAGGAGGAATTACACGTTTCTTTTACCACCAATGGGCAGGTTGCGTTCTTCCTCAACGAAAAAGTAGTCTTAAAGCCTTTTACTACCATAAAACAGTCTGTCCAGCGCAATGAGATACAAGCCGATACAACTGTTTTCGATAATACAATTAAATATTTAGCTGACTTTCGTCAGAAGTGGCCCGCTGAAAGCAAAGACACTTGGATCAGCAGGTATTTTTGATTTTCAATGAATGAATAAAACAAATTAGGTGGCGCTCTTTTACAAATGTGTGGTTCAATTATTGCTCCATTCATTAAATTAGACGACCCAAAGCAGTCAATTAATCGTTCATATACTATGCGAAAATATTTAGTTGTTGTCCTACTTATATCAATGATCGGCTGTTCTGTAGAGAAGAGCATCGAGAAAGGAGAATATGAGGCGGTGATCTCAAAAATGGGAAATAACCCTTCTAAAAACACATCGGATGAAAATGTATTGGTTGGAGATTCGTATCGGAAATCGAATCGCTTGCATGAAGCCATCCCATTCTACCAAAAAGCACTGGATCAGGGTACGCCTGATGAGTCCGTAAGCCTGCATCTGGCACAGGGCCTGAAGGCAGAACAAGAATACGAAGCGGCTAGAATTGTGCTGGAAAAATACTTGCAAAATCCAGGAAACGAGGAAATTGAAAAGCAGGCAGAACGTGAATTGGACAACCTAAGAAAAATCAATGATTTAGATAAAAAAGAAAGCTACTATCGGGTCAAAAACCTGACGGACATTAATACTGAAAACGCAGAATACTCTCCTGTGTATAGTAAAAACTTTCTATACTTTACTTCAAACCGGGATGGCGGAAAGATTTATCGGACGACAGGTACTCCGTTTACAGATATTTATCGGGTTGCATCCAAAGGTGCCAATGTAAACTTATCGTCTTTGAATCCCATCGACCCGGCCATTAATCACGTGGATACCAATGAAGGGTCCATTGCCATCATGCCAGGAGGCGGCTCGATCATCTTTGCAAAAGGTAATAATGGAAAAGCTACTGGTTATTCTGACGTCCATTTGTTTTTTTCTCGCTTTCGTAACGGTAAGTGGACAGATCCGCAACCTCTGGCGATAAACGATCAAGAGGCCTGGGACTCCACCCCTGCTTTGAGTCCGGACGGTAAGACGCTGTATTTTTCATCAAATCGGGCGGGTGGATTTGGAGGAACGGATATTTACGTAGCAAAAATAAACCGAAGAGGAAGATGGGTAGACGTAAGAAATCTGGGACCTGAGATCAACACGTCAGGCGATGAGATGTTTCCATTTGTGAGTAGTGATGGGAGCCTGTACTTTTCTTCAACAGGACATCCGGGTTATGGTAAGTTGGACCTCTTTCGCGCCGTACGAGAAAGTGGTCACATTACAGTAGAAAATTTGGGAAAACCGATGAACTCTTCATCGGATGATTTCGGGTTGTTTCAATTCAATCTCACCAGAGGCTTTTTGAGTTCAAATCGTAAGGGAGGAAAGGGAGACGATGACATCTATACATTTATTAATGATGACCCGGACCTAAAAGTAGTGAACTATTTCCTTACAGGAACGACGGTAACAACCGATGACTCCGGAGCGGAAATTATTTTGCCCAACACGAAAGTCTCATTGACCGCAGATGATGGCCAGGTGATTGATGAAGCATTTACCGGTGCCGATGGAAAATTCAACTTCCGAGTTTATACAGAAGAACAATATGATTTGATCGGGCAGAAGACGGACTACTTTACCACACGAAAAGAATTTAGTACCGTTGGTAAAACGGTAGATAAGTCTACGTTGAAAGAGTTCGTAACGAATGTGAATTTTGAAACGAAAATCAAAATGGAACGTATCGTCATCGAAAAGCCAATTGTTCTAAACAATATTTATTACGATCTCAATAAAGCCAATATTCGAGAGGACGCTGCCGAGGTTTTAGATAGTCTGGTACAGATTATGAACGACAACCCTCAGATATACATTGAGCTAGGTTCTCATACGGATGCACGATCTGATGATGAATACAACATGGACCTTTCAAGAAGGAGGGCGCAGTCTGCTGTACGTTACATCATAGAGGCTGGTGTCAAATCGGTCAGAGTTACAGCAAAAGGATATGGAGAGTCACAACTATTGATAAAAGAAGCTAAAAACGAAGAAGAACATCAGGTAAACAGGAGGACGGAATTCAAAGTACTTAAATATAATCCAAGGGACAGAGACGATGATTTGCCTGTCACCAAGGAAGAAGAAGATGAGTACGATCGATTCTTCTCGGATACAGAAGAAAGTGGAAACTAGAAAAAGCACTTTATTTGCGGGGAAATTTAAAGCGAATGACGGACCGATATGCCCGAAGAGGGGTATCTTCAGATAAAGAAGATGTACATGCTGCCATTAAAAACATTGATAAAGGGGTTTTCCCAAAAGCCTTTTGCAAAGTAGTTGATGACATTAGTGGAGACGCGGAGTATTGTACCATTATGCATGCAGATGGGGCCGGTACAAAGTCTTCCTTAGCATATCTCTATTGGAAAGAAACGGGTGACGTAAGTGTCTGGAAAGGCATTGCACAAGATGCGATCATTATGAATGTAGATGATCTGCTCTGCGTTGGATGCACAGATAACATTCTCTTGTCATCTACAATTGGTAGAAACAAGAACCTGATTCCCGGAGAGGTCATTTCCGAAATCATCAATGGGACAGAGGAGGTACTGCAAATGTTAAGGAGTCATGGGGTCAATATTCTGTCAACAGGCGGTGAAACAGCCGATGTTGGTGATCTGGTGAGAACCATTATTGTAGACAGCACGGTTACAGCCAGAATGAAGCGAAACGAGGTCATCGACAATGGAGCTATTCAGGCCGGAGACCTCATCATAGGAATGTCCTCTTACGGACAGGCATCCTATGAGGATGAATATAACAGCGGGATGGGAAGCAATGGACTCACTTCCGCGCGACACGATGTTTTCAGTAATGAATACATTCAGAAGTATCCTGAGTCATTTGATGCAGACGTTCCGTCCGAGTTGATTTACACAGGATCGAAAAAACTGACGGATAAGCTAGGTGATTTGGACCTAAACATCGGACAGTTGGTACTTTCACCAACCCGAACCTATGCTCCTATCATGAGGGCTATTCTAAAAGAAATGCGATCAGAAATTCATGGGATGATTCATTGCAGTGGGGGTGCACAGACTAAAGTGCTACACTTCATCGATAACCTAAGAGTAGTTAAGGATAACCTCCTGGAAGTCCCCCCTCTTTTTCAAATGATCCAAGAAGAAAGCCAGTCCAGCTGGGAAGAAATGTATCGGGTGTTTAACATGGGACACAGAATGGAGCTCTATGTGAGTGAAGAATCTGCCGATGAGATCATAGAGATTTCCAGGTCATTCAATGTAGAGGCACAAGTAGTCGGTAGGGTAGAACCATCGGATAAAAAAGAGTTGATCATTCAGTCGAAATACGGAGTATTTGAGTACTAACTTCCAGATATAATGTCACTTTTGCGTGCTTTGCTAGCTTAGGAATTCTTTAGATATCCCACCTGTGCTAAGCTAAAGAAGCAAATTGTTTGGTCTCATGATTTGTCTTACTTCATACATAATCGGACTTTAACAAAACCTTGCCAGACCATTTTCCGAAAAATCAGTATGAAATTGATTAGCGTACTTTCCCTCGTCCTTTTGTTGAATCATGCTTCAGCGCAGACTAAACCAGTTGTGATCGTAGAATTGTTTACTTCAGAAGGGTGTTCCAGTTGCCCACCGGCGGACAGGTTATTGGCTGCCGCTGTAGAAAAAAACGACAATGATGTTGAGGTCATCGGCTTGTCTTTTCACGTAGATTATTGGGATTACATTGGTTGGAAAGATCCTTATGCTTCCAGTGAGTTTACGCAAAGGCAACAATCTTATGCGAGAAAGTTCCAGTCCAGCCAGATGTATACCCCTCAAATGATCGTAAATGGCACACATGAATTTATTGGTTCCGATAGGATGAAACTGAATAGCGCACTAAACAAGGAAAAGAAAAAGCAATCAGAAGTAGACTTTAATATAAAGGTGATCGATCGCAACAAAGAGCAGTTAGTGGTTACCATCTCATCAAATCAAAAGGATAAGGCTATTTTAAATGTCGTGGTAGTTGAAAAAGACCTTTCTCAAGAAGTAAAAAGAGGGGAAAACCGTGGGAGAACACTAAAGCACGATCATGTGGTCAGGGCTTTTTCCTCGCGTCAGTTTGATGGGCAAACCCATACCTTTAAACTAGACTTACCGGAGGGGTTGGATATTAGTCAATCCAGTTTAGTGATTTACTCACAAAAAGAAGACACATGGGAGGTCATCGACGGTCAGAAACTTGATTTGAAGTTGATCAACTAATGGCAGTAGCTTCTAAATTGCACAGAATAATCTTTATTCTATGCAGGAATATTACATTGAGCTTTCTGATGAACGAATTACGCTGAAACCTTTAAGGTCTTCGGATATAGATCAAATGAAAAAAATCTGCGGAGATCCCGTCATCTGGAAATGGTTTACCGCAGATTTGGCAGATCCATCTAACATGGAAAAATGGATGTCAGATAGACTAAACGCGTCTGAGGAAGGCAGCCAGATGACCTACGCAGTTGTGTTAAACGAGCACCAACAGGTTGCGGGGTCTTCCAGTTACGGCCACATCAACTGGAAAGAAAAAGCACTGGAAATCGGTTGGACTTGGCTTGGTGCGGACTACATTGGTTCAGGAATAAATAAACACATGAAGTTTCTGATGCTGTCCCACGCCTTTGATACAATGGAAATTGAACGCGTTGAAATTCGTACCGATGAAATTAACGTCAGGTCGCGAAGGGCGATTGAGAAAATCGGGACACAATTGGATGGCACGCTCCGAAGTCACCGTCAGACTTTGGGAAACAGAAGGAGGAACACAGTAGTGTATTCCATTATAAAAGAAGAATGGAATGAAATAAGAACAACTATTTTTAAGGAATTTTAGTGGAAGCTTTATTTATCATACTAACAATTGTTCTGATTGCCGGAGGAGTGATTTTTTCTGTACTCCCTCCCCTTCCTGGCCCACTGCTGTCTTATGGCGCGATGATCTCCGCCCATTACATTTCAGAGGAAACCACATTCAGTACAACGTCTTTCGTGGTTTGGGGCATTCTTACCTTATTGATAATTATCGCCGATTACCTACTGCCCGTGGCCGCGACAAAAAAGTTTGGAGGAACGAAAGCGGGTGTCATCGGAGGAATGATTGGTGTAGTCGCAGGAGTCATTTTGCCAATTCCCTTCGGTATCATATTGGGACCACTTTTAGGAGCGATCATTGGAGACTTATATGGTGGAAATCGTCTTCGGTCTGCGTTTAAGTCAGGTTTTGGTTCATTTCTAGGCTTCATCATTGCCACAGGAATGAAAGTGTTGCTAAGCGCAATCATAGGCGTAATTGTCATCCTGAAAATAGGATCCTTTACGTTCAACGCCATCTCACAGCTATTCTAGTTAAATGAGACACATACTTACGAGGCCTCCAATAATGATCATGTCTACGTAGGCTTTTAAGTGCTTGAAGTGTCCGGTTGTATCTGCTAAGTATAAGCGATACAGGAACCATAAAATAAACGGGATGATGCCAAGAAAAAAAATTCTAACCGTCCAGTTTTCAACAGAAAAGAGGTAGAAAAGAAGTAACATAAATCCCGCAAGGCAAACAAGGTAAATAACAACCTTAGCGCCTCTTATCCCCCATACAATAGGAATAGATTGAATACCAAAAATAAGTTCTCCTTTTGCGCTTATAATATCTTTTAGTGTTTCCCTTATAAACACCGCCATACACCCAAAAAACGCATAAAGAACGGCAAGAAAATTTAGTTCACGGTAAAAGACCATGACGATCAAGATGGTGAGTATAGTCAAAAAAGA
>JBCCXH010000163.1:0-10212 GCA_039192005.1 Bacteroidota bacterium
CTCAAAGCTTCAAAATCAAGCTGATATCGTAGCTTATGAAGCCAATGGAACCCCTATTACAAAAGCCCAATATATCCAATCAATTAAAGAGGCAGAAGGCCAAATAGAAAGTGGAGCGTTTACTACATTAGATGACTTGGAAGAAGAGTCTAAAGACTGGTAATGAGAAAAGAAAGAGTGGTAATCTCCCACAAGGCAAGAGCATCACTAAGAACCTATGTTCAGTACCTAAAAGAAGAAGTATCACCCGAAGTAGCTGAACATGTAAGAAGTGGTGTTATTGATAAGTGTAAAGGTTTGAAAGACTTTTCAGGATATTCCAAAGAACGCTACTTAGAAGGTGAGTCACTTGAATACCGCTCGGTGCCGATATGGAGTTATATGATCATTTACCGTGTTACAGACAAAGAGGTAAGAATCTTAAATATTGTTCACACTAGCGCACATCCCAGTATCAGAAAAGGTGTTTAATGAGAAGGAAGCGAATGGATATCAGGTTGGCCATTCAAAAAGTATGATATAATCAAGATTGGTGAGGCTTTTTTTTCTGCTTCTGACATGTATTGATCTACATAAGATTGTATTTCTTGGGGACACTTCATAGACTGCGGGATAGAAGCTGTCGCAGGAAGTTAGAAAAAAACAAAAAATAGAAAATAGTGCCGATTTAGTCCCGGCATAAACAAAAAACGCCCTGCATGTGACATGCAGAGCGTTGATCGTGAACTCGGAGGGATTCGAACTTTCTTGTGGTAAATCAAAGATTGGTTAATGAGTTCTGTTGAATCAAGCTGGCTCGTTTGGGGAGTACATCAATGAAAAAATAGGAATACCTGAGAGATTATGGTTTAATCAACGTGTGATACAGTCTCAATAAAATAACCCCCGAATTTTTCTATCTAACTTCTCTATAGGACGGGACGATAGCGAAAGCTTAACATCATGTTCGGGTTACTCGAAGGTCGGTATTGAGCAACCCGGATGATTAGATGAAAACTTCATGTGACACCATCGTATCTGTGAAAAACAAGCGTGTCCTTGAAGGATGCTACTATTTAGTGCCGGACTTTTTTCTGATCGGAATTTTGAAGGTCTTTTCGGCAATTTCAATCATGGACCGATAGCCTTCTTGCTTCAGTTTTGAATCCTCAAGTTCCCTTTCCAATTTCTTGATCTTTGCCAGTAATTCAGATTCGTCTAAGTCTTGTGAGTCGTCCATTAACGGATAGTTAAGTGCCGGTATAAAGGTAGACCTTTTTCTTATCCCATCATGGATGAATCCATCTAAGAAGTGCCGTGTCCCTCTCTCTTACTTATAAAGCTCCCGAAAGCTGGCAATGCAGGCAAGGGCGGTAAACGTCGATTAACAAGAGGCGTAGCTGGATGAGAAAGGAACACCCAAAAGTTTTTAAAAAAAGCACCTACATCCAAGCTTAATACAAGCCTATGATTGCAGGTACCTTCTTTAGAAATTTTGCTTATGCAGTCGTCATTTTAAGGCTTGAAAGAAAGGCTTCCCATTTTAATTTCAACTCAGAAGACCCTTCAAACAGGGGAGGTTTCACCGTGTCATTGCAGATCTCCATCACACTTAGACCAGCTTTTAAAGAAGAAGGGTTACCCTCTTTGCTTAAGAGCTGATACGCTTCCTGAAGTAATTGATTTTGTTCCCTGGCTATCGTCATGTTTCCATTCAAACAGTTTTGGACCATTTCAGAAAACTGAAGTGGTAAAATATTACTGACTACGGAAATCACCCCATCTGCCCCATTTTCAATCAACTCCAATGTTAGTTGATCATCACCGGATACCACTAAAAAGTCTTTTGGCCGATTTAACAAGATGTCGTTGATCTGACTCAAATCACCAGAAGCTTCTTTCATGCCGATGATGTTTTCATGTGCTGCCAATGTCAACGTCGTTTTTGCTGAAACATTGGAGCCCGTCCTTGGGGGCACATTGTAAAGTAAGATAGGGTGGGGAGAAGCGTCAGCGAGCATGTTGAAATGCCGGACCAGCCCTTTTTGAGAAGGTCGGTTGTAGTAAGGACTAACGGATAGAATGGCATCTATGTCATATTGGGCAAGTTCTCTCGATTTGTCCACCAAATCGAAAGTATGGTTGCCTCCGAGACCGAACATCACGGGTTTTTTGCCATTATTTTTTTCCAGAATAAAATCAAGGATGGCCAACTTTTCCTTCCATGAAAAAACGGGAGATTCTCCGGTGGTACCCATGACCACCAGGTAGTCTACCCCTCCTTCGATGGTATGCGTTACTAATCGGTCTAGCGAGGTGAAATCTACGCTGTAATCCTTTTTTAAAGGTGTAGCCAATGCCACACCTGTTCCTCTTAATTCACTCATTAGATCATCTTTAAATATTTGATGAGATCTTCAATACTTTCGGTAGGGTTCTTAGATGGCTTTAATGTCATTAATAACAAGTCACTATATGCTTTGGAATAAATACCAATCTTACAAACAGCTTTGGACATGGCAAGGACATATTTAAAATGAATGTCCCCGGAAGTGTCCAATGTAATTAAAAAATCGAACGACTGTTTGATGAAATAGTTCGCGGAGTCTTTATCCAAATCACCGGATATGGTGATGTTCTTTTTTGAGAAAGAATAAGGAACATCCGTTTCTTTCTGTTGAAATGCCAACATAGAAATATTTTTCCCATCATCTTTTAGATTTTCTTCCAATACGCTACGAACCAAATTCGTTTCGAATTCATCCTTATTGTACAAAATACCAATATGAGTAGCACTAACGTAACTAGAATGCTCCTGAGTACGTCTTTTAGCTACCCGTTTACACTTCTGATTGAGTAATGTGTTTTTAATCATTTGCTATAAGTTGGTTGAAGGCATACTCATCGAGTACGGATATACCCAGACTATCTGCTTTCTCCTTTTTAGCAGGTCCCATATTTGATCCAGCAACCAGGTAATTGGTTTTACTGGAGATACTGCTAGCTACTTTTCCACCTAAATCTTTGATCAGGTTTTTCAAATCATCTCTTCCGTACCCCTCAAAAACACCCGAAACTACGAAAGTAAGCCCTTTTAACCGATCACTCGAATTCTTTTTTTCTTTAATCTGCAATTTTAATCCTGCATTTCTTAAAGACTCAATAATTTTGATATTATCTTCATTATCGAAGAAATCAATCACACTTTGTGCAATTCTGTCTCCGATTTCATGTACTTGTACGATCTCTTCAAAAGAGGCCGCTTTTAACTGATCGATGCTAACAAAGTGTTCGGCTAGCTTTTCAGCTACTGTTTTACCGACGTATCTGATGCCAAATCCAAACAAAACCCGTTCGAAAGGAATCTGCTTCGAATTCTCTATTGACTCCAATATATTATTAGCTGTTTTTTCTTTGATTGATCGTCTGGTTACCTCGCCATTTTCATCGGCTTCTTCAAATTGGAGGTTGTTGATCTGGTCAAATTGGAGTTGGTACAGGTCCGAAAAGTCATGAATAAGCCCTTTGGAAAGAAGACCATGAATGGTCCTTGGTCCCAAGGTCTCGATGTTCATCGAATTTCTACTGATAAAATGCTCTATCCTTCCTTGAACCTGTGGTGGACAGGAGGTACGGTTTGGGCAGTAGTGTTGGGCTTCGCCTTCTTTTCGGACTAATTCTGTACCACATTCTGGACAACATTTAATGTATTCAAAAACCTCAAAATTTTCTGGTCTTTTAGCAGGATCAAAGCCTGTTACTTTCGGAATGATCTCACCGCCTTTCTCAACGAACACGGTATCGCCTATCTGGATTCCTAACCGTTCAATTTCGTTTGCATTATGTAGAGATGCCCGCTTTACTGTTGTACCTGCCAGAAAAACAGGAGCTAGTTCAGCCACGGGGGTAATGGCCCCGGTTCGCCCAACCTGATAGGAAATGTCCTTCAATACGGTAGTGGCAGACTCTGCCTGATACTTAAAAGAAATTGCCCATCGTGGATTCTTAGCAGTAAAGCCTAATTCTGACTGATGGTTGAGGTCATTTACCTTAATGACGACTCCATCGGTCTCTACGATGAGCTCATGCCGTTTTTGTTCCCAAAAATCAATGTACGCGTATACTTCCTCAATAGACGAACATTTCTTATAGGTATCCGAAACGTTAAAGCCTGCCTGCTCCAAAAAATGAATGGCCTCTTCGTGGGTTGAAAACGTTTCGTTATCATCGAGGTAGCTGTACAAGTAGCAGTTCAGGTTTCGCTCGGCCACAATGCCGGAATCCTGCATTTTAAGCGTACCCGATGTCGTATTTCTTGGGTTGGCCAATAACGTTTCACCCGTTTCTTCTCTTTTTTTATTGAGTGCCAGAAATACCTCTTTAGGCATAAATACTTCTCCTCTTACTTCAAAAGAAGGGGCACCAACGTGTTGGGTTTTGAGTGGGATGGCTTTTATTGTTTTAACGTTGTTGGTGATATCATCTCCCTTCGTACCATCTCCTCTGGTCACTCCTCTAACCAAATAGCCATTTTCATACGTCAGGCTTATTGCGACGCCATCAAATTTAAGCTCACACATGTATTCGTATTGGTCCGTTCCCAATCCTTTTGCCACTCTCGCATCAAAGTCTGCTAGCTCTTCCAGAGAATAGGTATTGCCCAAAGACAACATTGGGTATTTATGAATGATGGTTTCAAACTCCTTTGTGATTTCGCCACCAACTCGTGAAGTCGGTGAGTGCGCTAGTTTATATTCGGGGTGTTTGGCTTCCAGGGCTTCCAACTCCTTTAACAGCTGATCAAACTCATAATCTGAAATAATGGGTTCGCTCTTTTGATAATATAGGTAACTATGATGGTTGAGCTCTTCCGTCAGCTTCTCAATTCTTTCTTTATCATTAACCATAAGGGAACAAATCTATTTTAATAAATCGGGAGTTTAAATAAATTTCAATGAGCTCCTTAGTTTTGCATGGTGGGTAATGCGAAATTAAAAATACAAGCGTTTGAGATGGCATTCAAACTATTCGCGGAGCATGGCTATAAAAGAATTGAACTTGAAGACATCGCTCAGGCGCTTAAAGTAGAGCTATCAACCATTACCTCGTTATTTCCCGACAAAAAAGCGTTGATTCTGGAAACAGGAATATGGAAGATGGATGCAATTGGAGAGGGGGTTGATGGAGTGATGGAAATGAAAATCCCTGTATTACAGAAGATGATCAAATATTTGGAGTTTGTCTATGAGAGTGTTCCACAATCTATTAAAATAACCGTTGGTAGATTCATTTGGCATGATGACTTTCTTTCAGCCATCCACTCTTACCTCAAACGAGCCGTTTATTTCAGGTTTGATCGTATGCTTCAGGAAGCAGGGATGGAAAATGTGCTAAAAGAAGGTGCGGACTCATCCGAGGCTCTTTATAGTTACTGGGATATGTTAAGCTCTATTTTGATTGCCAATGACTCTAATCAGGATCCGTCCGAGATCAATTCCGAAAAAAATTTAAGTGAAATAATATGTATCGGCATCATCAGGGTTTATCATGAGATTCTTGATTCGGAAGCGAGTGAAAAGCTTGACTTACTCCTAAAAAATCACCCTCAACTTTCCAATTTTTCAGCTTAACACAATCTCTATCTTTGCCCTATGCAATGTTTTACAAATGAACTAAGCCAAAACGACATATTTGGCATTGTCAGTAAGGAGTCCGATCTGCTTGAAGTAGAGAGCTATGTCATAGGGGGGTACGTGAGGGATTTGTTGCTAAAGAGGAATTGTAAAGACATTGATTTCGTCACGGTAGGTAGTGGGATACAGCTGGCAAAAAATGTAACCAAAAGGCTTGGCAGCAAAGCGAAACTATCCGTTTATAAAAATTTTGGCACCGCCTCCATTCATTTTGAAGGGTTTGAGTTTGAATTCGTAGGCGCCAGAAAAGAGTCTTACCGCGTTGATTCCAGAAAACCAATCGTAGAGGACGGAACATTAGAAGACGATCAAAACCGAAGGGACTTTACCATCAATGCGCTGGCCATAAGTCTGAATGAAGCCACATACGGGCAATTGTTAGATCCCTTTGGTGGGGTAAATCACCTAGAGAAGAAAATTGTAAAAACACCATTAGATCCAAAGACCACCTTTTCAGATGATCCACTACGTATGATGAGGGGAATACGGTTTGCCAGCCAACTTTCTTTTGATGTAGATCCGGATACGTTTCAGGGCCTCATCGATATGAAGGACCGTATCGGGATCATTTCACAAGAGAGAATTACAGACGAACTGAACAAAATTATCCTCTCCAAAGTACCCTCATACGGGTTCAAGCTTCTTTTTCATTCCGGCCTGCTAGCCATTATCTTTCCTGAGATGGTGAAGCTTCACGGCGTCCAGAAAAAAAACGGAAAGGGGCATAAAGACAACTTTTACCATACCCTTCAGGTGTTGGATAACATCAGTGAAATGACGGACAATCTATGGTTGAGGTGGGCAGCCATTCTCCACGATATCGCCAAGCCGGCAACTCAAAGATTTCATGAAAAAGCCGGCTGGACGTTTCATGGGCATGAAGATTTGGGTGCAAAGTGGGTGCCCCGGATATTTAAGAAGTTAAAACTCCCCCTGGATGAGCGGATGAAGTACGTGCAGAAACTCGTGAAGTTACACCTAAGACCCATCGCTCTGGTTAGTAATAAAGTAACGGATTCAGCAGTCCGAAGAATGGTTTTTGAAGCAGGGGAGGATGTAAACGACTTGATGACATTGTGCAAAGCTGACGTCACCTCAAAAAATTCAGAGCGAGTAAAGAAATATCAGCAAAACTTCCTCTTGGTAGAAGAAAAGATAAGAGAAGTGGAAGAGAGAGATCGCGTGATGAATTTCCAGCCGCCGGTTACCGGTGAGATGATTTTGGATACGTTTGATATTGAGCCTTCGAAAATAATCGGAGACATAAAAACCGAAATAAAAGAAGCCATTTTGGATGGAAAAATCACCAACGACCTGGACGAAGCCAGGAAAATGATGATGGACTTAGGCGTAAGAATGGGTTTGTCTCTGAGAAAATGATTTGTTGAAAAAACACAAATGCCTATGTTTGCGTGCATTTAGTTAAATCCGAAATGATGAAAACCATATTCTTTAGTATAATAATTGGGTGGTCGTGTCTGATGTCTTACGGGCAAAGCATGGAAAAAGCAGAGGGTGACTCCATTCCCTGGGAGTTTAGAAAGCAGGCATTTATTTACAACACGGCCAAAATTTTCAATGATCCACAAGTAGCCAGGATGGCCATTTACAATTTGATTTCGGAAAACCCGTCAAATGCTCCCCTATACGACTCGCTTGCGTTGTTGTATTTGCAGTACAATCAGTACGCTTCAGCTGCGTTGGTTGCACAACAATCCCTTCAAATTAACGGAGACAACCTTTTCGCTACCGAGATTGCAGGCTCAGCGTTTGATAACCTTGGTGTAAAAGATAAAGCCATTCCATACTATGAGTCGCTTTACCTTGCCAATAACGACATCAATGTTCTTTACAAAATTGCCTTCTTACAAATGGAGGCTTCCAGGTATGAAGAAGCGAATGCCTCCATCAATATCATTATGGGCAAAGAAGAAGCCAAATCCATTAATATTACCTTTCCGACGGAAGACAGAAGGGGACAAGAGGTTCCGCTAAATGTTTCCGCCCATCGAATTAAGGCGATGATTGAAGAAAGCAAGGGCAACGATGAAGCGGCTAAAACGCTTTACCTGAAGACATTAGAAATGTTTCCCGGTTTCCAAATTGTACAGCGTCAACTTCAAGAACTTACAAAGAAGGGGAAGTAAGCGTCAGGTAAGCAGGTGACCTGAAATACGAGACATGACGCCATTTTCCAGCTAGGTTTAGCTTTTGGTAACAATTCAAGCTAAACAAAGTAATCGTCTCCTTTTTCTTTCCCAACCTGTATTATTAGAAAATATCTGCTGAGATGCTATCAGGTTGAACCATTCACTATTTATGAGAGTTTACATTTGAAATAAAAACAGACATGGAAAAAGCCACATTTGGATCGGGGTGTTTTTGGTGCACGGAAGCCGTGTTTCAACGACTTAAAGGAGTGATAACTGCCAAGTCTGGCTACACGGGTGGTGACGTTGAAAACCCAACATATGAAGCGGTTTGCACAGGTAAAACAGGCCATGCAGAGGTCATCCAGGTGGAATATGATCCAAGCGTAGTTTCTTACACAGAGTTATTGGAGGTTTTTTGGAACACGCACGATCCTACCACATTAAATAAACAAGGTAACGATGTAGGAACCCAATACAGATCCGCCGTTTTTTATCACGATGAGGAGCAAAAAAAGCTGGCAGAGGCCTACAAAGAAAAATTGGATCGTAAAGAGATCTGGAAAGATCCGATTGTAACGGAAATTACCGAACTAACGGAGTTCTATCCGGCAGAGGCGTACCATGAAGACTACTTTAACAAAAATGGAAATCAGCCTTACTGTAGTTTCGTTGTCGCACCGAAAGTGAAAAAATTCAAAGAAGTATTTTCAGATAAGCTTAAAGATCACTCATAGTGAGTACTCAGGTGATGAACGTGGATACGTATTTTATCTACACGCTGTGTGATTTGCTTAACGTATTTAAATAATTCAGTTTCCAAAATGTAAACCTGACCAGAATAAGACCTTTCACCTACTGAGTTTCGGGAGTCTTCTGAATCTTTTTCAATTTCCTTGGATGCCTTGCATTCTTTACTCATGAAGTGAATGAAGCTTTTCGTGTCGTACTCGTTTTCAAACTGTTCGATTTCTTTTATGGTTTTTCGGATCTCTTTGTCTGTGTTTACCCGGGACAGTTCAACAAGTACATCATATAAGACACTGTCCAGATGGTGTATTTCATTAAGCAGGCTAATGATTTCCATCCGATAAGGTTTATCTGTACAAACGACCAATAAACCTTCATAGGTGGCTAGTTTATCAGCTTCGAGGTCCCATTGGTAGGTCACTTTGTCTATGCGTTCATCAAGGCGTTCTTTTTCGTCCTCCTGAGCGTGTAGTAACCCTGCACTTAACAGTAATAATGTTAATATTAAATGTATTCGTTGCATAATAAGATCTGGTTTTTGCCTGTTAAAAATCAAAAATGAAGCCATCGGTTCTCATTCCAATCACATGAGTTATCATTTTCGTCCATAATGCCTAAATTAACGACCAAAGAATAATTTCAGCCTTTGTTATGAAGTTTTTATTTCAATTACCGCTTGTTTTTGCCTTGTCAGGTTGTCAGCCAAACCAGGAAACCGGCGTCACGATCGTTAATGCAGCGCAAGTAAAACAACTTTTGGAAGAGGAAGTAACGGTTATTGATGTTCGCACTCCTCAAGAGTATGATAATGGTCGAATAAAAGGGGCGCTTCTTATCAATTTTTTAGGAAAAGATTTTGAAGAAGAGGTGATAAAGCTGGACAAATCAAAACCCTTGCTTATTTATTGTGGTGTAGGAGGTAGGAGTAAAAAAGCATGCGAGCAAATGTTGAAAGTTGGGTTTGAGCGTCTTTATGACTATCAGGGAGGTTTCAGCGATTGGAGTAGTAAAGGGGAAGAAATCGAACGCTGAGCTAAGGCAACTGACTTATCAAGTACAGAATTAAAACTTTTTTAATCATCTATTGTTTTAATCGCAATCAGCTAACCCATCCAAAACTTACTTTAGGAAGATAAATTCATGAAATGTGTGACGGGTAAAATTGGGTACAGGACAGAGGAGTTGGCTAAAGAAGCGCTCATCCAAAACCATATTAGAAGATCTCATAGAGATGGGAGCGGTCCAATTAATGTTTATCAGTGTAATGAATGTGGAGAGTGGCATTTTACTTCTAAGGGAGATACTGCGGATTTTTTAACAGACAAAGAAGTAATGGAACGAATCAAAAGGGAACAACGAGCCTTGGATTGGGAAGGTAGGTTTTAAGGTTACTCCTGTATCGATTTCTTCACCTCACTTTTTAAAAATTCCCACTCCACAGACAAACTGGGGTCTTTATGCACTTTTGTAACCAATTTAGAGATGACTTCTTTTTTGAACCCTAATTTCTTGGCAATCCCTTTGCAGTAATTAACCTCGCTTAGATAGATTTTACCATCTATTTTCATGAGTTCTATGAGGCTAATTAAATACTCAAACCGTTGATCAAAACTCAATCCCGCAAAATCCTCTACGTTGGC
>JBCCXH010000164.1:0-10182 GCA_039192005.1 Bacteroidota bacterium
CAGACTTTACTTCCTGAAGAATGGGAGACATGGTTTTGCACGGCCCACACCAGTCCGCATAAAAATCCACTAAAACAGGATCATCCCCTTTTATGATCTCGCTAAACTTTGACATACGGTCTTTTCATTTTTCATCTTCCAAGATAACAAGTAGGACGATTTAATCATTCATTTCCTTTTAATTTCTGACCAATTTTATGCGTTTTAGCCGCTTTTTTAAAAAACGGCGCGATGCACTCTTAGCCAATAAAGGCGGGCTTCAGTATGATGAAAATCAGTTGGATGTCTGCATTCGCTCAGCTAAAAGAGGCTTATCAAAAACTAATCTTGTATAGCAGATTATGAGTGTCATATTTATTCTTATAGCGTGTAGCCTTCTTCTGGCAGGTAGTTTCTTAACTGCTTTCTTGTGGGCATCGGGAGCCGGTCAGTTTGATGACGATTATACTCCTTCTGTACGCATGCTGATGGATGATGAAACACCCGATAAACGGTCAGTAAATCAATCACTGAAAAATGTCGCAACAAAGCAAAAGCGACAAAACGAAAAATAGCCAAGTATGTCAGATAACAACGAACAGCTCTCAGCAGGCAAGGATACTTTTTATTACGACAACGTAACGGTGAGGAACTTCCTTGTAGCTACAACAATTTTTGGAATCATTGGGATGACAGTCGGGTTGCTGGTAGCTATCCAATTTGTTTTTCCGGAAGCTAATTTTGGTATGCAGTATACCACGTTTGGTCGGGTGAGACCCCTTCATACCAATGCAGTGATTTTTGCCTTTGTAGGTAATGGAATATTTGCAGGAGTGTATTATTCGCTCCAGCGGTTGTGTAAGACCAGAATGTACAGCGATTTCCTGAGTCGAATTCACTTTTGGGGGTGGCAGCTGATCATTCTTGCGGCAGCTATTTCACTTCCACTAGGACTTACTACCGGTAAGGAATATGCAGAGCTGGAGTGGCCCATAGACATTGCTATTGCATTGATATGGGTAGTCTTCGGAGTCAACCTGTTCATGACCATTATCAAGCGTAGGGAGCGCCACCTCTACGTTGCCATTTGGTTTTACATCGCCACGTTTGTTACGGTTGCCATGTTACACATTGTCAACTCCTTCGAGTTACCTATTGCCTTTATGAAGAGTTACTCCTGGTATGCAGGCGTACAAGACGCCCTGGTACAATGGTGGTATGGACACAATGCAGTAGCGTTTTTCTTGACGACTCCTTACCTGGGCTTAATGTATTACTTCATCCCCAAAGCTTCAGGTAGGCCCATTTATTCCTACCGACTCTCCATTATTCATTTTTGGGCACTTATTTTTATTTACATCTGGGCAGGTCCTCATCATTTGTTATACAATGCGCTTCCCGATTGGGCACAGTCACTAGGGGTCGTATTCTCGGTTATGCTCATTGCTCCATCATGGGGAGGGATGCTCAACGGCCTGCTTACATTGAGAGGAGCCTGGGATCAGGTGCGAGAAGACGCGATCCTTAAGTTTTTAGTTGTAGCAGTTACCTGTTACGGGATGGCTACGTTCGAGGGTCCTATGATGTCTTTGAAAAGTGTCAACGCCATTGCGCACTTTACGGATTGGATCATCGCCCATGTACACATTGGAGGGCTGGGATGGAATGGCTTTTTGACGTTTGCCATGCTTTACTATTTGATTCCAAAGCTTTACAATACGCAGCTATTTTCTAAAAAACTGGCGAATACCCATTTTTGGATTGGTACCCTTGGAATCATCTTTTATGCCGTGCCGATGTACTGGGCAGGTTTTACTCAAAGTTTGATGTGGAAGCAGTTCAACCCCGACGGCACGCTGGTTTATAGTAATTTTTTAGAGACCGTTTCACAAATCATTCCCATGTATGCGCTTAGGGCATTTGGTGGATTGCTCTATTTAAGTGGGGTGTTCGTGATGGCTTATAACCTGGTGAAAACGGCCAGGGCCGGTAGCTTTCAGTCACAAAGCAAGGCAGAAGCAGCACCGTTACTCAAAGGCTATCAGCCGGATGCGAATGAGCACTGGCATCGAAAAATATTTGAATGGAAGCCTGTTCGGATGCTGGTATGGAGCTTGATTTTAGTAGGTATTGGTGGAGCCATTGAAATCATTCCCACCTTTCTGGTTCAATCTAACGTCCCTACGATTTCAACAGTGAAACCTTATACACCACTGGAGCTCAATGGAAGAGATATCTACATTCGGGAAGGATGTTACACCTGTCACTCTCAAATGATCCGTCCGTTTCGTTCAGAGGTGGTCAGGTACGATCCGAATGACTTAGAATATTCCAAGGCTGGAGAATACGTGTACGACCATCCGTTCCAATGGGGGTCCAAACGAACAGGCCCAGACCTTCACCGGGTAGGAGGTAAGTATCCCGATAGCTGGCACTACTACCACATGCTGGAGCCAACAAGTATGTCTCCGGGGTCCATTATGCCCCCATATCCCTGGTTGTACAAGCAATACTGGGACAAAGCAAGAACACCTGATAAGATTGCCGCGATGCGAACCCTTGGGGTACCTTATTCAGAGGCCTTTGTGGATGAGGCGGTTTCCGATGCGGAGGTACAGGCACAAACCATTGCGGATGGACTGAACAAAGATGGACTTGCGGTCAGTCCTGACAAAGAGATCGTTGCGCTCATTGCTTACCTGCAAAGGCTGGGTACTGATATTAAAAATGTAGAAGAAGTAGCTGTAAAAGAAAAATAAGTATGTTAAAGTTTATCAAGCATCATTTGGAGACCATTGCAGGAATTGAAGTATTTCCATTGATCTCTCTCATTCTGTTTTTTGTATTCTTCGTTGCCCTGACATTGTATGTGTTCCGGGCAGATAGAAAGGTAATCAAGCACATAGCAGCTATTCCGTTGAACGATGAACCCATTGAAGATGAAGAAAACTAGTTATCTCTTAGTATTGATGCTCTTGCCATGGTTAGTATCTGCGCAGGAGCAGGAAGCGTCAGGAAACCTTTTTGTTCAATATCAGGTCGAAATCGTCCTTGCGCTGGCAGTAGTTGTATGTCTGGTAGCACTTCTGGCGATGTTTGTAATACTGATTGCGATGAAAAGTATGCTTCGGGTGAAGCAGGAAGCGGAGGAAGAAGTGGTGCTCAAAAAAGAATGGATCAAAGCCAAAGAAGGTGAAGAGCATTTGGGTTTTTGGTCTCGTTTCTGGAATCGTCTCAATGAGTCGGTGCCTGTTTCGAAAGAACAATCGGTAGCAACTGGTCACGAATACGATGGCATTAAGGAACTGGACAATAAGTTACCTTCCTGGTGGCTTTATGGGTTCTTTTTTACCATACTTTTTGGGGTGGTGTATTTTGCTTATTACCATGTATTCGATTCAGGCCCCAGTCAACACGAAGCGTATGAGTTGTCGATGGAAAAGGCAAAAGAAGAGGTGGCCCTGTACCTGGCCTCACTGGACAATCTGATGGATGAAAACTCGGTGGTACTGACTACTGAGGCAGGTGATGTCGCAGCAGGAAAAGCCATCTATGAGTCCAACTGTGCGGTGTGCCATGCAAAAGACGGAGGAGGGGGAGTAGGCCCCAATTTTACAGATACGTATTGGCTGCATGGCGGGGACATTCAGTCCATCTTTAAGACAATTAAATACGGAGTGCCTGAAAAAGGCATGATCTCATGGGAAGCTCAACTCTCCCCAAAGAAGATGCAGCAAGTAGCAAGTTTCATTTTCACGCTGGAAGGAACCACACCTGAAAATCCCAAAGAACCTCAGGGAGAGCCATTTCAGCGAGAGAAAGTAATTGAGGAAGAGCCAGTCCTTTCAGATAGTACGGCGGTAGAAACCATCCAGGCAAGCTTATAATGTCAAAAGTAGCGGACCTATATCGGGAACAAGAGGCGGTAGAAGAAACCTTTAGAGACCATATATCCACAGTGGATAAGGCCGGGAAACGAGTCTGGGTGTATCCCAAAAAACCTAAAGGTAAATTCACGAACTACCGGCAACTGGTCAGCTACTTTTTGCTTGTGTTTTTATTTGCTGGCCCATTTATAAAAGTGGATGGGCAGCCGTTTTTTTTATTCAATGTTCTGGAACGGAAATTCATTCTTTTCGGCCAGGCATTCTGGCCACAGGATTTTTTCCTTTTTGTTATCGGGATGATTGTCATGGTGGTGTTTGTTATCCTCTTTACGGTGGCATTCGGACGTATTTTTTGCGGGTGGATCTGTCCGCAAACGATCTTTATGGAAGGGGTTTTTCGCCGAATTGAGTATTGGATTGAAGGAGACAGTTCGGCACAAAGGAAGCTGGATAAGATGCCTTGGACCAAAGAAAAAATTCGTAAGAAAACCCTAAAGCATTTCCTCTTTATTTGCATCAGTACACTGATCATGCACACCTTTATGGCCTACCTTATTGGTGTAGATCAGACCCATCTTATCATCGCTGAGGGACCCTCAGAGCATATGGGGGCATTCGTAGCCATGGTTGTTCTCACAGCGCTTTTCTACGGGGTGTTTAGTAAAATGCGAGAGCAGGTATGCACGACCATCTGTCCGTATGGCCGGTTGCAGGGCGTACTGCTGGACCGACAAAGTATCGTAGTAGCTTATGACCATCGACGAGGAGAGAACAGGTCCAGATTTAAAAAAGGAGAAGACAGGGAAGCGGTCGGCAAGGGAGACTGCATCGACTGTAAGTTGTGTACCTATGTATGTCCGACGGGTATTGACATTCGCAACGGTACCCAGCTGGAGTGTATCAACTGCACGGCGTGTATGGATGCGTGTGATGCGATCATGAACCGTATAGGGAAGCCCGGGGGGCTGGTGCGGTATGCTTCCGAACAAAACATCGCGGATAAAAAAGCTTTCACATTTACCACTCGGATGAAAGCCTATTCTACGGTACTCACCATTTTGGTAGGGGTACTGGTTTCGTTGCTCATCATCCGGTCAGATTTTGAAACCATCGTCTTACGAACTCCAGGGATGATGTTTCAAAAAAGAGAAGACGGGTTCATTACCAACCTGTACCAGCTGAAGATGGTCAACAAGACAAACGAACCTATTGAGGTGAAACTCAGGTTGCTGCAACCTGAAGGAGAGATAGAAATGATCGGTAAAGGGGAGTTGGAGTTAATGCAGCAAGGGGTCGGAGAAGGAGCATTCTTTGTGGCAATTGATCCGGAGAACCTGAGTAAAATGAGTTCTAAAATTTCCATTGGAATATACAAAGGAGACGAACTGGTAGAAAAGGTGAAAACCAAATTTCTAGGACCTGCTAACTAAACAATGATAATTATGAATTGGGGAAATAAAATTGCACTTTCATTCATCGCCTTTGCTGCGTTTATCCTTTTTATGGTAATAAAGGCTTTTCATCAGGATTTTGACTTGGTGTCAGAAGATTACTATGCGAGGGAAATGAACTACGAAAAACAACTGATTCAGCAGGCAAACCTCCGAAAACTAGGAGATAAGGTGGAAGTCCAACAGCTTGCAGGGCAGGTAACCTTCACTTTTCCAAGCAAACAGGAGATTGAGGAAGGAGAAATTCATTTCTATCATCCTTCAAGAAAAATGTACGATAAGCGGATAAAAGTTTCCACTGGAAAGCTCATGATCAACCACAACTCGCTGGTTCCTGGAAATTACCATGTGAACATTGCGTGGACGGTAGATGGCATCCACTATTTACAAAAAGAAAAGCTGTTTATTCCATGATTGGTGCTTTCGTAATGGGGGTAGTAGGAAGTCTACATTGTGTGGGGATGTGTGGTCCGCTCAACCTTTTGATGCTTTCAAGCAGCCGGTCCTACACGTCTTATTTTTTATATCATGCAGGAAGAGTTACTTCTTACCTTTTACTTGGACTCGTCCTTGGGTTGATTGGCCATTCGTTTCAATTGTTTAAGCTCCAACAGGCTGTCACGTTTACGTTGGGAGTTACTCTTTTTGCGCTTTATGGCATTCCCGGAGTACGCGCTAAACTGGAAAAGTACTATTACCAGTCTGCGTTGTATAAAGTCTTGCGACGTACCTTGTCTAAAAACTTCTCTTCCAGAAAAAGGTGGTTTCTAAGTGGGGCAGCTAATGGTCTGTTGCCCTGCGGCCTTACCTATGTAGCTGCTGCCGGATCGGTTGTGGCAGGAACTACGGCTAAGGGAGTGGCATTTATGCTACTGTTTGGGTTGGGCACCTTGCCTGGCTTGCTTTTGTTAAGCATTGGTGTGACAACCTCAGGGTTTTTACGAACGATGGTTCCAAAAGCCATTCCTTTCATCGCGATTCTCTCGGGAGGCATCTTACTTCTAAGAGGGTTTCTGATCTCTTATCCGAACTTCAATCAACTAGTACAAGCCAAGGCCGTCGGGTTAATTACCGTTTGTGGCCTTTAAACCTAAATCATCATACGATGCAACTCGAAAAATACAACATTCCTGTTCCCAGATATACCAGTTATCCTACCGTTCCGATGTGGAATCAAGATCAGTTTTCTGTGGACGGATACAAGCAAACGTTACAAACCTCTTTCTGGGAAAATAGCAAAGAAGTGAGTATTTATGTCCACCTGCCATTTTGTGAAAGTCTTTGTACGTATTGTGCCTGCAATACGCGAATCACAAGAAACCACTCAATGGAGGAGCCTTACTTAAGGCGTGTTCTGAAAGAGTGGCAGTTGTACCTACAGGAGTTTCCTACCCGACCTGTAATCCGGGAAATACATCTTGGAGGTGGGACACCCACCTTTTTTGCTCCTGAAAACTTACGAATGCTTATTCTGAGGTTATTCGAAGGAGCAGAAAAATCCCCGAACATACAAATGAGTTTTGAAGGACACCCTGCCAATACGAAAGCCACTCACCTTCAGGCCCTATACGATGTCGGTTTCGATCGTCTGAGCCTGGGCATACAGGATTTTGATGCCAATGTTCAAAAGTTGATCAACCGAAAACAGACCTTTGAACAGGTAAAAGAAGTCATGGAGGCGGCAAGAGAAATTGGCTATACGTCGATCAATCATGACGTGATTTACGGCTTGCCGGGGCAGACGCTGGTCACCTTGAATCGTACACTTGATCAGGTAGTTGGACTTTCCCCGGACAGGATTGCCTACTACAGCTATGCGCACGTTCCGAAAGTGAAACCTACTCAGAAAGTATACGAAGCTTTTTTACCCTCTCCTGAAGAGAAGTTTGAGTTCAAACAATTTGGAAAAAAAAGGCTGGTAACCGAGGGCTATCAGGAAGTAGGGATGGACCATTTTGTGAAACCAACGGATGAGTTGATCAAAGCCCAGGAGAGAGGGGATTTAAATAGAAATTTCATGGGGTATACGACCGATTCCAGTGGGTTGTTGATAGGGCTTGGCGTAAGTGCCATCAGCGGTACGTGGACGGGGTTCATACAAAATGAAAAAGTAGTAGAAAACTACAGCCAGATGATAGACCAGGGGCAGCTTCCGATTGTAAGGGGACACTTGTTGACGAAAGAAGACCTCTTTTTTCGAAAGCACATTCTGAATTTGATGTGCCATTTTACGACTCGCTGGTCCATTACCGAGATTATGCACCATGGGATCTCCATCAACTTTGAATTATTGTATCAACTTGAGGAGGACGGCGTGATTGCGTTAGAGGAGACAGGCATACGCGTCTTGCCTGATGGCAGGGAGATGATACGCATTGTTTGCAGCGCACTGGATGCCAGGCTAAATGAAACGAACCGATCGGTTTTGTTTAGTCAAGCGGTTTAGAACGTGGGTTTTCTTTCCAAGACCGTGTATCGTTTGGGCTGAAGTAACGACGGGGTTTTTATCCTCCACCAATCGGTTGTGTAAAATCAGGAACAGGTTTCATACAACCTCTACAGGTTGACTTAAGTTGATTCTGCGAGATGTAAAGGCTAAAACAAGTATCCCGGAAAACGTAACTTTTATTATCTTAAGCCTATGTTGCTAGGATTTAAAAAAAGAGAAAATAAGCTCATCGATCCGCTTGAAAGAATACTCGATTGGTTTGACTCCCAACCAGATGAGGTGAGACTTGAGTTAGTCACTTTTGGCTCTCATTTTCATTTTAGGAGAAAGATCAGGCTGATAACGAATGAAAAAAGAAAAGTTAGAAAGTTTAGAAAATACCTAATGTCATCTCGTGTATATAAATCGGAAGTCGTTTCGAGAACCCTATTCATTATCAGGCTATTTGATTTTTTAATGATGGGAAAAGAAACGGAGGGAGCTTGGGTTGACGCAATGGACAGGCATTTGGAAATGCGAAGCGAGCTACGCGAAAAAGGAAAATCACCCGACTCAATAGACAAATTTCTTGACACCTATGAAGAACAAAAAGTGATCTGGCTTGAATCATGCGCTGAATGGTCCCGACTGAAGGAGAACGAACTATCCAACGAGCAAATCATGCATTGGTACCTCATGGCAGTATCACATAGAACAAAAAATGACTATTGGTGAGTATTTTCTTCGATGATAAGAGTCTGGCATATTGAAATTGAGTAATTATGAAGTTTATTGTTAATGGGAGATGATTTAGATGAAATTGAATTGAGAAAATATTTAGGAATGGCAGTTTATATGATCTATTATCATCATGATAGGTTACACCAAAAAAATACATTTCCAGATAATTATTGGGATCAATTGATGGGTATCAGCAATTTTCAGGATATGTCTAAAATGAAGGATTATCTTGAATATGCGTTGTCTACTAGTGATTACTGTCTTAATTTAATTGAGTCTCCCAACTTTGAATTTTATTCAATTGGGGACATAAGATTATTCTTTGAAAAGTTTCATTCATTCCTTAAAAAAAGCATCTCAATGCATGAGAGTTAATAACGGCTGCCGTTTTTGCTTTTAAAAAAGAGATTATAAAAAAGCTCGCAAGTATTATAATCACAACCTGTAAACTTCATCGAAGTTTATCAGTCCCTGCCTACCCACTTATCCTTGCGTTCGCAAAACCGGTAAAATTGTCACCTGACAAAACAAGCGGATCAAATATTCGATCGCAACCCATCTATGATAAATCAGTGAAATTATTATTTCTGAAAAAAAATATTTCCCGGCATAACCTATCATAGAAATACATGACTTCTCGATTAATACAAACGTTACATTGTTATAGATTCATTCACCTGAGCATTTTAACCTTTTCTTTTTGTGTAAGAGGAGGGGTACACGGCAAGTGGTTGAGCGTACGAAGGGCAAAACGTGTGACAAGTAGGAGTGGTCCATTTAGCATAACACATTATTCATGCAAAAAAGGGGTTGCAAGATCCCTTTTTTGTGTTCGATTACTCTTTGGTATTTTGGCATTATTGATAACCTGAGTTTCATCTTAAAAGCGTACGTTTGATAAATCCAGATAGGGACCACACGATGACAGTTATAAATAAACCCCGGCATTAAGCGGGAGGTGTGTCCTTATTCTTCCTAAGAAAGAACACCTCTGTATTTTTGAACTAAAATCTCCAAAAACAAACCTGTGTTTACCACATCATGCTAACTGAAGACGAATACTACCTGCGATTTAAAGAATATGATAGAGATAAGCTTTTTGACATCATAAAAAATCGTGACAATTACCAGGAAAAAGCCCTTAAGGCGACCCTAAGATTAATTGAAGAAAAAGGGCTAAAAGAGAACCTCTCTGAACTGCTTGACTCCCTAGACGCAGAGAAAGAACGTATCGAGGAAGAGGCATTTAGTGAAATCGTAGTGAATGGTGCTTTTTTTTCAAAGGCGGTTAAATTCAAGAATGAGAACAATTACATCCACATACGGACCTCAGAGATCCTTAAGCTGGAAGCTGCTTTGAGTGAGGCCGATGTTGATTACTTTTCAGAAGATAAGAACATAGATGCATTTATGTCGCTGCATCCCACTCACCGATACTACTTCTTAACGAAAGACCTGAAAAAGGTAGATGAGATTATGCAGGAGCTGGGTCTGACAGACCCACAACAAGACGTAAAACCATTTATCAAGTTTAGATTCAAAACCATGGCGATTATCGTTTTTGCTATCATCATCGTATTGCTGGTGATTAACTCTCTTGGAGTATAATAGTCCTACTTTACGAAGTTGAGTTTAACCCTATGGAGTACCTGGATTTGATATTTTTTTTTTTTAGCCCCGTTTTTGGGTGAGGGGG
>JBCCXH010000165.1:0-10147 GCA_039192005.1 Bacteroidota bacterium
ACATTTGAAGATCTTTAGGCCTTAATCCAAAAACATCCATGCACCTTCGTCCAAAAACAAAGCGGAACCTCATCAGAATCTTACCTTTTGGGTTAATCTGGTTAATCACCGGCTCGGTTTTCTTACTTAGTGAAATCATCGTTACGGGCAATCAAAACCTGACTCCGGACGCTTCCGTGACCATGAGTCTTCCGGTATTCATTTTCGCGAGCCTGACCAGCACCCTGGCTGGACTACTGGTCGGGTTGATTGAGCTGGTCCTGCTCGAAAAGCGGTTCAGGAATTACAGCTTTACCAGAAAGGTCGTTACCAAATTCTTTGTTTACCTGACACTGATGATGATCATCATGGTGATCGCCTTTCCGATCGCCAGTAGCATTGAGTTGTCAAAATCTCCATTAGATCCCGACATTCAAAGGAAGACGGTAAACTTCTTCCAAAGCCTGATTTTCCTCGGTACTGCTGTGCAGATCTCTTTTCAACTAATTCTTTGCCTGCTTTACGCTGCTTTCAGCGAAAACCTGGGACATCAGGTACTAATTAATCTCTTCACTGGAAAATACCATCGTCCTCAAAAGGAACAGCGCATTTTTATGTTTCTCGACATGAAAAGTTCTACGACCATCGCGGAGCAAATGGGACATACCCGGTATTTCAGGCTGCTGCAGGACTATTACGAAGTCATGTCTGACCCCATCATCCATGCCATGGGCGAGGTCTATCAATACATCGGTGATGAAGTGGTCATTACATGGAACTCGGCGAAAGGGCTGGCACATGATAACTGCATCAGGTGTTTTGAAGGCATTAAAGCAAACCTGAAACGACATGCACACACGTTTGAGAAAAAATATGGCCTGGTTCCGGGTTTCAAGGCCGGAATACACCTGGGTGAAGTGACGACCGGTGAAATCGGGGCGCTTAAAAAAGAAGTGACGTATACAGGAGATGTCTTAAATACCACCGCAAGGGTTCAGGGACTCTGCAATGAATATAACGTTGAACTACTCATTACCGATGACTTGCTGAACGAACTGGAAGACTCAGAAAGGTGGTCACACGAGCTTATTGGGGAACTCTCATTGAAAGGAAAAGCTAACCCGACTAAAGTACATGCAATACGAACGTGAGTTCAAATGAAAAGGCCATTTCAATAAGAAAAACGAAGTAGTCGGAAACTGAAAGTAGCTGCAAGAACTTTTGTAGCAACTGTATCCGATCCTAGAAATCAACCTTATTCGCATAAACAATTTTGGAATCAAACCCCACCCGATCGATCCCGCTGACCTCAATCAATAGCTCAAAGTATGGAGGCACCTCATCAAACTCCTTCATCAGGTAGTCTTCCACTTCTTTGGCCTTTGCAGGGTTGGTCAGCATCTCCAGGGACTGAGAAGTAGCCGTATCCCATATGCCTCCAAACATCAACACCACGTTGTTATTCGGGCCCGGATACTTTGCAATAAAGCCATAGTCGGTGTGCTTCTGATCTGCATCTCCAAATGGTTGATAGACTTTTTCTTCACCATCTATCGTAATGGCATATCCTCTTCTCCCTTCATTGAGAAGCGAAAAACGACTCTCATTGAAATAGTCATTGAACATCCCGGCAGTTTTTTGCATCCCAATAAACACCATGTTGTAGTCATGCAGGTCCCTCGCATCTACTCTGGATATGACCCGGGTATTAAAGTTCTTTTTCCCAAAAAAAACCCGTGTGAGACGATCAACCCAGTCGACGCTGTTCTTGATCAGGTAGGTGTAGCTCAACTCGTCTAATTCCAGCCCTTCGTTGGCAACCGAGTCTCGATATGCTTCATATTGTGCTTGATCATTAACATCGGGAACTCTGATCGTACGGGCTACTCCGGTAGCCAGATCTTTTTCAACAAAGACGAACAGGTCTCCCAAAACAGCCATCGTAGGCACATCGGTTTCGATAAAATCCGTCCAAAAGGCCTGACTTTCTGTAAAACCTGTGCGCACGATTGCCCCTTTAGACCAAAGTAAGTAGGCATTCAAACCGAAAGAGACTATCAGTAAACTCACCAACAGTACCGGTAGCCACCGGATGGTTTGATGCTTTCGACCCTTTGCTTTTTGACTGAGCTCGACTTCATACCCTCCCTTGGGAATGGACAAAGTATAGGTTTCCAGATCTCCTTCCTCTTCAAAATATTGATGGAGCTTTTTGCGTAGGTGATAAATGTATACCCGTATCTGTGAAGTGTCCTGTGTCGGTTTATCTTTCCCAAAGAGGTGAGCCGCAATGGCAGTCTCTTTGGGCACGTCCTCGTTCAGGGTACTCTCTACAAGAAACCTGAGCAGGTTCACGTAAACAGCTGACTTACCGAAGGACTTGCTGCTAACAATCCGATCCACGAGTTCATGCCATTCATTTTTGGGGTCTTTATTCATGATAAACTGCTTTAAATCAGCCACATAGAACACCTCAATCAACCGTTTCAACAACGTTTAATCAGCGTTGAAATCACCAAATATCCTAATTCTTCGCTTTACTTTCATGAGGTATTTCTACCTGGACCGGATAGAAACACCTGACAAACATAATTGATTAACAGCCCATTTTTAATGCATTTAGCTCACACCTTAAGTAAACAATTTAGAAGGCATTTGATGGTCCTTACACTAATGGCTCTATTAATAATTGGATGCAGCGACGGAAAACCGGACTACATTCGGGCTTTTGATGACGCACTACCGGAAGTCATTGACTACAACTTCCACGTTCGCCCCATCTTATCGGATAATTGCTTTGCCTGTCACGGCCCTGACGCAGAAAATCAAAAAGCGGGTTTGCGACTGGATGTGTACGAAGGAGCAACCAGCGAGTCAAAAAATGGTCACGGTCGGGCCATCGTACCTGGCAGGTTGAGCAGTAGTGAAGCATTTCACAGAATGATCACCAACGACCTGACACGGATCATGCCTCCCCCTGAGTCACACCTTAAGCTTTCAGACAAAGAAATTGCCATCATTGCAAAATGGATCGAGCAAGGAGCAGCATATAAACCGCACTGGGCCTTCGAAAAGCCTGTAAAAAAGAAATTGCCCGACACAAAAAATCAACAATGGGCAACCCAACCTATTGATCGATTTATTTTAAACCGGCTGGAACGTGAAGGACTCGCTCCTTCTGAAAAAGCCACGAAAGAGTCCCTGATTCGAAGGGTTACTTTCGACCTTACCGGCCTCCCTCCTTCACTTAAGAAAATAGATGATTTCGTGAGCGATGATGCATCAGATGCATACGAAAAGCTGGTAGACAAGCTTTTGACATCTCCTGCTTATGGAGAACGAATGGCAGCTGACTGGATGGACGTCGCACGCTTTGCCGATAGCGACGGGTACCTGGATGATAAACATCGGGATTTTTCCCCATGGAGAAATTGGGTCATCGATGCTTATAACCGGAACATGCCATACGACCAGTTCATCACGTGGCAGCTCGCCGGTGATTTACTACCCCATGCCACAAAAGAAAGCACACTGGCAACCGCTTTTAATCGTCTGCACAAGAAAAACTCCGAAGCCGGGATCGTTTTTGAAGAATATCGGGTCGAGTACGTGGCCGACCGCACCAACACACTGGGGACCGGTATCATGGGGTTGTCTCTGGAGTGTGCCAGATGCCATGACCATAAATACGATCCCATTTCACAGAAAAACTATTTTGAGTTGTTCGCCTTTTTCAACAGCACCTTTGAAATAGGTACGCCTGTTTACGGTCCCGGTCAGGTACCCGGTCCCTCCCTCCTGCTTTCGGATGAGGAACAAGACTTCAACATTGACGAGTTGCGAGCCATGATCGCACGACAGGAACAGGTTTTGGCTGAAACCAAAAATGCTGACACTCATTTCAACGACTGGGTAGCATCTGCCAGTGCTGATCAAATCGATGGGAAAATTGATCAGTCCATGACGGCTTATTATCCTTTGGACAAATGGACTCCAACCGAAAAAGACCAAAGTTTCACGACTCCCAATGTAAAAAACGCAACGACTCCAGCTACACTCAGGAACCCCGTGAAGCAACCAGGAGTAAGTGGAAGTGCCTTTTTTGTTAGTGACTATAATTCCGTAAGGTTGGGCAATAAAGTGGGATGGTTTGACCGGTCAGATGATTTGTCGCTGCAACTATCCGTCAAACCTGACAGGGTATACGAAGACGCAGGGATCTTGTGGCATTCGGAAGGAATAAGGGTGGGACTAAAAGGGTACTCTTTGTACCTCAAGGAAAATAAGGTGACGTTTATCATGGCGAGAAGCTGGCCTCAAAATGCCATTCAGGTCACTACAGAAGAGGCCATCCCGGTTAAAAAGTGGAGCCAGCTGACGGTTACCTACGATGGATCCAGTAGAGCCGAGGGCATTGCCATCTATGTAGATGGTGTGAAACAATCCACCACGACAACGTTTGACAACTTATACAAAAGCATCCTTTTTGAACGGAACATTCATACGTACGGGTTTGCGGGCATCACGCTAGGTGCCCGTAGCAAATTTATCCCGTTCAAAGACGGTGGCATTGACGACATCAAAGTATTTGACCGGCAGCTTTCAGAACTGGAAGTGCACCACCTGTTTGACCCGTCCAGTACAAAGGCGTTATTGATGAAGGCCGATAAAAACGAAACATTACTCAAAGAACATTACCTGGCGGTCGTCTCACCGGAAGTTCTTGTAGCAAAAAGTAAACTGAAAGAGGCGAGAGATAAGGAAAACGAATTCATTAGTGACATTGCTGAAATCATGGTGATGGGTGACCTGCCAGAACCGAGGGATACGTACGTGCTGGACAGAGGGGTCTACAGCAACCCTACTGACAAAGTAGTGCCTAATACACCAAAATCCATTCTTGAGTTTGACGAAAGGTTCCCCAAAAACAGGCTGGGACTGGCGCAGTGGCTTTTTGATGAAGAAAACCCACTCACGTCAAGGGTGTATGTCAATCGAATGTGGCAACTATTCTTTGGCACCGGCCTGGTAAAAACAGCCGAGGACTTTGGTGCACAGGGCAGCTTACCTACCCACCCGGACCTGCTGGATTGGCTGGCAGTGGATTTCATAGAAAACGGGTGGGATACAAAATACCTGCAAAAGATGATCGTCATGTCAGCAGCCTATAGGCAAAGTTCTAAAGTCACACCGGACCTGCTTGAAACAGACCCTGAAAACCTGTTACTTACCCATGGCCCTCGCTATCGCATGCCTGCAGAAATGATCCGTGACAATGCACTGGCCGTCAGCGGACTGCTGGTCACGCAGCAAGGGGGTGAAAGTGTCTATCCCTATCAGCCGGAAGGGCTTTGGGACGGGCTTACGACCAAGAAATGGGCCTATAAGTACCTATTGGCAAAAGACGAGGGGTTATACCGAAGGAGCTTATATACGATATGGAAACGGCAGGCTCCTCCACCAACTATGCAGCTATTTGACGTGGGAGACAGAGGAGTTTGTACCGTAAGGAGAAGGCTATCCAGTACCCCATTACAAGCACTCGCCCTACAAAATGATCCTCAATTTGTGGAGGCATCCAGGGTAATGGCTGAACGACTGATACGCACCGAACCTGATACCACCCGGCGGCTCAATACGGCCTTTCGAATGCTGACCGGAAGAGCTCCTAACAAGAAAGAACAGCAGATACTACATACATTTTACCTGGAGGAGCATGAAAACTTCACTACTAACAAATCGAAGGCACTGGCTTTCCTGAGTACCGGAGAAAAAGAATGGGATCAAAAAATGAACCCTTCTGAAATCGCTGCATTGGGGGTGGTCATCAGCGGAATCATGAACACCTCCGAATCTTTTACCAAGAAATAAGTAAACAAGATGAATCCAATCGAACAACAACTCACTCCCCAGTACTCCAGAAGAGACTTCCTAAAAAAAACCGGACTCGGCCTGGGGGCTTTGGCACTATCTGGTATGATGGGCGGGGATGCCGCAGCCAGGGCCGTTGCATCAGCTACACAAAGTGGAGGAGGTATCTTAGGCACCGGACACTTTCCTGCTAAAGCCAAACGCATCATCTACCTGTTTCAAAGTGGAGGGCCCTCCCAAATAGAAACGTTTGATTATAAACCCCTATTGGACAAATGGCACGGCCAGGAGATCCCGGATAGTGTGCGGGGATCGCAACGAAACTCGGGCATGGTGGCTAGTCAGTCCACGTTTCCGCTGGTACGCTCCATTTATGACTTTAAACAGTACGGTCAATCCGGCGCATGGGTCAGTGAGTTGTTTCCTTACACCTCACAACTGGTGGATGACCTTTGCATCGTGAAATCCGTTTACACCGAAGCCATTAATCATGAACCCGCAATCATGCTCATGCAAACGGGTTCGATGATCAGTGGGCGTCCATCCATTGGCTCATGGCTCAGCTATGGGCTGGGCTCGGATAACGAAAACCTACCCAACTTCGTGGTGATGGTTTCGCATGGTGGCGGCGGACAGCCACTCAACTCACAATGCTGGGGCAACGGATTCCTTGCTTCCCATCATCAGGGCGTACAATTTCGGTCGGGAAAAGACCCGGTGCTTTTTTTGAACAACCCGCATGGTGTCCATCGAACAGATCGCAGAAGGGCACTCGATCACATCAACGCATTGAATGAACAGCAACTGGAAATGTGGGGCGACCCTGAGATCAACTCCAAGATCAACCAATACGAAATGGCCTTTCGCATGCAGGCCTCTGTCCCCGAAGCGGTAGATATAAGCAACGAACCAGAATACATTTATGAAATGTATGGTGAGGACGTAAAAAAACCCGGATCGTATACCGCCAACTGCCTGTTGGCGCGAAAACTCGCCGAACGGGACGTTAAGTTTATCCAGCTTTACCATACCGGATGGGACCAGCATGGAAACCTTCCTGCGGGCATTAAAAAACAAGCCAGAGGAACCGACCAAGCCAATGCCGCATTGATCAAAGACCTGAAGCAGCGAGGCCTGCTGGAAGATACACTCGTTATTTGGGGAGGCGAATTTGGTCGAACCAGCTTTTCCCAGGGACAACTTACTAAAACGAACTATGGCAGGGACCACCACCCCGGTTGCTTCACGATGTGGATGGCGGGAGCAGGTGTGAAACAAGGGATGGTTTACGGAGAGACGGACGAGTTTAGCTACAATGTAGTCAAAGACCCGGTGCACGTGCATGACTTCCAGGCCACACTCATGCATTTGATGGGCATAGACCATGAGCAGCTTACCTTCAAATACCAGGGCAGACGATTCAGGTTGACCGATGTTCACGGACACGTTGTAAAAGACCTATTGACTTAACAGATGAATAGAAGAGATTTCATAAAGCATACCAGTGCAGCAACACTTGCTGCTGTAAGCGCCTCACACTTTTCCTTTAACATCCTCCACCACCCAACCTTGGATGAAACCATCATCGGCCATGGCGACTTCCGGTACCGTGTGGAAAGAGACTGGGCCCAACTTGACCCGGCTCGCACTCCGGTAATGAATTGTCACGAGATGGTGATGGATCGAAAGAAACGACTCATCATGGTCACGGACCATCCGAAAAATAATGTCATCGTACTTGATAAATCCGGTCGGTTACTGGACACCTGGACCTTGGGATTTAAAAGCGCTCATGGACTCACACTCCATGATGAGGGCGGGGAAGAGTACCTCTACATCACGGACCCCAACTCCGGAAAGGTGGTCAAAACAACGCTCCATGGCAAAGTGGTGATGGAGGTATCTCCTCAAAAAGAAGGGCTATACAGCGAATGCATGCCATTCAAGCCCACAGAAACGGCCATTGGCCCAAACGGAGATATCTATGTAGCCGATGGCTACGGCTCTCAGTTCATCTCGCAATATGACCGTAATGGAAAAGTCATCCGAAAGTTTGGCGGGAATAGTTTCTTGCAGCCCAACAAATTCAAGCAAGTACATGGCGTTGCCATTGACTACCGAAGTACAAAGGGTCCTACGCTGCTTTGCTCAAGCCGGATCAAAAACGCTTTCAAAAGGTTTACGCTTGAGGGCGACTACCTGGAAGACATCTATTTGCCAGGAGCTTTTATTAGCCGACCCGTCCTTGATGGTGACATGCTGTATTCCGGGGTTTGCTTTGGCATGACCAAAAAACGGTTCATCATGACCGAAAACCTCGGGTTCATTACGATACTCAATAAGGAAAATAAAGTAGTCTCCAACCCCGGAGGGGAAAAGCCGACCTACATCGACGGTGAACTGCAACCTATGTATCAGGACCAACCGGTATTCAAACATTGTCATGACGTATGCGTGGATGATGACAAGAACCTGTATGCTTTGCAATGGCGGGCCAATGGAGTGTACCCTTACAAACTTCATAGAGTTTAACCCTTTTAACTGATGGATCTCGAATTATTTTTAGGGAGGTTTCACCCGTTGATCGTTCACCTTCCGATCGGGTTTATTTTATTGGCAGGCATTCTTGAAGGCCTCCGGCTGTTTCGTTCCAAACAATTTCACATGTTGGAAGTAGCCATCAACATTGCACTGATCGCCACGTTTTTGGGGGCGGTAGGCTCCATCATTTTAGGGTTTCTTCTCGCATCCGGTGGTGGGTATGACCAGGAAACACTCAACTGGCATCAATGGATGGGGATAGGCGTAGCCGTTACTTCCCTACTGGCATGGATCCTTAAAAGGAGTCGGTTCGGGTCTTCTAAAAAACCGGCATCTGTCCTTATTTTTATCACCGTTATTGGTGTTTCTATAACCGGGCATTTTGGAGGAAACCTGACGCATGGAAGTGATTACCTACTGGTACATGCCCCCGATTTCATCAAAAAAATAAGTAGTAAAGCCGCAAGCAATGCATCACAGGACGTTCGCATTCCCTCTTCTCCGGACTCCATTGTGCTGTTTGCGCATCTGGTAAAGCCTGTACTGGAAAGGAAGTGCTATGCGTGTCACAACCCTTCAAAGTCCAACGGAGGGCTGCTACTCACTACCATGGAAGGCATTCAAAAAGGAGGCGACACAGGTCCTTCCATTGTGGGTGGAAAGAGCCACGAGAGCTTACTTTTCGTCCGGTCCACGTTACCACAAAACAATCCCAAATTCATGCCTCCTAAAGGCACTCCGCTTACCTACAGTGAGCTGAAGGTCATTCAATGGTGGATCGACTCCGGCGCTTCTTTTGAGGCAACCGTAAAGAACATGGATGCCACCAAAGAGATCAAAGACCTGCTCTTTCGTGACTTTGCCATCGACCTTTCCCCTAAATCTTATGTAGAACAGGTGAAGATCGACCCGATCGGGGAAGAGGTATTGATCGACTTGCGTCAGAGCGGCTGGAACGTCCGGCCCGTTTCCAGCACGATTCATTTGCTGGAGGTTTCCGGGGGAAGGAAACCTTTGAACGATGCGATGATCACCGCACTAACAGCAGCTAAAAGTCACATTACCCGCCTGGACCTGAGCCAAATGGGACTCATGAATCACCAGTTTGACCTGTCGAACATGCCGCATTTGACCCAACTGAAATTAAATGAAAACGCCATCACCGGTGAGGCGCTACGGTACCTTCGGAATGCCCGACATTTGGAGGTCTTAAATCTTTTCGGAACACAGGTTGGTGATGAAGGCCTGGAACATTTGAGTTCCATCCAATCGTTGAAGAGGCTCTATTTCATGAATACCCCGATTTCAGAAAACGGCATCAAAAGCCTTCGGGAAAAATTGCCCGGTTTATCGGCAATAAGGTAAAAGCAGAAAACGTCACGGTAACTAAGAAGCACATCCTCGAAGTAAAAAATCACCGCCATTTAATCGTTTTAAATTTGGTGTTTTTTTTAAATGAATCTGGTGTGTTGTTTAAAATGGACTTTCTCACTTCATTAATCAAAAGCTCTTTATTGAAATGTTTATGTACAATGACACTGATCTCCCTCACCGGTTGAGGATCCTCAAATTTTACAACATGATCTAAATCATTGGTTTCGTCATAAGATAGTTCTGGAATTAAGGTATACCCGGATACCTGACCGATCATCTTCTTGAGTGTTTCAATGCTCCCTCCTTCAATTTCAAGGTTCTTATGATGTTTGGACGTATCGAAATCACAAATGTTCAGTGTCTGATTTCTAAAACAATGCCC
>JBCCXH010000166.1:0-10133 GCA_039192005.1 Bacteroidota bacterium
CCAAAAACTAGACATCCAGGCGACCATTGAACCCACCTTTTTTGCTGCAGACCAAGAAATCCTCATCACCTATGATGTATCAGGCACTCCGGCAGCAGCATGGTCAGACGCATGGCTCTGGACATGGCTTCCCGAACAGCCTGCGATCAACCCGGAATCGAATGTCAACCCGGCACTAAGCGATCCTACGCGCACGCAAGCAGCAAAATTCACCAAAGTAGTAGAGGGAGCAAAGGTCTCTTTCACACTGTCCATCACCCCTACAGATTTTTTCGATGCATCTGCACCAACGATTACTTCCATGGGCTTTATTCTCAAAGGAAACGATTGGGGGGATGGGCAGACGAACGATCAGGTAGTGAGCATTACCGATGCATTTACCATTAGGTTTTCCGAACCTGCTACCGATTTTCAGGTTTTTGAAAGCACCACTTCTTTTGGAGTGACCATCCTTTCTTCTGAACCTGCATCCATTACCTTATTTGTAGACGACACAGAAACCCAAACTGCTACCGATGCGACCCAACTCATCACCAGCCACCAAACCATTGACGACGGTGCCGTTCATGTCCTTAAAGCAGTGGCAGACAATGGTGACTCACAAACAGAAACGTCCTTTTCCTACCTGGTGCTTTCAGAAGCTCCTAACCTACCCGTACCTGATGGGATGGTCGATGGCATCAATTACGAGAATGACCAGCAGGCAACATTGGTACTCACTGCACCAACGAAACGCAATGTTTTCGTCATTGGGGATTTCAATGACTGGTCACTTTCTAACGAATACCTGATGAATAAAGACAACGACCGGTTCTGGCTCTCGATTGAAGGGTTAACTGCTGGCAGGGAATACCGATTTCAGTACGTGCTGGATGGAGAAGTACGTATTGCTGACCCTTACACAGAAAAGATCGGATCTCCGTTTGACGATCCGCAGATCATCGACGAAGACCGGTACCCTGGTCTCGCTCCCTACCCATTTAGCCAAACCTCTGATGCCGTCGCCTACCTACAGACCAATCAGGCTGATTATGAATGGCAAACCACTGGCTATCAGCGTCCCGCAAAAGAAAACCTGATGATTTATGAGCTACTCGTACGGGATTTTACCGAAGAGCGGAAGTATACCGCAGTCATCGAACGGCTGGACTACCTCAAATCTCTCGGTATTAATGCCCTTGAGTTGATGCCTGTGACGGAATTTGAAGGAAACAACAGCTGGGGGTACAATTCTGCTTTTATGCTGGCAGCAGACAAGTACTACGGCACGGAAGATGAACTAAAAGCGCTCATAGATGCCTGTCATGAACGAGGCATCGCCGTGATCGCCGACATCGTGTTAAATCACGCCTTTGGGAGGAGCCCATTGGTACGCATGGATAATCAAGGCGGGTACGAAGCGCCAACCACGGCCAATGTTTACCTTAACACGGCCCCCACACATGACTTTAATGTCGGGTACGATTTCAATCATGAAAGCACCTATACCCAATCATACGTCGACCGGGTAAATACCTATTGGCTGACCGAATACAAGTTTGACGGTTTTCGGTTTGATTTATCCAAAGGGTTTACTCAAAAACAGACACTCGGAGACATTGGAGCCTGGAATGCTTTCGACCCCGCACGTGTCGCATTATTGAAACGAATGGCAGACCACATCTGGTCAATAGACGAGGATGCCTACGTGCTTCTGGAACACCTCGCGGACAACGAAGAAGAAACGGAACTGGCCAATTACGGCATGATGCTGTGGGGCAATCGAAACCCAGCTTACCGCAGCCTGGCTAAAGGCAACATACGGTCACTGGACAATGTTTTTCATGAAGACATGGGCTGGAACGACCCGCACCTGATCGCTTACATGGAAAGCCACGACGAGGAGCGTGTCATGTGGGATTTATTAAAAAACAACACCCGGTCACTTTCAGAGGCGGTTAGAAGAACTCAACTCAATGCCGCTTTTTTCTTCACCATACCCGGACCCAAGATGATGTGGCAGTTTGGTGAGATGGGCTACGATGAAGAGCTCAATAACGACAGGCTGGGCATCAAACCCACCCGCTGGGAGTACCTGAATGACCCAATTAGAGCCAAACTGGTCGCTACGTATCAGGCATTGATGAACCTAAAAACACAAACGGATTTTATCGACCCTCAATACTATACGCATAGCAGTTCCGGAAGCATCAAATGGATCAATCTGAATCATCCTGAAGTGCACATCGCTATTGCCGGAAACTTTGGAAAGGAAGCACAGTCCGTTTCTATGAAACTAGACCGAAATGGCACGTGGTACAATTACCTAACAGAAGAGGAAATACAAGTAGCTGATTTTCAAAATTATGAGGAGAGCATTCCCGCAGGAGGATTTAAAATCTATACTTCTCAAAAGCTGAAAAACTACATCGATCAAGACCCGATTATTCTATCCCTGACAAAAGATTTGGAAAATCAGCACGTGAAAACGTACCCTAACCCGGTACGTGATCACGTGGTGCTATCACTGGCCGATGATGCTACCTATCAACTATTCGATGCATTGGGAAGACAGGTAAAATCCGGAAGTCTGCCCGCAGGCAATGCCGTTTTGGATGTATCGACATTAGCAGATGGCTTGTACGTGTTAAAAGGGATTGTATCGGGCCGGAACAAACAGCCCTTTTCTCAAAAAATTTGGAAAAATGCGGGAAACAAATGAAACAAAACTGATTATATAAACAGAAAGTAAACGACATGAACGATTCATTAATTAAAGCAACCTTAAAGTGTGTACCTATTTTGGTACTTCTTGCAGCGTCTGCGGGTGCATGGGCGCAAGGCAGATCAGTCAGTGGCACCATTACCGATAATGAGAACGGTGAGTCTCTTCCTGGTGTAACCATTTATAATAAAACGACCGGAGGCGGGATGGTTACAAACATTAACGGATATTACTCCCTTGATGTCAACGATGGAGATAAGTTGGTTTTTAGTTTCATTGGTTATGAAAGTTATACGGTCACGATTAGCGGGCAGTCGGTCATTGACCTGTCCTTGAAGCCAGACGTTCAAAGTTTGGAAGAAGTCGTCGTCATTGGATACGGCCAGGTAGAAAAGAAAGACGCTACCGGTGTGGTCTCGGAAGTAAATGCCAAAGATTTTAACCAGGGGGTGCTCACGACTCCTGAAAACTTGCTGGCAGGAAAAGTAGCCGGTGTGCAGATTTCAACGGGGGGCGGACAACCCGGAGCCGCAGCCAGCATCCGGATACGAGGAGGTACTTCTGTCAACTTCAGTAACGAACCCCTGATCGTCGTAGACGGCGTCCCGATCGACTCCGATGGTCATAACCCCGGAAACTCACAGCGAGGACGTAGCGCATTAAACTTTATTAACCCGGCAGACATCGAAAGCATGACTGTCCTGAAAGATGCCTCTGCGGCGGCCATTTATGGTTCCCGGGCAGCAAACGGTGTCATCATTATCACGACAAAAACTGGCGAAAGCAAAAAACTGAGAGTATCTTATGATGGGAGCTATACGTTCTCGACAGTCGTTGGAGAACCCACTTTTTTTGATGCCGCAGGTTTCCGGGATTTAGTGGCGTTTAAAGAGCCCGATCGGGTGGAAGACCTGGGAGATGCCAATACCGATTGGCTGGATGAAGTCACACAAACCGCCACCGGACAGCGACATCTGGTGACCCTGAGTCAGGCGAAAGGTAAAAATAACTTTTACGTATCCGGTAACTTCCAAAAAAGCGAAGGTGTGCTTCGCACTTCGGAAACGCAAAACACCAACCTGGCGGCTCGGTATGAACGCAAGCTTTTAAATGATAATTTGAAAGCAAAGCTCAATTTCAAAGGAGGCTGGTCAAATGACCGGTATGCCGCTGAGGTCATGAACCAGGCACTGACATTTGACCCTACTCAATCCCCAAGAAATGCAGATGGGACGTTCTTTGAATGGAATCAAAAACTAGCAACACGCAATCCAGTCGCTCAGCTGGAGCAAACAGATGAGCAAGGCACCATCAACCGGTACCTCATCAATGGCCAATTTGAATACACCCTCCCTTTCTATGAGGATCTATCTGTTAATGTAAACGTATCTTACGACTACCAGGATGGAGACCGTACGCGATCACTGGCTGCAGAACGAGCAGATGCAAATTTCAGTGATCCTCCATTGGGTGAGTTTTACTTTCAGGAAGATTTTGAACGCACCAGTCGCCTCGTGGAGACGTTCGTCAATTACCGAAAAGATTTTGAAGCGATCAAAAGTAGAGTCGATGTCGTAGGCGGGTACTCCTACCAGCAGTGGGATGAACGGTTTGATTTTTTTGAACTGGACTCAGCAGACATCGCCAGGGGACCCGATGGCAACCTGAACCCTTCCATGTTAGATGAAAATGATAGTTCCATCCTTGAAAACCGTTTGATCTCTTTTTTCGGACGCGTCAATTATACGTTTAATGATAAATACCTCGTAACAGCCACCTTGCGAAGAGACGGATCTACCCGTTTTGGTCCTAAGAACCGATGGGGGCTTTTCCCATCGCTGGCACTGGCCTGGCGGATCATTGATGAACCGTTTATGTCAGGCGCATCCTGGATAAGTGACCTGAAACTTCGCTGGGGCTACGGCGTGACCGGCAACCAGGAAATACCCGATTACCAATACGTCTCGCTGTACGAACTCGGCCAGACGGACGCGGCATATTTAATCGATAACCAGTGGGTCACTACCCTGAGGCCTACAGGTGCCGATCCGGACATTCGGTGGGAAGAAACAGTCAGTTGGAATGGAGGGATAGATTTCGGATTCATTAATGGTCGCATCAACGGGTCGATTGATGTCTACAGAAAAGACACGGACGGGTTGCTCAATCGCGTCATTGTAGATCCGGGATCCAACGTAAGAGACGTCATCCTTAGCAACGTGGGCTTTGTCCGAAATGAAGGAATCGAACTCGGGATCAGCAGCACGATCATCAACACGGAAAACCTTCAATGGTCCGCTTCCTTCAATTGGTCAACGAACCGAAACGAAGTAATTGAAACCGCTGGAAACGGTGGCGACGTCATCTATGAGCGTGGCAACATCCAGGGAGACATTGGGCGTACGGTACAGGTGGTTCAAGCCGGTTTGCCTATTTTCTCATTCCGCACCTTTCGACAGAAATACGACGAAGAGGGAAACCCGCTTCGGGATTTTAAAGACCATGACGGCAATGGAACGATTGACTTACTGGACATCTACGAAGACCTGGACGGGGACGGGGTCATCACACCCAATGATCGCTACGTAGGCGAAAATCCCGCACCGAAATGGACCGCCGGATTTACCTCCAACCTGAACTACAAGAAATTCAACTTGTCGTTTACCTTCCGGGGCAACTTTGGTAATTACGCCTATAACAACTCCAACTCTGCTAACAATGGATTTTCTATGATCACAACCAACCAGGTACTGAACAACGTACATCAGGACGTTTTGGTCACCAACTTCAATCAGCGACAGTTTGATTCTGATTATTTCATTGAAGATGCGTCATTCGTAAAACTGGATAACATTTCATTGGGCTATACACTGGATCAATTAAAACAAGCAACCGTCCGTTTGTACGTGACCATGCAAAACGTATGGACGATTACGAACTACAGCGGCCTGGACCCTGAAATTTCATTACTCGGGGACGGGTTGAACACTAACGGGATAGATAACAACCTATACCCCAGGGCTTTCACAACAATTTTAGGCGCAAACGTAACCTTTTAAAAAAATGAAGAAGATCTTACTAGTACTTGCAGTTTTGGTTTGGGGATGTACTGATTTAGACGTTCAACCTCAAAATGGATTGACGGAAGGCATTACCTTTAGCGACCCGGCTAGTTACCAACAGTACCTGGCCAAGCTATACGGTAGCTTTATCCTGACTGGTCAGGACGGACCTGATGGCGATGCGGACATCAGCATTGTCAACGATGAAGGATTTACCAGCTACATACGTGCATACTGGAAAGCACAGGAACTGACGACAGATGAAGCAATCATTGCGTGGACAGATGCCGACATTCGGGACATGCACGAACATAACTGGACCCCCAGCAACCAGTTCATTCGTATCCTTTATTTCCGCATCTTCTATACCATCGCGTTATGCAACGACTTCCTGCAGCAGTCCAGCGAAGAAAGCCTGAGTACATATGGCATTGCAGAAAGTGATCGGGAAACGATACGAACGTATCGCGAAGATGCCCGTTTTTTGAAGGCACTGGCCTACACCCATGCGATGGACCTCTTTCGGTTTGTTCCAATTTTTGAACAACTGGGCGTGACCCCACCGCAGGCAGAACCCGAGGAGCTTTTCACCTGGCTGGAAACGCAGCTGAGTGAGCTGGAGACTACGTTACCGGACAAGGAAAAAGGATTTACTTCCCAATATGGTCGTGCCAACAAAGCGGCTGTCTGGATGATGCAGGCACGATTGTATTTAAATGCAGAAGTCTACATCGGAACACCTAGGTACGAAGAAGTCATTATTGCGGTAGACAAACTACTCAACAGTGGATACAGCGAAGCCGATCTGGAAGCGAACTATTCAGATCTTTTTAAAGCGGATAATCACCTGTCTTCAGAGATTATTTATCCCATCATATCCGATGGAGTGAATGCCCAAAACTGGGGCGGTACGACGTTCTTGGTAAGTGCAGCAATCGGTGAGCGGATGGCTGACAACATCCAGGATGGAACGGAAGACGGCGCCTCTCTCCCTCTTGAAAACGAGGCATTGATCAACTTTGGCGTCAGCGGTGGCTGGGCAGGATTGAGAACAACGTCAGGAATGCTGGACATTTTCCAGTTCAGAGCGGTAGATCAGGACCCGAGGGGCATCTTTTATGACAATGGGCAGACCGTCTCTATCCCCGACCGAAACGACATTGGAACGTTTGAAAACGGCATCGCTGTACCTAAGTACATCAACCGAACCAAGGACGACGAGCCGGGAAGCAATCAGGATCATAGCGATGTCGACATCCCCTACTTCCGATTAGGAGATGCTTACTTGATGTACGCGGAGGCCACCGCAAGAGGCGCAGGAAACGGGGACGTGAGCCGTGCCATTGGATTTATCAATCTACTGAGGCAACGAGCGCGTAACATTAATGGAGGCATCCATCCACAAAATATGACCGACCTAACGATACAGGATGTGATGGATGAGCGGGTACGAGAGATGTACTGGGAGGGAACCAGACGTACAGATCTCATTCGAAATGGTCAATTTATCTCCGGATACAACTGGCCCTGGAAAGCAGGAACGGCACTTGGTACCGATTCTGAACCCCATCGTGTGGTCTTCCCTATTCCACAATCGCAGATTGAAAACAACCGCAGTTTCCGTCAGCTATTTACCGAATACGAATAAATCGAGCAAGGAGTATGACCGTAGTTATCCACTCGATTTAAAAAAGGGACGTGATGCCGGAAAAATGGATCTCAAATTTACTGATGAGCTATTTTATCCGGCATCTCAATACGATTAAGAAGAAGCTGACCGCTTGAGTGTTTTTTCAAATGAATTGAGTTTTACTTTAAGCCAGGTTCTTAACCCGCTTAATTCATAAGATAAACGCTCAAGTTGGTATAAGTAATCGGCAGCCGACCCTGTGATTTATAATGTCTTATAAATCAATTCTAAAATTTTTTAATTCCCCAAATTTGGGCCGACGCGGAGCGGCCGACGTGGAACGAACGATTTTGAATGAAGCAAAAATCAATTACCTCATAGTCAGAGCATTACATATTCTCAATTAATAACACCTGAATTTTTCAGGTTAATCGGTTTTAATAAGCCAGCATTAGGCAGTTGTCTATTTTAATAACTAGTTTTTGAACTACTTACATTAACCATGAAACATCGAAAACCTACGCATCATAAGTACATCATTCCCCTAGTGGCATCACGTAAAAAACAACAGGCACTTTCATACCTGTTGTTTTCCCTTTTTCTTTGTACTTGCACACCACGTAATCAGGACATGAAAGGTACGGAAGCCACTCCTACAGACTATGCACGGGTCACTTTTTACGAGATATTCGTCCAGTCGTTTGCAGACTCCAACGGGGACGGAATCGGAGACATCCCCGGAATGACCAGCAAGTTGGACTACCTCGCAGACCTTGGGATCAGTGCCATCTGGCTCATGCCTATCAACCCCTCTCCGAGTTACCACAAATACGATGTCACGGACTATCGAAGCATTCACCCTGACTATGGCACCATCGAAGACTTTAAGACTTTTATCCGCGAGGCACATGCACGCAACATTCGGGTCATCATGGATCTGGTCATTAACCACAGCGCCTCATCGCACCCCTGGTTTCTAAATGCCCGTACTGGGCCTGATGCCCGTTATCGTGACTACTATGTGTGGGCTGAGCGGGAAGACATCATCGAAGAGTTGTCCAAAAAAACGACCGATTTTGACTCCGACAACCTCCGTCAGTGGCACCCGATTACAGAAGAAAACCTGACCTCCCCTCATTACTACGGGTACTTTTACGGAGGCATGCCGGACCTGAACTATGACAACCCGGAAGTGCGCGAGGCCTTTTACGCGATTGGTCGTTTCTGGCTGGAGGAGGTAGGTGTTGACGGTTTTAGGCTGGATGCCGCGAAACACATCTTCACCGATGACCGTGCCGCAGACAGTCAGGCCTTCTGGAAAGAATTCCGATCCGAAATGCAGCACGCCAACCCCAATGTATACCTAATCGGAGAGGTGTGGTCAGATGCAAAAAGTGCTGCCCCTTACGCCCAGGGTTTTACTGCTTTGTTCAACTTTGATCGTGCCTTTAGCATCCTGGAGTCCCTCAAAAAGGGCCGAACCACCGTGGCCAACATTGACGGACATGGATATAAGGTCGATCAAAATGTGAGCATTGCTTCCGTCATCAACGAGACGCTGCCACTATTCCAGTCGTATAACCCAGACTTTCTGGAAGCAAGTTTTCTCAGCAATCATGACCAAAATCGGGTAGGTTCCATGCTGGATGGCAACATCGCCCAAATGAAGCAGGCAGCTGCGTTGCTGTTTACCTTGCCGGGTACCCCCTACCTTTACTATGGAGAAGAAATCGGGATGCAAGGAGAAAAACCGGACGAACACATCCGTGAACCCATGCTCTGGGGAGGATCGGATCCGCTACAGACGCGTTGGATCCAACCTAAACATGCAGATTCTATACAGCCGGTATCCGTACAAACCGATGACCCTAAATCTATTTTTCAAACCTACAAACAGCTCATCCGACTTCGTAAATTACCAGCACTCGCCATCGGAACCATTCAGGACTTACCGACGGCTACGGACCGGTTGATTGCATTTACTCGAACTCATCAAGGGAAAACCATTCATGTGATCCATAACATTTCATCAGCGTCAGTGACGATTCCCCTGAACCAACTACCTGCGATCAAAGAATCCTTATGGTCTTTAGGAAAAGTCAACTCCTCTCCCACGCAGGTGGTGCTTGGGGCAAATGCCAGTCTGGTCTACGAATAGCGGAATATAAAAGTCGTCTTTGTTTTTCAAATCCGATTTCCATACCAAAAGAAAGCTTACAACACTTATTGAAAAACCTGATAAGTAAAACCTTACTGATTAATGATGAAGCTAAGGCTTTCTACATTTTTAGCGTTTCCACACTAAATCTCAACTAAACGGAAATTGGGAAATAGTTTAAATGTAAGCTCACCCTGTAAATGAATTCTTCCTAAAAAACACTTTATTTCCTACCTGAAAAACTCATAAACCCCCTACCCTTAAGTTCAAATTCTTTTGATATCAGGAATTTTGAACGCTCTTAAAGAAAGTAAATGAATTTTTCAGGCTGAGGAGTTAATCTATCTGCGTGATTACTTTCCAGATAGAAATTCATCCAGTTTGTGATACCGGAATTCGAAACCCATTAGAAAAGCACTGATATCCGGTAAAATTTTTTAAACTTCAAAAAAGTTCCCTTAACGTGTCCCGGATAAGATTTTTCTTCAAGACTGAAAACCACCGCGCGGCGAACCATCCCCACCATAAAGGGAGTAGAACCGCCCCCGGCCGGGTAAGGCTTTAGGGAATCAAAAGGCG
>JBCCXH010000167.1:0-10085 GCA_039192005.1 Bacteroidota bacterium
CATTGGTGCGATGAACATTGTTTCTGTTTGGTCTTCCAGCAATCCACTGGTGAAGTTGATCCCATCTACCCATTGACCGTCTATTTGTATGGCTAAAAGGGATTTTATGAGGTCCTTGTTGGCACAAAATGAGGAGACCTGTAACGCTGAAGTATGGGTTATTTTATACTGCTCTGTCCATTTTTTGGCATTTTCATTACTGATTTTCCCCCCGACTTCCGGGTTGAGGAGTTGTGCGATATGTAGTTGGTCGGTGGTAATGTCGAGGTTTTCTGCTTCTTCATTGGTACACGCGATGGAGCAGGCTACCAATAGGATAAGGAATGCTATTTTTTTCATATTAAAACAGGTTTGAGTTTTGACTAAGAAAATAAAGTCCAGCGTAAAAAAATTGTATTTTTCGGAAGCGTCGGCGAATAACAGAAAGTTTATTGCGACTGAAAATTTTGGGCAGTGATTCTCAGCAAGGTTTTATCATCCATTTGATACATATCTTGCTTTAAAACATCCGGTCTTTCAACACGTTGGAAAATTAGAATCGAACTGAGAATAAGCGTTTACTATTGAAGTGAAATGTGAGCTGCTCCTTTTTCAAGTAAACAGCTCACAATAACATCTTAAGGGTTGTTATAGCTAGAATATTACCTTATTACATCCAATAAGATTCGGACGGCATCCGGGTCATAATAATTGTTGTCCCCTGCATAATATGTAAGCCCTCCTCCATTACTTAACCAGGGAGTATACCTTACGACGCCTTCCTTTGCTCCTGAGGTCCCATCATCTGTAAGTTGAATGCCAATCCTCAAATTCCTAATCACAAAGCCTGCTCTGTAACGTGTTTCGATTTTTAATCGAATGACATCAAAGTCATACGCATTAGCATCAGTAGCCCAACTGGACCAGCCACCTCCCTGGCTAGCCCAGGGTGTCGTTCTGATTATTCCGGGAGTACTGTTTCCCCGGTCATCATTAAGTTGAATATGAATCCTGAAATCCAGGTTGGATAATGATTCTGAAGTTCTTGAATCGAGCTCTAACCGAATCCAGTCAGGATCATATTTATTGTTATCTCCACCATAAACTGACCATCGGTTCTGGCGGTCAGCCGCCCACGTTGTATAGACTTTAGCTCCTGCATTGGATCCAAGTCCACCGTCTCCTAATTGGAATCCAATTCGGAAATCATTAGATCCGCTGGCGGACTCCGGAGCTTGTATTTCTCCATTTACATCATCGAAAGTTGAATCTTCGCAAGCAACTATCAGGAATATGATAGCCGGAATAAAAAGTTTTAGATTTTTCATAAATAGTTAAGTTAGAAAGTTGGTGCTACTAATTTGATTTTAATTACATATAACGAATTATAACTTTGGCTAAATTAATGTTGGTGGTGATTAAATACGTTATATGAGTTCTATTTTAATTGAAATGGCTACTTCTTATCTAGCTCTTGCAATACAATGATCCATTTTCAAAATAGAACACTGTATGTGAATGAAATGTAATGAGTGTCAGTTCTTGAAAAACCTGGATGTGATTATTTCTACTTTACGAAGTTGAGTTTATCCTATGGAAGTAACTGGGCTTGATGCCAATATTCCCCCTTTTTTTGGGTAAAAGGGGAGAAGCTAAAAGACATGAAATCCAGGTACCATACCTGATTACCAGTTTACTTCGTAAAGTAGAATTATGTTGACTTGTTTAAATACAGTCGCTTGCCTTTACGTATTTTTCTTTTGATCCATTTCCAGGTGAGTACCAAACCAGTAACACTTACACTCGTCCCTCCAAGCATCAGTACGATCATGACAATGTCCCACAGCGGCCTTCTGAAAAATAGCGCTGGAAAATCCAGGCTATGCAATCCATGATACAGCCACCGGTTCAGGCGGCTGGTATTCTCATGCCTTAACAGGACCTCCGCAGTTTTAGGATTAATGTAGTAGGAGGTATTTGCATGGTCGTTGATATCTACTTTAAACACCGGTAGGGGCTTCGTTCGATGCTTGTCATAATAGTAGGCATCATAGTCAGTAAGTGTGGTGATTTGTAAGTTTTCAGCTTCCGGGTGGAGTAATTGGACCTGGTTCAGGTACGATTTAGCGTCCAAATCAACGATCCATTGGCCCGAATGGCCATCCGCCTGAAAAAGGCGGGTGGTTCCATCTGCAAGGTTTGCCCTGTAGTAGGGCTTTCCACTAAACTGTATGAACTCGATGAGGCGTACTTCCTGGCGTTCATGATCCGTTTTGAAGGTATTCAGTGCTTTCGAAGGGTTGACGACGAACCATTCAGGGTTCAGCGTACCTCCCTGCCATAGCAGGCCTGCTTCTTTGCTGAGCTTGCTGGAAGGGCTCCATTTCCACGGATTCATGGAAAAAAGCCCGCTTAGTATCCACGTGAAGGTAATTAAACCAAAAATGAAGCCTGTGTAGTGGTGCCATTTGAACCAGACCTTTTTGAAAGGACTAAAGGCCCACTGCTTACGCTTTTTCCGTTTTACCCGGATGATGCCCATGTATAACCCCGCGATGCACATGATGACACCTACGATGCTTATGCCCACGACTACATCTCGCCACAGCTGGGTTTGGATGCGGAGGTCCTTAAAGTAAATCCAATGAGGGATGGCTCCCAGCCACGCCCAGATTTTATCAGCCAAATTGACTTTTTGGAAAACCTCTCCGGTCACAGAGGACACGTAGCATATGGTGCCTTTCCCATCATCCAAATGCACTTTATATGCAGGTAAGTAAGGTAGAAAGCGTGTTCGCGGCGTCCATTGGTCCAGTTGGTGCATGGGTTCCACTTTTTGTACCACGTATTTACCCTTTACAAAATCATCCACAATCTGTGTGGCTTCTTCTCCACCAATGGAAGGTATTCTTTCACCCGTATCCGCAAAAAAACAATGAAAATCTCCTTGCCTGGATTGAAGCCGATAAACCGGACGACCCTGAAACGAGACGATGTTAATGGAATGAATATTTTCCTTCTTCAGGCCGGCGGCATCTTTGGTCAATGCCGCCGGCTCGAGGAAGGTCGTTGGACTGGGAATACTTTGTATGCACTCCAGGCTTTCCGACCTGCTCAGGTATGGAAAGCTTTTGTACATCATCACAAAGCCTGAAGCGAACCAAAAAAGGAACAACAGGCTTAATACAAAGCCCGTGTACCGATGCACATAAAACATCCATTTGGTCAATTTTCTCAGTCTCTTTTTTGCCATCTATTTTATAGGTTGTAACGAATGGTTAATAGGTAATTTCTGGAAACACCAGGGAAAAACTGATTTCCAAAAATGGCATCCCGAAAGTAGACCTCATCCGTGATGTTGTTGACATTTAGCCTGACCTCTCCCTGACCAAAATTGTAGAAAACACTTCCATCCAGGATGGTATAGGCGGGTAGCGCAAAGGTGTTGGATGCCGCGGTAAAGTTTTCTCCCGTATGGTTGATGCCTGCGCTTACGCCAAATCCTTTTAGTAAACCACTCTGGACCTGATAGTTGGCCCACACATTGGCCAAATGATCGGGGGCATACCGAATGCGGTTACCTGCATTTTCGTTGACCTCATCTCCCTCAAAATCTTTGATTTCCGTATCGGTGTAGGCGTATCCGGCGCTAATGGTCAGGCCTTCAGCCGGAGAAGAATTGATTTCAAACTCCACACCTTTAGAATCCGCGGTACCTATCTGGTTAAAAATGCCTCCTCCCAGGCCTTCAACAATGTTGTTTTTGCGGAGGTAAAAACCGGTGAGGGTAAAGGTCGTGCGATCATTGAGAAACAATCGGCTGCCCAATTCTGCCTGAAGTCCCGTCTCCGGATCAAAAACGTCTCCATCCCCTGTAATCCTGCGGGAAGGCTCAAAGTACGTAGAATATCCACTATAAAAGGAAAGCTGCTCCAACGGTTGATACACCAACCCTGCCCGGTAGGTAAATGCTGTAGAAGGTATTCTCGTGACTTCTCCCTCTTCCGTCACATTACGACCTGCGTCTACCTGATCTGTAAAATAGTCGCCATTGAAGATGTCGTATCGGAAGCCAACCAATGCCTTCCACTGATCGCCGATGTTTAACCAGTCCTGCACGTAAATGCCGTGTACGTCTTCAATTCTCGCCTGGTAGCGCGTATCCACATGATCAATATACCCTTGATTAAGAATAGGGTTTTGCACCGCTATCGTCGTATTGAGCCCGGGACCAAAAATGTCCCCGCGATAGGTTTTACGATCCAGAAAACTGACCGAGTACCCCACCAATACCTTTTGTTCGATGCCGGCCGTATTGAAACTGTGAGTCAGTTCCAGTTGGTTTTGCCAGGGCTTGGTTCGGTGATTAAAGTAAAAAGGGAAAGAACGTGTGAGTGAATCAAGCGTGCCGTTGAATGAGAGTGATTCAGTAGAGAAATAATCGATATCATCCCAGTAATAAGACAGCTGATTGGAGATTTTAGTGCGTTCGGACAGCTGCTTCTCATAGCGCAACTGAAAGTCATAGCGCGTGTGATCAAGAAAATCCTGAGGGTCGTTGTAGCGGTTGTTGATGTCCATGCCGGGGATAAGCGAGCCGTCCTCTAATACGGGCAAACCGGTGTCGGTATCGTACGTATCGCCATTCATCCCGATCCGAATGTCCAGGAGTTCGCCTTCTCCAGGGCGAAACTGGATAGCCGTATAAAAATTAGTGGTGCTTACACCATAATCCCGAAAACCGTCCGATTCAGAGGTGCCAAAATCGATTCGGTAAGACCACTTATCGTTAATCGGTCCTCCCGCACCGGCTTTAATTCTTCGGGTATTGAAGCTACCATATGAAGCTGAAAAATCTGCATTAAACACATCGCTTGGCTGGTTTCTTACAATATTGATGGCGCCTCCTAAGGCAGAGTGACCGAAAAGCACAGAAGCAGGGCCTTTCAGCACTTCAATACGGTTCACATTTGCCAGGTTGGTACTTGGGGCGCTCGTAGAAAGGTTGTGACGCTCGTCCCGGACTCCGTCGGTAAGTAAAACAAAGTCGTTAAATCCACGGATACGAAACGTCTGGAAGCCCCCGTATCGATTGATCGGCCTCACTCCTGTAGCGCTCTTGAGCGCTTCACCCAGGTCGTCCGCACCTCGCTGAGCCATCAGGTCTCTGGATACGCTATTAATCGTCACGGGCATGTCTTTCAGAGGGACATCTATTTTGTTCAGGTTTTCACTGACAAGCAATCGCGTTCCATTCACCTGAACCTCATCCAGGTTGGTAGTTGACTCTGCCATCTTCAGCTTTATTTCGGTTGTCAATCCAGGCTTTACGGTTACTCGTTGAGTAATCGTTTCATAACCCATCATGGACCCGATTAACTGATAGTTACCCGGGGGAACATCGGCGATGGTAAATGTACCGGAGCCATCGGTAATTGCTCCCATGCTGGTCCCTTCCAGCAGTACCGTTGCAAAAGCAAGTGTGTTGCCTTTTTTCGTTGACACCGTCCCCGAGACCGTCCCTGCATTTTGCTGTGCATCAAGGGAAAATGCCAGTAGGAAGAGAGCTGTAAAAAGGCCACATAAACCCTTAACAGGAATTAGCGCGCGTTTTTTTTCCATAATAAAGTCGTTGTTTTTAAGAATGATAAATGAATGATGAGAAGTTGTTGAACTGACGGAAGGCAGTCTTCAATCCACCGGTAGTAGTGAATTCGAGCAATCGTCTAAAGTCCCGGATGGGATGCTGTTGGGTATTACAGGAACTCCTAAAACACGTTGATAAAAGAGGATTGTTTGCATTCACTTTTGCTGTCAGTTCTAATTTAAAATTTGAGCATGCAACAGCAAGTGACAACCTGTAAAAGGTTGAAATAGGCTCATAAGCTTCCCGTTCACCGCAGGCTGCAAACTCGTATGTGTATACTGGCAGGTATTCTGACTTACCTCAGCTTTAGCGCCTTCCCATTTTCAGGATGAAAACAGTGGCCGTGTGCTAAAACCTTTTTACGAAGCTTACAGCAGCGGGAACTGTTGCCGATTCTCACGGCATTCCCTTTTAATTTGCAACTGAGTTGCAAAACCAATAACGGTCCAAAAGTAAGGTTATGGAATGAACATCTTGCTCTTTTTAAGAAAAATACTTTTTGACAGGCTCATGGTTTTGTGCGGGCCAATGCAGATAAACGGAATGCAACGAATCATTGCTCCATGAAAAGGTGAAAAATCGTATGTTTAGCTTTTGGTACCACAGGGCGGCCGAATTTTGATATAAAAATGTTAACATGCAATCGACCTGTTTGGGACGATAGAAATTAATAAGATGAATAGAAACCGGATTAAATCAAGCGTGCTGTCTTTTATTTTTATCTCTTCTTTTTTCGTGAATGCTCAGGAATTTAGAAAAGATAAGCAGGTGTACACGGTAGGAACCGAGCCTCATGCATGTACACATTATACCTTTTTGGATGTAGCTTCAGCATTGGAAGGGAACTACGACGCATCGCCTTACTTCCAAAGTTTAGACGGAAACTGGAAGTTCAAATGGGCCAAAGAACCCGCTGAAACCCCCCAAAACTTTCACCTGCCATCGTTTGACGACAAAAACTGGAACGATATTCCGGTACCTTCCTGTTGGGAACGACAAGGATATGGCGTGCCATCACACCGAGGCATCGGAAGCCTGGTCCGGGAAGGAAACATCAGGATCCCGGATGTTCCAAAAGAGGATAACCCCGTGGGAAGTTACCGGACCACCTTTAACATCCCGGAAAACTGGAAAGAACGCCAAACGTTGCTGCACTTTCGCGGAGTCGCGAGTGCCTTTCATGTGTGGGTCAATGGAGAGTACGTAGGGTACGATGAAGACTCCATGACCAGTTCAGTATTCAACATCACGTCTTTCCTGAAAGAAGGGGAAAACACGCTGGCCGTTCAGGTATACAGATGGTCGTCCGGCAGTTACCTGGAGTCCGGCGATACCTGGACATTTAGTGGCATTTTCCGAAACGTGTATTTACAAAGCAAACCGCAGGTTCAGATACGGGATTTTTTCTTTACCTCGGACCTGGATGAGGCGTATAAAGATGCGGAGTTAACCGGTACATTCAAGGTCTACAACCATACCGATGCCATCATCAAAGGGCACAAAGTAAACATTGAGTTGTATGACGCGGAGGGCAAATTGGTACCTGATGCCAACTTCAGTTCCGAAAAAGTAGGCTGGAAGCAAGGTTCTCCAGGTGCAGAAAGTGTGTTGGCGTTCAACGCCATGATTGAAAACCCCAAAAAATGGTCCGCAGAATCCCCCTATCTGTATACCATCGTGATGACGCTGGTTGATCCTGAAGGGAAAACGTTGGAAATTACACAGTGTCCATTTGGCTTTCGGGAAATCGAAGTAAAGAACCTGCAGGTTTGCGTCAATGGAAAGCCCATCCTTTTCAAAGGAGTGAACCGTGCAGAAACAGATCCTGAAAGTGGCAAAACACTTACCGAAGCCTCAATGATCCATGACATCGTTTTGATGAAGCAACACAACATCAATGCGGTACGCTCCAGCCACCATCCAAATGACCCTCGCTGGTACGGCTTATGCGATCGTTACGGGTTGTATGTAATGGACGAGGCATTGGAGTCACCGGATTACTCCATTCGGGGAAATTCATTGCCAGGTAGCGATATATCCTGGTTGGCCACATCGTTAGATCGGGTAGTTGCCATGGTAGAGCGTGCCAAAAACCATCCCTCCATCATCTTTTGGTCGTTGGGAAATGAATCAGGGTATGGAAAAAACTTTGCCTTGATGAGCGATTACATCAGGCGTTATGACCCCAGCCGCCCGATCTCGTATGACGGCCGTGAAACGGATAAATGGGAAACGAAAGATTATTTCGACCTCAACAGCTCCATGTATCCCTTTATAGAAGATGATCCCGAACAAAAACACTGGAAGTTGTTGAGCTTTTGGGCAGAACCCAAATACAACAAACCTTACATCATGATTGAGTATGCACATGCTCAGGGAAATTCGCTGGGCAACTTCGGAGAATACTGGAGGGTGGTAGAACAAAACCCATCCTTCCTGGGTGGTTACATCTGGGACTGGGTAAATCAAACCTATAATGAAACCACTCCCCAAGGCACCAAACATCAAAGCCATAAACTACAATACCATCCGGAAGACGGAGTGAGCATTGACGCGGATTTCTCAAAAATAGAACGTCCTGATGCTGGCTGTGCCAAAGGGGTGGTGTTTGCGGATAGGACGCCCAAACCATCTTTATTAGAAGTCAAAAAAGCCCAACAGTTCATCGCTATCTACGCAGATGAAACAAAGAGCAACGTCTTCCACGTTAGGAATAACTACAACTTTACCAACCTCAACCAATTTTCCGGAACCTGGAAGTTGCTGAAAAATGGAACCCAGGTAGAAAACGGAACGATTCCGGCGATTGATTTAGCCCCCGATGGCTCCTCCGAATTCAAATTGAAGCTACCATCATTGGAAAAAGCTTCGGAGTATACCATCAATTTTAGCTATCGCCTGAAAAAAAAAACCCGTTGGGCGGAAGCCGGTCACGAAGTTGCCAAAGAGGAAATCATCCTGCAGCAGCAACTTCCTGAAATGGAAGCTCCTTCAGGTACCGTCTCTTTTTCTGAGACGTCGGATCAACTGGTCGTGAAGGGAAAGCACTTCAAAATCGAGTTTGATAAGGCAGACGGAACCATCACTTCCATTGAGGCAAACAAAAAAGAGTTGATTGCCCAAACCAATGAAATCAAAGGTCCTAAGTTGAACATCTATCGTTCCCCCATTGAAAACGACAGGCCGTACCTAAAAACATGGAAAGCGGCCGGGCTCAACCAAATGAAAGAAAAGGTCCTTTCCATAAAATCGGAAAAGGTGAGTGCGTCCTTATTCGTCGTTCGTATTGTGAAAGAAGTCAAATCCGACTCCCTCCGTTTTATTTACGACTGTACGTATGACATCAACGGGCAGGGACAAATTACATTAAAAAACAAGCTGACCCCCTCGGGCGCAGAAAGCATAGAGAGCCTGCCCAGAGTAGGCCTGAAACTGGGGCTGGTAGAAGGTTTGGAACAAGTAAGCTGGTATGGGCGTGGTCCGCAGGAAAACTATCCCGACCGTAAGGAGTCCGCATTTTTAGGCAACTACCAGTCTACTGTTACCGATTTATTTACACCCTATCTCGTCCCTCAGGAAAATGGCGCACGCTCAGACGTCCGTACGTTGGCACTTGCTTTCAACAATCAAAAAAAGCCGGCAGTCCGCATCACGTCAGAGACTCCTTTCGTGTTTAGTGCCCTTCACTACGATGCCAGCGATCTCGATAAGGCCATCCGGCCAGAATTTTTAGAAAAACGGAAAGAAACGATTGTCTGCCTCGATGCCGAACTATTGGGACTCGGAAATGCAAGTTGTGGGCCTAAGCCTTTGGAAGCTTACCTGGTCCCTCTTGATACTTACGAATTCAATTTCACGCTTAGCGTCAACAAATGAGTTTTAACAGTATAGGGGTTAATGGCCAATCACATAAGATAATGAGTGGGCCCTGAGTTGTTAAAATGTATGTAGCCAGTCGATGACTCAATGATTAGAAATGATATGACTATGAAATACACGTTAAAACCGCTATTCTTTTTACTTGCAGGCTTTCTTGCTTCCCTGGGCGCCATGGCGCAGGCTTCCGTAGACATCAACGTGGATGTAAAACACATCGTAGGAGATCAATCTGAATTTGAACGAAAAAAGTACATCACCATGCACTCGGATTTACCCATCAGGTACGCCCCAGCCAACATGCTGTGGTAAAAAACCATTCCTATTTTTCGTGGCATTGAAAACCCCCTTAGATTTATAAGGGATGTTTTTTAAGTATCATCTATCCACAAAAGAAGTCGAAAATCCCAAGTGTATCTTTAGATAAACGACATTTAAAACGCTAATTTGCTAGCTTTTATTCGAGAATGAAGATTAAACCAAAAAAAGGAAATTGGAGAAAATACACGTTTGAATTCTTATCAATTTTTGTTGCAGTAATTTCCGCATTTGGTCTGAACAACTGGAACGACAGAAGAAACAG
>JBCCXH010000168.1:0-10060 GCA_039192005.1 Bacteroidota bacterium
AAAAGCTGGAATGAAAAATTTTAGTTTTTTCATGTTTGTTATGTTCTAGTTTAGAAAATTTCACCTAATGGTGATTAATTGTTTAGCACAAAACAATAAGAATGAAAACAAGCAGAATTGTAATTTTCGGAAGTGGTCAAAAACTTTTTGCTGACATTACGATCACACTAAATAGATTATTGATTGATAGTGAGTGACCTTAAGTTGGTATGCCCAAATTTTAACCAACGGCTAAACAAACCCATTAAATAAAAAAGAGCGAACAAAAAGAATTGTCCGCTCCGTTCACCACCAATTACGCACAGGGATGTGCGAAAAATCTTTAATGTTTTTGTTGTAGGTAAAGAGGCGGCAAAGATGCCTTTTTATTTTGTTATAGCAAGGGTAGCTTCAAAAAAATGTTACCCACCCAACACGATTCCAGCAACCTGGCATTGATCCTGGAAAGATCCCACAGTGCATTGTCTTCCATCAGGTCAATGGGGGCGATATAAAACCCCAAGGCAACTCACATCCGAATGTCCTCTTCAAAGTCAATCGGTACTTTTTTCACATAGCCATAAAGAGATACTTTGATGTGTCCCTTGTAACGTGCTTTGACCGCCTTACCACCCAACACGCTAATGATGCCGTTGAGCAATCCTAAGTCTCTGATGTTAAAAGAGGCTTCCAATGGAACAGAAAAATAATCATTGGCAGCAATCTTTAGTTTCATGCGCTGATCGATGACTCCAACCACCCGATCGTTCACTTCGATGTCTACTACCACCTCTTTTAATTTAAGGCTTTGGTCGTTTGGGTTGTAGAATTTGGCTTCGGCCGAAAGCAAAGCTTCCTTGCCAGTGATCTTGCCAACCTTTATTTTTTCTATGGTGATGAACGTCGGTGCCTCTTCAGGCCGGCTACATTGCGCGAAGCCTAGTCCAATAAGTAGAACAAGCGCTACGGGCCTCATTTTTTTATTCATTGTCATTATCAACACGTTGGTAGTAGGTCAGTCTTTTTTTCTCCTATGGCCTTTTTGGCGCATAAGCCTTCAACGCAGCAAAATACGAATTCTATATCGATTCAGACAATAATCTCTTCAGTACGTTTGCCTGATGATCCATGTGAAGAAGATGAAACAAAAAAGACGAAGGTACAGAGCCCGACATAAGACACGCTGATGTCTCCAAACTGGTACGTATAGCGACTAAATAAAAGGTAGTTGGTTCGGTCACTTTCCCCCATACGTAAAAGAGATTTTGGGTTTAAGTCTACGCCGTGATGTGACATGCCGTAATCTTTGGAGACCCGATTTAAATAACGACGTTCTGAAGGGTTGCTAATGATTAAAGCCAAAAAGAGCAATAAAAAAGCAATGATAAGTTGTTTTGAGAAGCGCATAACTTATAAAGAACAAATTAGCTATTTATATGTTACCATTTGAGACGATAAGCTATTTTTATAGACGGAAATGTGATGTATTGTGATTATTGATTTTATTCTTGTTGCTCTTGCCTTTTACTTCTCGATACCCCTAATAGCAGGCTACTTTGCAAAGAGCTATGGAAGATCGTTCTGGGTGTGGTTTACGATTAGTACATTCCTTCCCATCATTACCCATTTCATCTTATTCTTTTTGGTTTATAGTGACGAACGCATCCTGGCAAAAAACCGACTGACAAAAAGAGAAAAGAAAGAATCAAATAAATTGATCAGAGAGCTGGTCAGTGAGACGAAAATCTCGCCACCGGAAAAAGAAAAGCAGCGTGAAAAAGAAAGTGATTATAAATCCCTGAAAGAGGGGTTAATAACTCGACTTCCCTCTTCTTTTTTTGTCAAGCACAAACAGTGACGAATACCTTAAGTAGCCACGTCGTAATATCTGGCTCAAGTAGTACGCTTCCTCTTCCCAGGGTCTTTCCCTGTAAGCTACCTTACTGAGCTTTACGTTGTTTCCTTCCCATGAGAAAATCTTATCATTTACTTTCATCAGGCGCTTGCTGATGTACTGTTGTGCGTGTATCATCTCGTGGGCGATTGCTAGTAGTTGACGAGACCTGCTTATTCGTTTGCTGATGTAGATAACGACCTGGTGAATGCTATCGTTCATCAGTCGATAATCGAGGGTTGCCTCGTTTTCCTCTGACAGTTTTAACGTAAAATTGATTCGTATATACACGTTGTGGTTTAGGCCCAATGCCCGGGCATAATACAAAGTTTCATTCGAAAGACGGTCCACATCGTATGCTCCTTTGCCAAAGGACACCTTGGGACTAGCGCAGAGCGGTTCGTTAAAGAAAAGGATGAAAATAAAGATTTTTGAGACGAATGCGACCTTGTTTTGCATACTGATTAATTACTTGTTAAGTAGTTAACAGGATGGCATATTTTTCAAATAACTAACTGATTATTAGTGAGTTGAAAATGGGGTAGTTGACGACTATTGTCTTAAAATGTACAAAAGGGTAGAAGTAAATTAATGTAAAAAGACGTTATCACTAATTTATTTCTCATACTTTCGAGGAAAGTACGATAATCTTAGAGGTAAGGCTCGGGAGTATCGATTTGTGCTCCCGACCGGGTCCTGCAGTCGCCGCATGGCTGTGTAAATCTCTGAACAAATGGAAATAGCGATCGTGGAATGAAAATACCTTTCTTCTGAGCAGAAAAAGCACCGAAGTGCCCGATAACGAGTTCGTCAGGGTCTTCCACGTTTCGAATGTTGCCACGAATGGTCTCCGGTAAGGGATCAAAGATGTCTCCATCTATCTCACTCAATCGCTTAATGGCACTAAAAAACGCAAACGCATCTTCTGAAATCTGGTACTGCACCACCTCAACGTGGTATTGCTTATCAGAAGGGACAGCCTGACTGGCAAACCTCAGCCCGTCATCTTGTATAAACCCTACCGTGTGTGAAGCGAGTTGCCCGTCTATAGTCACGTCATCAAAGGCAAGCTCATGGTCTTCGAGGTTTCTTTCCACGATCCAGCACTGCATCGCCCCGCCGTCATTGGTATCATACAAACAACACGTACTCTCAGTCGATTTGTCTGGGGTGCTGATGGCATAGGTGCCGTTGATAACCCAAGTATAGTAGTTTTTCTCTGCTGCGGGGTCATTCCAACGGGCGTTTATTTCCACTCCGGACGGTGCATTTACATCATTAAGGCTGGGAAGCTCTTTAAATTCAATGTTCAGGGATTCAATGGCAGGGGTGGGAAGCATGGTTTCCGGAGTAGAACGGTACGTTTTACCATCTACCCTGACTTCCAACGTATACGTATTTCCAATCACACCACGAAAAGAAGACGGAGTCTGGTGGAGCGTTTTGGTCCTGATGAATCGGGTTTCCGGCAAGCATCCCCCCACCAAAGAAACATTGACATTCTCCTTTCTCAGTACGTTTTTCCTTTCTACCTGGGTGACGTTTCCTAATTGGTCCGTGATGGTGACTTCGGCATCTATGGGAACAATCGCTCCGCCCTGCAACACGCCGGCAAACCGGGTTACACGGGTGATTCTAAAATCATGAGGGCCAAAATCATCGTTGATAAACCCCTCTACAACCAGGCTTGCCTCGAAAGCACCCGGCTCCTGGTCCAGCGGCGTGACACATCCCGATAGTAGGCAGATCAACAAAATCACGGTATTTTGAAAAGCTTTTGGTCTCATCAGCATGGCACTTAAAAGGTTAATTCGTAACTCAATGAAGGAAAAGGGGACCCAACGACGGTTAGTTTATACGCCTGTGGAGAAACACCGGGAAAATCCTGAAAAAATACGGAAAAAGGATTTTTACGTCCGTAAATGTTATAAACAGAGAAGTTCCATAGCCCACTCCAGATTTTCTTTTTGCTGGAAAAATGGAATTGTAGCGAAAGGTCCAGTCGATGCGTGTCCGGAGCCCGGAAGTTATTTCTTCTATCAAAAAAACCCAGCTCCTGCCCATTATAAAGAAACTTCCCTTCCGGAAGGGTGAAAGGACTTCCGGTACTGTAGTTAAACACGCCGGAAAAGACAATACCGCTACCAAATCGATAGTTGAACACGGTGCTGATATTATGCGGACGGTCGATGTTGGCAGGAAATTCCTCTCCGTCGTTGATGATTTCTTCTTCAAACTCATTTGCGATGGTCCTCAGCGAACGGGAGTACGTATAGCTGATCCAACCGTACGCCCTGCCAATCGGCTTGTTCAGAAAAAACTCCATGCCATATGCACGTCCAGAAGCTGTGGTGAGCTCGGTCTCCAGGTTCGGATTTAAGAACAGGTTGGCCCCGTCCTTGTAGGCAGGGATGTTTTCAAGGTCCTTATAAAACCCTTCCACGGAGGTTTCTATTCGGTTATTAAAGAAATTTTTAAATAGACCGACGGAATACTGCGTAGCGATTTGGGGTTCAATGAACGGATCACTCAACTTCCAGCTGTCCGTAGGAGAGATACTGGTGGTATTGGTGATCAGGTGGATGTATTGGTAAATTTTACTGTAACCTAATTTCACAGAAGAAGAAGGACTCATCTGGACAGTCAGTGCCGCTCGGGGTTCCAGTCCATCGTAGGTTTGGATGGTTTCATTGCCAAAGCGTCTACTTGACACAATGGTAGCCAGACTTCTGCTTTGCGTGGGGTCGTATTCGTTGATGATGCCAGGACCTTGTGGTGAAAAAAGGGAGTACCTCATCCCGTAGGAGAGACCTATTTTACGGGTGACGTCCAGTTCATGCTGCAAATACACGCCATATTCCCTTCCGTTTTCCGTGTCGATCTCTTGTGTGCCAAAAGCGGTACTGTTGCCGGAAATAAGTTTGCCTTGCCCGTTTTCCAGCAGCTTTACCTGTCCGCCTATTTCCACTTCGTTTTGCGCATTGGGCGAGAAGCTAAGGTTGAGGTTAAATTCCTTGTGACCTATGAACCGTTCCAAATTAAACCCACTTTCCGGCGTGTCATCAATCAGGTTGGAAGTGTAGTCGCTTTGTATAAAAGAAAGGTCGAAAAATAGTTTTTCGCTCAGCTCGGCATTCCACTTGAGTACCTGCGCAACGTTTTTCCATTGGTTTTCTACACTACTGGGAAAACGAAATGCATCGCTGCTTCCATACAGCGAATACTCAAGGCTGTTTTTTTCATTGATGGCATAATTGAAGACCAGGTTGCCATCATAAAAATTGGCCGTACTATTTGCGATGTCAGGATCTCCTGCTCTTTGGATGACCCAGTTGGGATAGGCCACCCTTCCGGCTGCCATGAAGGCGAGCTTATCTTCGATGATGGGACCTCGTATGGAAAACTTGGATGCCGTCGTTCCTATTGTCACATCTCCTTCTCGTTGTTTGAAATTTCCTTTTTTGTAGGAAACTGCGACAACGGAAGAGGCCCTTCCTCCATACCTGGCAGGAATTGCCCCTTTATGAAGCGACACGTCCCGAACAATACTGGCATTGAATCCTGAAAAGAACCCAAAGAGATGGTAAGGATTGTATAAAGTAGCACCGCCGAGAAGGATCAGGTTTTGATCCGTACTTCCTCCCCTTACGTTGAAGCCACCGGACGCTTCTCCCTGAGTAGAGACGCCTGGTAGCAAGGTGAGGCTGTTTAAGATGTTCACTTCGCCACCGATCAACGGAAGTGTTTTGATAGAAGAGATGGACAATACTTCCGTCCCAATCTCTTTGTTGGAAATTTTGGAGTCACTTGAGTTCGATTGTAGAACCACTTCATCCAATTCATAAATGCGTTCACTCAAGGGGAAATTGGTGGTGCCGGGCCCGAACAGGTTGATTTTTTTGATCATCGGCTTGTAGCCAATGACGGTGACTTTGATTTCATATACCCCAGGGTAAAGGCTGAATACGTATTTGCCTTCGGCATCTGTACTCGTCCCAAGGGATTGCCTTTCTATGACTACGTTTGCACCGATCAGCTTTTCACCGGTAGCCCCGCTAAAAACAGTTCCTGAAAGCTCAAAAGGCGGCGTCGCATTCTTTTTACCCAGCCCTACCATCACAATTTTCTGTGAAACGGCAAGACTCGCCTGGAATACCAGCACCAGAAAAAATATCCTCTTCATCCTGTGAACGACTTAAGTAGTCAATTATGTAATGATTTTTATCCGCATCGAAGATTACCTTCAATGCCTGATGGGTGGGTTGTTTATCATATAACAAGGACAACGTTACAATACTTTTTGTTTAAAGCAGCATTTATTGAGAAAAAAGGTTACCAATTTCCTGGCAACCTTGCGCTTGGAGTATGGATTCCCAATTCGTGAATTGGCCAGTGATAAAAAGCTTTTTTCTTAGCCCTATTATGATTATGTACGAAAATAGTGTGAAGAATAAAGGTAATGTCAAGAGGTAGTCGTTTACTTCGTCTTCATGTAATCGTTTTCATATGTGTCATGTGAAAACTTTCGTATGATCCATTTCCAGGCATAAACCACACCTCAGTGACCTGTTCAATGGTATATCGCTAGGAGTGGGACATTAAAAAACCCGTAGAACTTATCGAGAACTCTTCAAATACCTTGATCTATGATTTAGATCAGGTTGATGAGATATTTCATGTTTGAGGTTGTCGGTACGATAGGGGTTCTCTAATTTTATGCCATAGAGTTATATGTAAATATCATGGTATTTACTCTTTTAAATATAACGCAATCACTAACAGATCAAACAAAAAATTATGAGAAACTTAAAACATGTAAAAAGAATATTTTCAATATTCTTGACAGGATTTTTGTTCTATTCCTGTTCGCAGTATGAAGAGGTTGATTCAGAAATTGAGGTGCAGCAAAATGAAAACTTTGTCAATCAGGATGAAATATCCACGATCGCTTCAATCATTGAACACCCTATATCCGCGAATTCGAAAAATGCAATTGCTAAAGCAAAAGGAATAACCAGCACTTTCAAAGAAGTAGAAAACATAACTAAAGTGCCGGACGAAGAGGGAAATACTACTTATTACATCGTCAATTACAAAGATGAAGGTTTTGTTATCATATCAGCTGATGATCGGGTCAGTCCCATTCTGGCTTATTCTGATTCAGAAAAATTTCCATTAGATAGAAGTACGTATCCGAATGGTTTAGTCGAGTGGTTAGTAAACTCGAAAGATTTTATTAAGCATGTTCGTCAGAATACTAGAGAGCAAACCCCTCAGGTAGCACGTGCCTGGCGTCTTTGTGACATTCAACAAAGATTGACCGGAAGGCCACCTGACCCTTGTGACGATGGTAATGGCGGTGGTTGTCAAAATCAATATACGACAATCGGCCCACTACTCTCAACCGTTTGGGGACAATGGGGAGTGTATAATGATTTAGCACCTGACTTGGACTGTGGTGGGGATGGAAGAGCGCCGACAGGGTGTGTAGCAACTGCAATGGCTCAGATTATGAAATTCCATGAATTCCCAAATAGATACAATTGGGACAATATGCCGGACCTCTCGGGAACGATGGAGACAGCCAGGCTAATGAGAGATGCCGGCGACGCGGTAAACATGGGGTGTAATGGTTCCGGGGCAGATACCAGAGGTGAAGTAGCTTCTTCTTTTGTTCATGACTTTGGATATTCGTCTGCCTCCTACGCAGATTTCAACAGGGAGACCGTAAAACAGCAGTTAAGATGGAACCGTCCGGTCATCTTAAGAGGTGGCAGGAAGTCTGGTTGGTGGATTTTCGGAACGTATGCGGACGGACATGCCTGGGTATGCGACGGGTACCGAAGTTCATTTTTTTGTGAAACAGGTACGGGGTACCTTTATCTTCATATGAATTGGGGGTGGAGTTCGACCCAACTCAATGGTTGGTTTGCATTCAATAATTGGAACCCCTCCAACCACACCTTTAACTACAAAAGAGGAATGGTATATAACATAAGACCCTAAAACATAGGTAATGAAATACATTGGGTTGTTACTCATGGTATTTTTCTTGCCGCTGTCGTGCAGCACCCAACAGGACTGTTGCGCACAAGTTGCCGGAAACGATACGCTTTTTGAGTTTAGTTTGGTAAATGAGAATCAAGAAGACTTGTTCGATGGGGTAACGCAGAACTCCTACGATCCTAAAACCATCAAATTATACAACCTAATAGATGGTAAAGAAACCTTGATTCACAATCCAAACAGCGACTCACCAAACGGTTATTTGATTTTTGAAAGAGATGAGTTACATCGTATCAGGCCTTTTTTTGATGAATCTAATTTAACATCGAAAGGCATTGTGGAGTGGAGTCCAACCAACAAGGATACACTATCATTAACAATGGTACAGCAATCTGAACGTGTAAAAAGATTGGTAATGATAAAATATAATGGTGAAACTGTATGGGATGAAACAGTGTCTACAAATATCAACGATCGGTATTTTCAAATAGTTAAATAACTGTTGGTAATGTCATTTATAGAATAGCGCGGACCTGACAAAATCCGCGCTATTCTTACCCCTCCTGAAAGCAGTTTACCAACCCAAATTTCAATTCTTATAACCTGCTTTAGTCATAAACATTATTTAATGCTGTTGACTTAAGCTTTACAACCGCCGCTGTGACGCGGTCTTCGCGAACGAAGCCGCCGTGGCTCGGTGAAGTGATCTCATTATCGGTATTTCATCGTATTATTGAGCCGCATCACGGTAACCGCTTCGTATACTCGCTGAAACCGGGTTGAGCCAGACGTATCTCTTAAGTCAACGGCATTGAAAGAGTCCCGAATCTTTCGGGTTTAGCAACTCATCTTGAGTGGCATTTAAAAATGCAATTGCTTTCTCTTCCTTTGTCAGCATGGGTTGAGCGGTAGCTACGCTTCCTGCAAGGGCTACGCTCATGGTAAATAGTAGTAGATGTTTCATAAATAAAATATTCTAACACAATGACGATTTCTATCCGTCCCATTTGGACAATTCCATTTACTTTTTCGCTATGAAAAGCTTCTTTCTATTATTCATATCGATCATATTTGGTTTCAGTAATACTGAGCCTATGCAAAAACCGTATACATACCTCGCGCTGGGAGACTCATATACCATTGGTGAAGCAGTGGAAGAAGAGGGCCGGTGGCCGATGCAACTCGTTCAGCGACTGAAAGAAAACGGGGTCGCTATCGAGCAACCTCATATTGTGGCGACGACAGGATGGACAACCGATGAACTAAAAAAAGGCATTCTGGATGCAGGTAATGACCTGCCTCTTTGATCTCACGTCTTCCTCTTATGCAAGTTTTTGCAGATCAGTCGCTTCCCTTACCATTGCCTCCCTCTCGTTCCATTCTTGCTGCGCTTCTTCTGGCGGTTTTGACGGTTGGTGTGGGCGCTGCGAAGTCATTTGGGTCTGCTTACGTGAGGGAGACTAATTTTAGCTTGGTAGATGTGAATGGGGGAGATGACAAGTGGCTCGAGTGCGAGATCGTAGTTGAAGTGAGGAGGGATGATGGGGACGCCGAACGCAAGAGACCTGAGTATATGGATGACTTATCGGTCGAGTTAGTGATGGGTATGGAGACTTTTCGCGATCGACGTTCTGGTTTCGAATTTTTTCGCTCAGACGCTCAGTTGGTTTCGCTTCGAGAAGGAAAGCACTACATCCGATTTTACCTTCCTTATGAGATTGTAAAGCGTGACGCGATGGGGCGCGAGCCGCATTCGTTTATAGTGAGGTTGTCGAGAGGGGGTTTGGAGCTGGGAGAATTCATTTCGCCATCTTTGGCGAGAACGAATGTCAAAGAGAGTTTTCTTAGCCGTGTGGGCAAGGAATCTGCAGCAAACGAGGGTATTTTGCTGCCGCAAAACGAGACGCCCTTTCTGGTCATGTATCCGGATTCAACGCCTAGTTTCAGAGGGAGAGGGTTAGTTCAAGAGAAGAATTAGATATTCAATAGTTACATTCACTGAGTCTAGAGAGCTTCTTGCGGCAAAATTTGGGTGATTCCACTAGAAGATCCTAGTTTTTGCTTGTCGATGAATGCTAAATTGTAAAATTTCGTAAAAACCATATGCGGTTCCCACAGTATTTGGCAATAGGTTGCGGCTCGAGTCACTTAGTGGCGGTTCATCTGGAGATGAACGCGACT
>JBCCXH010000169.1:0-9941 GCA_039192005.1 Bacteroidota bacterium
CAGCTACACAATAGTATAACTTAATATTAAGTTATACAACTTATTTATAAGTTATATAACTTAAAGATAAGTTCATAACTCCTGACTCGACCCTGCAAATAAGCTTCAAAAGACCATTCGGCGTAAAATGGAAATGTCGTAAAATCATTTATTTTATTGCCATTTGGGAAAGCAAATTTCCCAAAACCTCTCCCAGCCAGGGCGGCCCTACCCTCAGGTCCCCTGCGGCTCCAAAGAGGGAATTAACGGAGCTTTCCTAAATGGCAAAGTTCAATTTGCGACAACTTTGTTTACGTAAGGTCAGGAGGTCTGACTTTATTGATCCAGAAGCTCAATTCAAAAATGAAACTCATGAATTAGGGAGAATTAAGCGAGCTAACTCTCCTCTTTCAGGATCACGGAGGGGTTTGCATGGATCACCTCCCACGTGTACCCAACGGTCGCCAACAAAACGATCAGAAGCACCAGTAAAAACGGGAGAATGAAATAAAACGGGCTCAATGCAATGCGGTTTTCGAATCCATTCAGCCAGTTTGTTGCCAAATAAACGGCAATAGGGACCGTGATGATAAATGCCATGAAGCAGATCACCACGTATTCTTTATTGAGTAGGAAGAAAAGCTTTTGCGTTTTTGCACCCAAAACTTTTCGAACACATACCTCTTTCACCCGTTGATTCAAAATAAAAGAAGCCAGCCCCGCCAAACCCAAAACAGCAATGATGACCGCTATACTGGTGAAAAGCCCGAAAAGCACCTTCAGTCTTTTTTCATTTTCGTATTGAGCCAAAAAGACCTCTTTCACGATCTGACTTTGAAATGGTGCTTCTGGGAAAAATCGCTTGAAAACGGTCTCCATCTCTCCTAAGGATACCGAAAGGTTGGCAGGATGCGTTTTAAGTGAAACGTACCCTCCGTTCAGTGCGGTATCCAGATTGAAAGAAAAGGGTTCGACTTCAAATTGTACTCCCCGATGGTAGAAATCATCGACAACACCGATAATTTTAAAGGTTTGCCCGGCAAAGATGATGTCCTGATTGATCGCGTCATCCGGTGAAAGGTACCCCAGCTTTTGAGACGAATTAAGGTTGATGATGATGTTGTCAGCTTCAGAAAAGGATCGGTCAAACATCCTTCCAGCTAAAAGGGGTACTTCATACAAGTCGAAATAGTTGTGGTCAATCATGGCACGGTGTATGAAGATACCGGCTTTCTCACTGTCGCTATTTTCAGTCGAGTTTCTCCAATTGTTTTCGATGCCCGGTGCCAGCGATCCTACCGCGAGATCCTCGATGCCCGCCAGTTGTGCCAATTCATTCTTGAATGATTGCATCTTTCCGATCTGCTCCCTCGTGACGTTGTTGTTTGCCGGCAATTCGATCAAAACTGTCTGATCAATGTTGATCCCAAGGTCGTGCCCCATCATGTAGTCCATCTGGCGGTGTATGATGATCAATCCTGACATCAGGAAAATGGTAAAGACAAATTGGACTCCGACTAAAAACCTTCTCAATAAAACGCCCTTGGAAGAGTGTTTCAGTTTTCCTTTTAAAACCTCTACGGACCGGTAGCCGGATAAAACGTGCGCTGGATATAGGCTGGAAAAATAGCTCCCTACTCCTACTATGGCCACCATTCCTACCATCAATCCATTATTCTTAAAAAAGGTCTCGAAAAAACGGATGCCCACAATGTCTTCCAGGTAAGGAGCAACAAGAATAATAATCAGGAAGGACAGCAAAAAAGACAGCAGGTTCATCACCAACGCCTCTACCTGAAACTGGGTTCGAAGTTGAAAGATACGAGACCCTAGAACCTTTCTCACTCCTACCTCCTTGCTCCTGCCGGCGGAATGAGCGGTACTCATGTTCACATAATTGATCCAACCGATGATGAGAATACAAACTGCCACCAATGAAAAAAGCTGAATAACCTTCAGGTCATTAACCGGGGAAAGCTCCGTTTCAATTCCGGCAGTTGTATGAATATCGGTAACGGGTTGAAGAAAAATGTCATGGTTTTGATTCAATCGCTTGTCGATGTCCAGCCGGAACTTGTCCACGACTTGATTGGCTTTTGCTTCTACTTCCTGACGATCCGCTCCAGGTTCCAAACGAACGTAGGTATGAAAGGAAAGCCAGCGCCACCTTACCTGGTCGATGGTAAGGCCGGGACCAAAGAAATTGGCTTCCTCAGCAATGTTCAGCAGCTTTCGGATCGGCACCATCATTCCGGATCGAATGTGTGTACGCAGGGGCAGGTCTTCAAAAATAAGCGCGATTTGGGCGGTCCAGGTTTGTCCCAGCACACCAGAAACTTCGATGGTTTGACCTAGTGCGCCTCCATCAGGGAAGAGCTTCTTTGCCGTTGTTGCTGGTAAAAAAACAGCATTTGGACCCATATCAGAACCAGCTTTCCCTTCGAGGATCTCGAAATGGAACGTATCAAAAAATTCAGGTGAAATGAAAAGCACTTCCTCTTCCATGACCTGATGGTCATCTTTGTTGAGTGTTGCTGAATTTGCTGAAAATACCTGAGCGGATTGCGTAATTTCCGGGATTTCCTTTTCCAGGTCTTCTTTCACCCCATAAAAGGTTGGAGCGGAAAAAGAAGTCGAAGAGGAAGTGGTCATCTTGTGGGAAATCCGGTAGAGGTTTTCCGGTTGATGGTGGAAGTTGTCATAGCTTTTTTCATACGCTACGTACTGCATGATGGAAATGAACGCCACAAAGCTGACAATCAGCCCGGTGATGCTCATCAACGCATACATTTTATTCCTTCTAAGGTTACGAAGGGATAGTTTGAAATAGTTTTTTAGCATGATTACCTGTATCGATTCGTTTTTGTTCTTAGTCATCAAAATCGGGAAGCGCATGAACCCCAACCCGCTTACGAGAAAATGAAGCGATGCACGCCATGGAGGCATGCGTTTTAAATCCTGATAATAGCCTTGAAGAAGGTCCCCGTAGATGCCATCATAGAGATGGGGGTTGATCATTTTTTTTAACAACCAGGAAACAAAAACGGGCGGCTTCTTCATGATCCCTGATTTAAGCTAACGCTTCCAAACCCGTCCCATAGTCTGTTTCTTAAGGTTCTGATCGCGGTCAACTCCTGTTCACCGAAAGCGGTGATCTCAAACACGAGCTTTGGCCGTCCTCCGCGGTCTGTTGCAGATGAGTTATCGTACGTGGACGTAACCATCCCTTTTTTTTCGAGACGCTGAAGGGTGGCATGAACCGCACTGATACTTATGGGTCTATCTAACTCCTCATTGATGTACGCTTTGATCGCAAGCCCGTATGCTTCTCGCTTCAGGTTGCCGATCACCAATAAGACCAGCTCTTGAAGTTCTCCCAGGTTTTTATCTGACATAATTCCCTTTACGGATCAAAATAGAAGTTGTTTCACTTTTGTAGATAAACATATCGGAACAACTTTTCCTAGGTGTGTCTTTCCAAACAGGGTTATTTCATCAAAACCTCCGGTGTTTCCAAAAACATCGGAGGTCTTACCAGACGCGTATTATTGGCCTCTTAAGTCCTTTTCATAAAACTGCCGCCTCCTCCTCCACTCACCACTATGCCGCTATTTTACTTTCATTGTTGATTTCCTGTCTCGGTGACAATGCGTTGAAAAGTTTGAGCACGACCAGTAAGATCCAGATGGTGACGATCACATCAATCAGGGTGGAGCCGTAGTACACCCACTGTACGCCAAAAAATTTGGGAAGCAACAGCATCACCGGCACGTAGAAAATCAACTGTCTGGCCAGACCAATCATACTTGCATGTTTTTCTTCTTTAATGGCAGGAAATAACGTGAGCGCCATGAAAACCAAGGGCAGTATCGGCAAGACTAACATGTAAATTCTCACGTTCATCAAATCCCGGGAAGAAAAGGTCATGTCAGGAAGAACAAGTGCCATACTTTCGCCCGGAAACAAGGTGAGCAACAACCAAAAGGGTGTTACCAGATACGTCCCTGTTTTGGTAAAAAGCCAGAAACTCTCTTTCACCCGCTCGTACTGACCCGCTCCAAAGTTAATCCCGATAACGGGTTGTAACGCCCGCATCAAACCAAACAGTGGGGTCATCAAAAAGAATAAAAACCGATTGGCTCCGGCGAAAAAAGCGAGGTCTGCCTCTGCTCCATTGTTCACAATCGCATTGAATACCACGATCGCCTGAATCAAACTCATGATGGTCATAATAAACCCAGGGAACCCCATTTTCATAATGGACTGAAAAACCTCTCGATCATACTTCAGCGATTTCACCTCGGAAGAAAACGATGCCTTCCCTTTGATAAAATAGGTAAAGCTCACGATTGAGTAAATCAACATGCCGACGTTGGTCGCACACGCGGCTCCGGCTACTCCCATGTCAAACACGCTGATGAAAAGAGGAGTCAGCACCAGATTGACGGCCAGGCCGTAGATCATCATACGTGCTGCTGTCGCCATTTTTCCTTCCCCTCTTATGATCATGTTGAGAGTCAAACCGTAGATCCAAAAAGGAGCAGCCAGCATGGTGATCTTGAAATACCTGGCACCTTCTGCTAAAATAGCGCCCTGCCCTCCCATCATTCTGATCAGGGGTTCGGCGAGAAAATAAGAGGGTACCGCAATGATCAGCGTGCTGATGATTGCAAATAAGGTGGCATTAGGAAGGATTTTGGATTGGGTCTTTTTATCTCCATCCCCAAGTACAATACTCAACAAATTGGCGGCTCCTGTCCCGGCCCATGAACCGAGACCCAGCAAAATACCGGTCAGCGGATAGGCCAGTGCCACGCCTGCCAAAGCGGTCTCATTCATCAGTTGACCGATGTAAACCGTATCCATGAAAGCATTCAATCCAAAAAGCACCATCGCAGCCATGGCAGGAAGAGAAAACTTCCACATAATCTTACTTAGCGGATCGTTGAGTACAAATTGTTTCTGTTTGTCTTTTGTCTCCATAGTTCACTGTTATAATCAATCGTTTTTATCGGCCTTTTTCATACTCCTAATCTCGAACGGCAGCTCTGAAAGCATACGTGTAAGTTCAACATGTTGAGAAGCAGACCCATTTGGATCCATCGCATCGTTTCTCCACCATGCCAGGAAGGGAATGTATTCGAATCCATTTTTGAAATAAGACAAACCTATTGGCAAAAGAAAAGATACCCATTACGTGAGTCGGAGTAAAGCATACGCAAGGCGGAGTTATTGTTCATGTCTGGATTTGGACACTGGGCCTCCTGCCTACTGGTAAAGGTAGTGAATCGCTAATCGCTTTAAGAAGCCAATCGATGAGGACCATACAAGGACCGCTACTGCTGCTAATACTTCCGTTTCCTTCGTTGTTCTGCGTCATGAAGCTCTGACCATGCATCAAAAAGTTTATTAAATCCTTTTCTATCCAGTAAGTTGTACGGACGATGACGGACTTTCTTCTTTCTTTCCATTTTCTTGATGTCCATGACGTGCTCATCTCCTATTTTCCAGAGTCCTCTTTTAGTTGTTGACCGGGCGAACTCATCCATTTTCTCACTTCTAATCGTCGTCATATGGGCAAAATCCGAAAAGGAAACGTTCTTACTTCTCCTTAATTTATCTTTAACTTTATCTTTCAAATCAAAGTTGTTGGCTAAAAATTCCCTGATTAACTGCTCCATTTCGTCCAATAAGATCCATGCGGTATCAAAATCTGCTGCTTTTACTACGTACTCCTTAACTGGACGAAGGCCGTTTAGCTTCTGAAGTATACTTTTTAAACTCTCCGTTTCATTACTTTCAAAAAACTCCTTTATTTGATTCAATAGCGGATCTGTTATTCCTATTTCCCGGGCTTTAACGATATCGTCAAGTAACGATCCACGGTACGATCAATGTCATCATCCCACATTTCTTTCAGAATAGTATATTTTTTATCGGCACTTTCCTCATACTTTTCAAATCTCGGCCTCAATTTCAATGTATCCTGCAAACACAGGAGCATGTACCCTACCCCGGCATAAACCCTCAGGTGGGGTGGGTCTCCCCACCTTCTTTGACCGGTCACCGGATCAATTTCCTCCATGGTTTGCTCATCCCAATAGCTATCTTTAGTATGAAAGATTTCTTCTGAAAACAGCGCTTCCTTATCTTTTCTTTCCTCATTGCACCTTCCCCATAACCACTTTCCATCAGATTCCGGGTGAAGTTCTCCTGCTACGTTAAAGCCATCGGGGTTGATGGTCCTATCAAGCCTTAATCGCTGAAAAACAGGCATTTGGTTCTTTTGCGGGGCATTCATGGTTTCCAGCAGTTGACGCTGGTACAAGGTAGCAGGACGGTTATCAAAGAGGGTAGTCATCTGCCAGCTATTGGCTTTTTCGGCTTTGGAACGTGATAGGTCATGTAGCTGTAGCACGGGCTTCTCTAAACGGATTTTCATCGTAAGACAAGTTAAAAGTATGGATCAAATTTCTAAAACTTAAGAACACCTAACAGTCCTCGATGATGTTAGCTAGCACCTATGATTCTTCCGTATTTGCAACCTGAAGGCATGATCATGGATTACAAACCAATAGCAAAGCGTCGAAAAAATTGGTTTTCATGCGAGCGAGCAGAAGGTACCACGATAAAGGCAGCCTCACAGAAACAGCCCGTCGGTACCGAAAAGCAAACCATCTATTGCTCACCAAGACGTTCGATGCTTCTAAAAAAAGAAGGTCTTAGTATCAGGGGAAACAATCGGTAGGTTTTAGCTTTATTCCACCAAAGAGACCTTTCAGGTCACTATACCTGCACCTCTACTGCTTCGGGCTCTACCCACATGCCGTGTTCTTTGATGAGTTCGATGAGTTCGTCAAGCGCATCTTCCGAAGGAACGCCTCGTTTGACCACTTCTTTTCCCCGATATAACGTGATCTTTCCTTTGCCGGAGCCAACGTACCCGAAATCAGCATCGGCCATCTCTCCGGGGCCATTTACGATGCATCCCATGATGCCGATCTTGACCCCTTTCAGGTGGTCAGTTCGTTTTCGGATCATGGCCGTCGTTTCCTGCAAATCAAAAAGAGTACGCCCACAGGAAGGGCAGGAAATGTATTCTGTCTTGGTAATCCGGGTACGTGCTGCCTGAAGGGTCCCGAATGCGGTTTGGTTGAGAAGCTTTAACCCGTCCTCATTAGGTACCTCGGTTGAAGATAGCATGATGCCATCACCCAGCCCATCTGTAAGTAATGCACCTGCATCAGTGGCTGCATGAATCATCACTTCGTCTTCACTTAAGTTGCCATAATCCTGTTTGAAGACAATAGGCAGGTCAATTTCATGGTCGATCAACGCAACAACAAACCTTCTGATACTTGCAGGACCATGCGAATTATTTGAGTGAAGAAGCAGCACCACGTTCTTTATCTCCTTTAACTCATCGATGATTTCTGACGTGTATTGATCCGTGTCAATCAACAAAAAGCTTAACGAATTATTCAACTCTTTAATCACCTGAATATCAGTGACTAACGGGTATTTATTTAATTGATCACTTAAACTCAACCAAGTTGGATAATCGACGATTTCCTTTAGTCCATTGGGCAGCATAAAATCGATCGGATGGGAACCGGTATAAATGTAATCGACCCCTAAGTCGTTCATGCTCCACTTATCCAACTCCGGGAGATAGAAATGACCAATGGCTTTCAGGTCTTTCACGGCTACTTCCTCTATTTTGGAAAAGTCGGCAATGACCCTTGGTACGTTATCCTGACCGATGTTTTCAATTTCCCTGGTCGTTCGTCTCTTGTAGTTGAACGGGTCAATGGGATAATCAGTGATCGGTGCAATGGGCAATTGACTGGATTTGTTCATCAACCGGTCCACCATGATGCGCGCTACCGGGCCTTCTACTTCCGGCTCTTCGGTCAAAGACACCCTGACGGTATCTCCCAACCCGTCTTCCAGCAACGTCCCGATCCCAACGGCAGATTTGATCCGGCCGTCTTCTGCCTCTCCTGCTTCGGTAACGCCCAGGTGTAACGGATACGGCTCCAGTCCTTCTTCGTCCAGTTTGTTCACCAATAACCGGTACGCCTGTACCATCACCTGCGGGTTGCTGGACTTCATGGAAACGACCAGGTCTTTGTAGTTGAGCTCTTCACAGATGCGTATAAACTCTAACGCAGACTCTACCATGCCGAGAGGGGTGTCTCCATACCGGCTCATGATCCGGTCAGAAAGGGAGCCGTGATTGGTCCCGATTCGCATTGCCGTACCATTGGCCTTACATAGATCTACCAAGGGTGTGAATTTCTCACGGATACGATCCAGCTCATAGGCGTAGGTGTCGTCCGTGTATGTCAACTCTTCAAACTTCTTTTTGTCTACGTAATTTCCGGGATTGATCCGTACTTTTTCAACGATCCTGGCAGCCAGCTCGGCCGCTTTTGGTGTAAAGTGGATGTCTGCTACAATTGGGACGTGGCATCCTTGCCTGACCAGCTCGTTTTTGATGTTTTCCAGGTTTTTTGCCTCTTTGAGACTCGGCGCGGTGATTCTGACGTACTCACAGCCCGAGGCAACCATACGAAGTATCTGTTCGACCGAACCAAACGTATCCATGGTATCTACCGTCGTCATGGACTGTACCCGGATGGGATTGTTTCCCCCGAGTGGAACATCGCCAATAAAGACTTCGCGGGTTTTTCTTCGCGAATATTGGGTCAGGCTATTGCAGTATGTGTTCATCAAATGTCCCCTAATTGTGGTCTTATGATCAAATCTTCTATTACCGTACGTTCACTTAACTGGTAGGCACTGTAAATGGTTTCAGCTACGTCTTCCGATTTAATGAATCGTTCTTCCGGCAAGTCTACCCCATCCCAGCTGCTTGTCAACACCGCACCGGGAAGTACAGCGGTGACGCGTATGCCAAACTCCTTCATTTCTTCTCGTAAGGCTTTAGAAAAACCATACATCGCAAATTTAGAAATCGAGTAGGATCCTCCATTGGGATAGGCGTGTAAGCTGGCCACCGAACAGATGTTAAAGATATGCCCGTTTTTTTGTTTTTTCATTTGGGGGATCAGCCCCCTTGAAACATGATAGGCACTGAATAAATTGGTATCGATCATTTGTTCGAGCTTACCTTCCTCCTCTTCGTGTACCAGACCGGGAATGAACTTTCCACTGTTATTGACCAACACCTCAACGGTTTTGCCTATGGATTGAACGAAGGAAATAAAACCAGCTGCTTCCTCTTTTTTGGACAGGTCCGCTTTCATTACGTGGACAGGCACTTCGTACGTTTTTAAGAACGCTTCTTTTAATCGCTCCAGGTCCGTTTCGTTCCTTGAACAAGTGACCAACGTGAATTTTTCATTGGCAAATCGTTCTAAAATAGCTCTTCCTATCCCCTTAGACCCTCCTGTGACTACAACTAAAGATTCGGAATTATCCATAAATTCTTTTCGGTTATTACTTATCATGTTATGCTTGGCAAAACTAATCATCTCACTTATCTAAAAGTTGTAAAAGTGCTAACCGAAAAAAGATCGTTGTTGGTGAAAACCAGTTGATCAATGCATACTGACATTGGGCTCCACTCACGAATTTCTTCCTATGCTTACTCAATCTAGTGTCAAGAAAACGATCAAAATACGTAACCCAGCGAAAGCCCTAAATATGGGATTAGGCTAAAAGTTTCATCGAAATCAGTGCCGTATAGCTCAGCAACAAATAGGCGTAATAAAAACCCATCACTGGGGTTTTGGTACCTAAACCCTACTAAAAACTGATAGATTGTATCTGGGTTTTTTATTAAATCTGGTTTGATCACCAAATTATAACCTAACTCCAAATTAGCTTTTCCTCCAAATAATAAACTTGTTCCTATATTCGGAGATAATCGGCTAAAACTATTCACAAGGCCTGCTCCAACCCTACCAGCAAATTTGACAGGCGTTTTTGAAACA